>DASZNG010000107.1:0-2856 GCA_035551535.1 Acidimicrobiales bacterium | reverse complement strand
GAGCTGGTCTACGACCTCCCCGCCTCCGGGCAACGCATGATTCAGCGGGCCCGGGGGTATATCGCCACGGTGAAGTCGGGCACGGTGGTCAGGGAGCACGACGCCGGCACCGGGGAGTTCCCCGGGCGCCTGTTGCGGGGTCCCCAGCCGGCCCCGAACCGGGCACCGGGGGGCCAGTAGAACCGGTTCCACTTCGGCAGGAAATCAGGCCAATTTCAAAAGTTACCGACAGGTAGAGCGTTCTACCCGTAGATACAGTTGGGGGGGAATCGTTGCCTGGGGTAAGGGGGAGAGTCTCGTTGATGCGTGCATCGCGCCTCGGAGAACCGCAACTCGGGGGAAGATCACGGGGGTCGGGGCTCCGTAATTACGGTCGCACGGCGGTGGCCCTGGTGCTGTTCGCCGCCACCAGCCTGACCCTCATCGCCACCTCTCCCGGTGGCGCCTCCGCCGACACCACCACCTTCTACCCCGGCACCTCCACCGCCACCGCCTCCGCCCTCGCCCTGGTGCCGTCCACCGGGGGCCTGGGCTACACCGTCACCCTGTCCACCTCCAACGCCGAGTACGAGCAGGCGCTGGCCAAAGCCACCTCCCAGACCCTCAACCTCGGGGTGATCGGCACCATCCTCACCACCTCCAGCTGCAACATGCCGCCGGCGGTCACCTCCTCGGAGCTCCCGCAGCCGGTGGCCCTGGAGAACAACGCCGCCCCGCCGAGCAAGACCCTTACCGTGGCCGGCACCTTCAACGGCTCCGGCGCCGGGGCCGGCGTCGAACAGGCGTCGGTGACCCCGACCCCGTCGGCCACCTCCACCACCAAGGGCGGCGACTTCAATGTGGCCGGCACCCTGGACATGTCCGGTCTGGACACCAACGCGGTGGCCCAGGTGGTCAGCGGCAACACCCGCGACGTCAGCTCCTCGGCCGACGTCGGCCAGATCTCGTTGCTCGGCGGTCTGGTCGTCCTCAAGGGCCTCCACTGGGAGGCCAGCCAGCAGTCAGGGGCGGCCGCCACCTCGGCGGCCTCGTTCTCCATGGGGTCGGTGGTGGTGGCCGGCGTCGCGCTGCCCACCCCCTCCCCCACCCAGCTGGCCACGGTGATCGGCATCGTCAACACCGCGCTGTCCCCCACCGGTTTCCACATCACCATGCCGGTGGTCACCCAGATCGCCAATTCCCATGACGGCAACGGCGCCACCACCAAGATCTCCCCGCTGTCGATCGGGATCGACAACTCGGCGCTCGGGGCGGCGGTGATCGGGAGCCAGCTGACCTCGGTCCAACCGTTCCGGACCGCCCTCGACGCGGCCATCATCGCCGCCAACTGCCAGCTGGGCAACGACGGCTTGCCGATCGCCGACATCGCCCTCGGGGTCCCGGCCGGCGGGGGCGGTCTCGACGTCAACCTCGGTGGCGCGGCCGTCAACATCAACGACGATCCCCCGCACAACGCCTTCGGGAGCTTCGGCCTGGCCGGCAACTCCAGCCCGTTGGATACCTCCGGAGCCGCCCCGGTCTTCACCCCCGGCGACACCGGCACCCCGTTCATCCCCGGCACCTCGGGGACCCCGGCCACCTCGGGATCCTCGACCCCGGCCTCGTCTTCGGGCCCCTCCGGCGCCCAGTCGCTCGGGCCCACCACCAAGACCTCGGCCTGCGCCAGCCTCAGCTCCTCCGGCGGCTCGTGTAGCGGCGGCAGCGCCGCGGTGTGGATCGGCCTGGCCGCGCTCGCCCTGCTGCTGGCCGCCTTCGCCTGGGATTTTGTCCGACAACGCCGACGACGCCTGAGTATCGGAGAGACGACCCTATGACCGACGCCGCCGCCACCCCCGGCTCCAACGGGACATCCAAACTGCGCCTGCCCACCTCCCCGGGCGAGCTCCGGCTCCTCAAGGGCTACGGCCCGCTGGCCGCCCTGTTGCTGGCCTTCGCGCTGATGGCCGCCTTCGTGCCCAGCGTGGCCCCTCAGCAGACGACGGTGACCAAGACCAAGTCGGTGGGTTCGTCATCGGGTGCCGGCGGCACCAGCGCCGCCGGGAAGACCGGGACGGCAGGGGCGGCCGGGACCGGCACCGCCGGATCGGGCGGCACCGGGGGGTCGGCAGGATCGTCCAGTGGGGGCAGCTCGGGACAGGTGGCCGGCGGCACCGCCAGTCCGTGCCCGGGCAAGACCCTCCAGGTGACCGGCGACCCCTACTCCCCACCCTGCGTCGCCTTCTCCGGCAACAACGGCGGGGCCACCTCCCCGGGGGTGAGCGGCAACACCATCACCGTGACCTACCGGCAGACCAGCGACCCCGGCTTCCAGCAGACCCTGGCCCAGATCGGCGGCGCCCAATTCCTCGACAGCCCGGCCGACGTCGTCCGCACCGTCCAGGGCCTGGCCGACTACTTCAACAAGAACTTCCAGCTCTACGGGCGCCAGATCAAGGTCGTCCCGTTCAACGGGCAAGGCAGCCAGACCTCGGAGCTCCTCGGCCAGGGCCAGCAGCAGGCCGACGCCGACGCCATCACCGTCGGGCAGCAGTACAAGGCGTTCGCCGAGCTCAACGGGTCGACCGAGCCCTACGACGTGGCCCTGGCCCAGCAGAAGGTGTTGTCCTTCGGGGCGCCGTACCTGTCGGCGTCGTTCATGGGCCAGTACGACCCCTACATGTGGAGCATCGCCACCGAGGGCAACGACGTGGTGGCCGCCGCCGCCCAGGCCGGCATCGTCCAGCTGGCCGGGAAGCCGGCCGCCTACGCCGGGGGCTCGCTCCGGAACCAGCCCCGGAAGATCGCCATCATCGCCCCGGACAACCCCTGGTACCAGTCGAGCGCCAACGTCGCCGTCCAGGAGTTCCAGGCCGCCGG
>DASZNG010000106.1:0-3901 GCA_035551535.1 Acidimicrobiales bacterium | reverse complement strand
GGATCCGGTGCCGCGGCGGGATCCGAGCCGAGCCGTCCTCGGCGGCACCCTGACCCAGCTGGTCATCGCCGGCCTGGCCGCCTTGGCCGGGGGATCGCCCAAGCTCGGGGCGTCCACCGCCAGCCTGTCGTCGGCCGGCGGCTGGATCGGTGCCGTGGTCGGCAACCCGCTGCGGGCCGGGCTCGGGGGATTCGGCGCCGCCACCGTGCTGGTGGCGGTGATGGTGGTGGCCCTGGTGCTGTTCACCGGGGTGTCGGTGAGGACCGCGGCCCACGGGATGGCGGTGGCCGCCGGATGGGCGTACGACCTGGCCCGGGGCGGGCCGGAGGGGAGATCGAAGGCCGTCGAGGCCGATGCCGACGACGAGCACCCCACCGACCCGTTCGGCCGGATCGTGCCCGACGGCGACCCGAGCCAGGTGGCGGCCGAGGGCCCGGATCCGGACATGGGGGTGGTGCCCGAGGTGGCCCTCCCGGTGGTGGCCGGCCTGGCGGACCCGGCGAGCGGGCCACCCGACCCGCTCACCCTGCCCGACGCCGCGGTCAAGGCGGGCACCGGCTCCCAGCTCGAGATGAAGTTGGGAGCGGGGGCCGGGGGATGGAAATTGCCGCCGCCGGGAATTCTCAAGCGGCTGAAGCCCCACGCCGTCGACGAGCGGGAGGTGGATGCCGGCGGTACCGCCCTGGTCCACGCGCTGGCCGCCCACGGGGTCGAGACCCGCCTGGTCGGCCGCACGGTGGGCCCGTCGGTGACCCGCTACGAGCTGGAGCTGGGCGCGGGGGTGAAGGTGGCCCGGGTGACGTCGCTGTCCAAGGACATCGCCTACGCCATGGCCTCGCCCGACGTCCGCATCCTGGCCCCGATCCCCGGCAAGTCGGCCATCGGGGTCGAAGTTCCGAATCGCCGCCGCCAGCTGGTCGCCCTCGGCGACATCCTGGCCTCGCCGGAGGCGGCCAAGGCCCACCACCCGCTGGAGGTGGCCCTGGGACGGGACATCGCCGGCCACGCCTACATGGTCAACCTGGCCGACATGCCCCACCTGCTGGTGTCGGGGTCCACCGGGTCGGGCAAGTCGTCGTGCATCAACTCGATCCTCACCTCCATCCTCACCCGGGCCACCCCCGACCAGGTGCGGCTGATGCTGGTGGACCCGAAGCGGGTGGAGCTCGGCCAGTACAACGACCTTCCCCATCTGCTCACCCAGGTGGTGGTCGACCCGAAGAAGGCGGCCAACGCCCTGTCCTGGGCGGTCAAGGAGATGGAGCGCCGCTACGACCTGCTGGCCGAGGCCGGGATGCGGGACATCACCGGCTACAACCTCGCCGTCGACGCCGGCCAGCTGGACGACCACGAAGAGGCCTACCGGCTCCGCATGCTGGGAAGGGCCGCCGACGGTGACGAGTCCGGGGAGCCGGAGGACGTCGAGCCGCGCTACCAGCGGCTCCCGTTCATCCTCATCGTGGTGGACGAACTGAACGACCTGATGATGGTGGCCGCCCGCGACGTGGAGGACTCGGTCTGCCGCATCGCCCAGATGGCCCGAGCGGTCGGGATCCACCTGGTGCTGGCCACCCAGCGTCCGTCGGTGGACGTGATCACCGGGGTGATCAAGGCCAACATCCCCTCCCGGATGGCGTTCTCGGTCTCCTCGCTGGCCGACAGCCGGGTCATCCTCGACCAGCCGGGGGCCGAGCGGCTCATCGGCAAGGGCGACATGCTGCTGGTGACGGCGTCGTCGTCCAACCCGCAGCGCCTGCAGGCCCCGTGGGTGGGGGAGGACGAGGTGCGGGCGGTGGCGGCCCACTGGAAGCGCCAGCGCCCCATGGAGGTGGTGGCGGGCATCGACGAGGCGACCCGGTCGGGGATTCCCGGCGAGCGGGGTGCCGATGATGACGACGACGAACTGCTGGCCCAGGCCATGGACCTGGTCGTCCGGTCCCAACTGGGATCGACGTCGATGTTGCAGCGCAAGCTCCGGGTCGGCTTCGCCCGGGCCGGCCGGCTGATGGATCTGATGGAGCGGGGCGGGGTGGTCGGACCCTCGGAAGGCTCCAAGGCCCGCACGGTGCTGATGACGGTCGAGGAACTCGAAGCCCGTTGATCGAGAGCACCAAGGAGGAGCCGGTGGTCACCGGATCGGTGCCCGGGCCTCCCGATCCGGCGGCCACCGACAACCTCCCGCCAACCGGCGGCGCGGGCCAGCGCCGAACCCATCGCCTCCGGTGGTCGCTGTTGGTGGTGCTGGTGGTGATCATCGTCGGGCTGGTGTCGGTCGAATGGTGGCACGTGACCCAGCCGCTGCCGGTGCCGGTGGCGTCATCGACCCTGGCGTCGGTAGTGGTGCCCGGTGGCCCGCCCGTCCTCCCCTGGCCGTCGACCGGCCAGGGGGCGGTGAACATCCCGGCGCTGGGCTTCACCGCCAGTACGGCCGGCCAGGCGCCGTTGCCGGTCGCCTCGCTCACCAAGTTGGCCACCGCGGTGGTGATCCTCCGGGACCATCCGGTCGCCGCCAACTCCCCCGGACCGTCGCTGATCATGACCGCCGCCGACCAGAGCGAGTACGAAAACGATCAGAGTGCCGACGGCTCGGTGGCCGAGGTGGTCGCCGGTGAGGTCATCACCGAGCGGCAACTCCTCGAGGGCCTCCTGGCCCTGTCGGCCAACAATCTTGCCTACACCCTGGCGGTGTGGGACGCCGGGAGCACGACGGCGTTCGTGGCCAAGATGAACGCGCTGGCCGCCTCCTTGGGGATGACCAACACCCACTACGTCGACGTCGCCGGCGTCGACCCCGGTTCGGTGTCGTCGGCGGCCGACGTGCTGAAGGTGGCGGCGGCCGGCATGGCCATCCCGACCTTCGCCGAAATCGTGGCCGAGCCGAAGGTCACCCTGCCCCGGATCGGGACCCTCCCCAACCTGGTCCCCGAGATCGGCTCCTTCGGGGTGGTCGGGATCAAGTCGGGGTACACCTCGAAGGCCGGGGGGTGCATGGTGCTGGCCGGGCGACGGGTGATCGACGGCAAGACCGCGGTGGTGCTCATCGCCGTCATCGGGCAGCCGGTCCCGGCCGGGATCCCCCCGCCCACCACCACCACCACGACCACGACGACCACGACGACCACCACTGCACCCGGGGCACCCCCGCCCCCGCCCACCACCACGCCGCCTCTCCCGACCACCACCACCCCGCCTCCCCCGACCACCACCATCCCTCCCGACCAGCTCTACATCCCCGACCCGGAGAAATTCACCCGGCCGGCGGCGGAGTCGCTGTTGTCGGCCACCGAGCAAACCCTGGTCCCGGTGTCGGTCACCTCGGCCGGCAAGATGGTCGGGTCGGCCCTGTCCAGCTGGGGAGGGGTGAAACACCCGGTGGCGGTGGTCACCTCGACGACCGCCACCCTGTTGGCCTGGCCGGGCCAGACCATCGTCGCCAGCCATTCGCTGGCGGTGCCGTCCAGCGGCCGCTCCGGGGCCCGGGTGGGGACGGTCTCCTACACGCTCGGCACCCAGTCCGAGTCGGTGCCCCTCCGGTTGTCCCACGCGGTGCCGGAGCCGTCGCTGTGGTGGCGGCTGACCCACCGGTAGGCGTCGTCGTTCCCACTTCGGTCACCGGACGGTGACATTGGTCCCGCCCCCCGCCGCGTGCGACGAGTAGTTTGATTTCGTGCGAGCCCGCGCCCCCGCCTCGTCAGCCAACCTCGGACCCGGTTTCGACACCCTCGCCGTCGCCCTCGACCAGTACATCGAGGTCGAAGTGGAGAAGGCGTCCAAGCTGATCGTCCGGTCGGAGGGGGAGGGTGCGGGACTCACCGACGACGACCCGTCGCATCTCGCCGCCCGGGTGGCCATCGACGTGGCCGGAACCGACCGGCTGGCCATCACCGTGCGCTCGGAGATT
>DASZNG010000105.1:0-2099 GCA_035551535.1 Acidimicrobiales bacterium | reverse complement strand
GCCACTTGATGCGCGACACCCGCTGATAGGCGCGGACCCTGGCGTCCTCGATGGTGGTCCCGAGGGCCACCACTCCGAGCACCCGTCCGCCGGAGGTGACCACCGCGCCCGGCTCCGCCGCCACGGCCGCGGTTCCGGCATGGAGGACCATGGCATCGCCATCGCCCCGGTGGCCAACGATGACGTCCCCGGTGCGGGGTGCCTCGGGATAGCCCTCGGACGCCAGCACCACACAGACGGCGGCGTCATCGGTGAACCGGGGCACCGTGCGCAGCTCACCGGCGGCCGCCTCGGCCAGCAGGGCGGTGAGGTCGCCGTCGAGACGGGGCAGCACCACCTGGGTCTCCGGGTCGCCGAACCGGACGTTGTACTCGAGCACCTTCGGGCCGTCGGCGGTGAGCATCAGGCCGGCATAGAGAACCCCGCGGTAGTCGATCCCCCGGGCCCGGAGGGCCACCACCAGCGGGGCGACCGCCGTCTCGACCAGATCCGACACCAGCTCGTCGTCGACGAACGGGACCGGCGAGTACGCCCCCATGCCTCCGGTGTTGGGCCCGGCGTCGCCGTCGCCCAGCCGCTTGAAGTCCTGGGCCGGCGCCAACGCCGCCAAGCGCTCACCGTCGCAGAGCACCAGCAGCGAGCACTCGACCCCGACCAACCCCTCCTCGATCACAATCTGCCGGCCGGCCTCCCCGAAGGCCTCCCCCGACAGCTTGGCGTCGACGTCGGCGTCCGCCTCCGCCAGCGAATCGGTGACCAGCACGCCCTTCCCGGCGGCCAGGCCGTCGGTCTTGATCACCCAGGGACCGGGGAGCTGGCGGAGGAATCCTTTGGCCGTCTCCGGGTCGGCGAACACCCCGAACCGGGCGGTGGGCACGCCGGCCTCGTCGAGCATCTCCTTCATGAACGCCTTGGATCCCTCCAGCTCGGCTCCGTCCGCCCCGGGTCCGAACACCAGCCGGCCGGCGGCCCGCAGCCGATCGGCCAGCCCGTCGACCAGCGGGGCCTCGGGCCCGATGACGAACAGATCGGCGTCGATCTCTTCGGGCCGGGTGGGCACGCTGGTCAGGGTGTGGCCCTCCGGGGTGGTGCCGGTGATCCCCGGGTTGCCCGGGGTGACGATGACGTCGGCCGTCCGCCCGAGGACCAGGGCCAGCGCGTGCTCACGGCCTCCCGAGCCGACCACGCAGACGGTGTTGATGGCTCCGCTCACGGGCGCCCCCTCATGCCGCGAAGCGGACGAACTGCTCCCGGCCCGGGCCGACCCCGACCAGCCGCACCGGGGTACCGATCTGCTCGGCCAGGAAGTGCACGTAGTCGCGGGCCGCCTGCGGAAGGTCACCGATCTCGGTGGCTCCGGAGAGGTCGGTCTTCCAGCCGGGAAGCTCCTCGTAGATGGGCCTCACCTGATGGAACACCGACTGGTGGTAGGGCGGATGGGTGAAACGTTCGCCGTTGGCCTCGTAGGCTACGCACACCTTCACCGTATCGAAGGTGTCGAGCACATCGAGCTTGGTCAGGGCCACCTCGGACAGCGAGTTGAGCCGCGCCGCCTGGCGCATCATCACCGCGTCGAACCAACCCGGGCGGCGACGGCGCTTGGTGTTGACTCCGTACTCGTGGCCGATGTCGACCAGGGTGTCGCCGATCTCATCGGTGAGCTCGGTGGGGAAGGGGCCGCTGCCCACCCGGGTGACATAGGCCTTGGCGATGCCGATGACCTGGTCGATGTAGCGGGGTCCGACCCCGGCCCCGGTGCAGGCCCCGCCGGCCACCGGGTTCGACGAGGTGACGAACGGGTAGGTGCCGTGATCGAGGTCGAGGAAGGTGGCCTGGGCCCCCTCGAGGAGCACGTTGGCGCCCCGCTCGAGGGCGTCGTGGGTCACCCCCACGGTGTCGGCCACCATCGGAGCCACCCGCGGGGCCAGTTCGTCGAGGTACAGCTCGCTGATCTGGTCGGCGTTGGCCGGGAGCCGGTTGTAGACCTTGGCCAGGATGGCGTTCTTCTCCTTCAGCACGACGTCGAGCTTCTGGCGGAAGATCTTCGGGTCGAGCAGGTCCTGGACCCGCAGCCCGACCCGGGCCGACTTGTCGGCATA
>DASZNG010000104.1:0-27569 GCA_035551535.1 Acidimicrobiales bacterium | reverse complement strand
GACGCCGCTTCGATCAACGGATTGATGTGGACGAGTTCCGCGCCGCGGCGGTCGGCTTCGGCCAGGTAGGTGAGCATGCGCGGGGCGTTGGTGGCGGCGTTGTCGCCCATGAGCCAGATGGCGTCGGCCGCCTCCCAGTCCGACAAGTCCACCGTACCCTTGCCCGTCCCGAGCGCGGCCGTGAGGGCGAGTCCGCTGGCCTCGTGGCACATATTCGAGCAATCGGGAAGGTTGTTGGTGCCGAACTCACGTACCCAGAGCTGGTAGAGGAAGGTGGCCTCGTTGCTGAGCCTCCCAGAGGTGTAGAAGGTGCCCTGGTGCGGGCTCTCGAGGCCGGAGAGCTCGCTGCCGACCAGCGCGAAGGCGTCCTCCCACGAGATGGGGACGTATTTGTCAGTCGCCGGATCGTAGGTCATCGGCTCGGCGAGCCGGCCAACCACTTCAAGGTCGTAGTCGCTCCACCCGGCCAGCTCGCTCAGCGTGTGGGCGGCGAAGAAGTCACGGTCGGCCTTCGCCGGCGCCATCTCCCAGGTCGCGTGCTTCACGCCGTTCTCGCAGATGTCGAGCCGCAGCCCGTCGGGGTCGTCTGGCCAGGCGCACCCCGGGCAGTCGAAGCCACCGTCTTCATGGTTCATGACGAAGATCGCTCGCACGCCCTCGACAGGCTCGCCGGCGCGCTCAAGCACCTCCGAGACGCTCCGTGCCGCTCCCCATCCCGCGGCGGCGTGATCGTAGGGGTGACGTGAGTAGCCGCCCCACTCCGTCGGCCCACGGCCCATGGCGGGCTCGCCGGGCACGGCGCCGAGCATCCGCTGCTCTGCGTCACGAGTTTCAGCGGATTGTGCCATGGAGCTCCTCCTTGGCGGCTACCTCACCAGTGAAGCCCGCGCCTCGCACCCGAGATTCGTGGGCGAACAGGCTCCTCAGCGGTACTTTCCCCAGGCCGAGGGTGCTCAAACAACAGTCTTCGGCGCATCGGGACTTGGGTCACACAGCACGGTGGACTTCGTACAGGTACCGGAGGGAGTGTCCGGTACGAACGTCGCAGCAAGGCCGTGCCCGGGGCGGGACTCGAACCCGCACGCCCTTTCGGACAATGGATTTTGAGTCCATCGCGTCTGCCATTCCGCCACCCGGGCCAATGGCCGACCAGCCTATATCGGCCCCTACCGACCCCCCGGCGGTCCATGCCGGGTCGGGATGCGGGGTAGACGAGACCGTAGGCTCCGGGCGTGGTGTGTCTCCTGCCTGTCGTTCCCCGCCCCTCCCGACCGTCATGACGGGTCGGGCGGTCGACCCTCTGGCCCGTTGGGCAGGACTCGGAGCCGGTTCCGCCATCCGCCTCGACGAGGTAGAGATCCGGCTGGTCGAGCTCGAGCTCATCGAACCGGTGCGCACCTCTCGGGGCGAGCATCGCCGTCGTCCGGTGGTGCTGGTTCGCCTGTCGGGCACCGGCAACGGCGTCCGGGTGGAGGGGTGGGGCGAATGCGCGGCCCTGGCCGACGCCAGCTACGACCGGGAGAACGTGGACAGCGCGTTCTCCACTCTGGAGCGGGCCCTCGCCCCGGCGTTGTTGTCGGAATCCCGAACCGAAGGGCAGGCCGGCACTACCGGAACGCTGCCGTCGATGGGCGCCCTCCGGGAACTGCGGTCGCGGGCCCCCGGGGCGCCGCTGGCCTACGCCGCCTTGGAGATGGCGGTGGCCGACACCCACCTGCGTGCCCGCGAGACCTCGTTGGCGGACTTGCTCGGCGTCTCCCGGGATCAGGGGCCGGTGCCGGTGGGTGCGGTGGTGGGGGAGTTCGGCGATGACGTCCACGGGTTGATCAACCGGGTCGATGCGCTGGTCGATCAGGGCTACACCCGCGTGAAGATGAAGATCGGGCATGGTGCCGACATCGAACCGATCAAGGCGGTGCGCGGGGCCCACCCGGGATTGTTCCTCCAGGCCGATGCCAATGAGGACTACACCGAGGCGGACTTCGACCATCTGGCCGAGCTCGACACCTATGCTCTGGCCTGCCTCGAGCAGCCCTTCGCCCAGGACGATCTGGCCACCCACGCCCGCCTGGCGAAACGGATCGCCACCCCGATCTGCCTCGACGAGAGCCTCGACGGTCCCGAGAAGGTGCGGTCGGCGGTCGAGATGGGAGCGTGCTCGGTGGTGTGCGTGAAACCGTCCCGCCTCGGCGGCATCGGTCCCGCCCTCGAGGTGATCAGGGACTGCGCAGCGCAGTCGGTACCCGTGTGGATCGGTGGAATGTTCGAGACCGGCTTCGCCCGGGCCGTGAACACCGCCCTGGCCGCCGCCTCTGGCTCGCCATGGCCGGGGGACCTGAGTCCGGCCGGCTCCTACCTCCGCCCGGACGTGCTCCCGCCGGCCGCGGAGGCACACGACCCCCGGAGGGTGGTTCCCAGCCGGGCACCGGGGATGGGCCCCGCCCTCGATCAGGCGGTCGTCGACCGGTTCACCTCCAGAATTGTGCGCTTCGGACCCGGCTCCGGGCCGGGGTGAACGGGTGGCCCCGACCATGTCTACAATTGCGGACCCATGCATCGCTCCACCGTCGAACGTCGCCTCAAGGACGCCCACCAACGGCTGGAGCGCGCCCGGGCCGAACTCACCGTCCTCGACGAGCAGTATGCGGTGGTCAGCGACATTGCCGACGACACCCGTCTCAAAGCCTTGGTGGCCGAAACGCCGATAGCCTCACGGGAACACGATGAAGCCAGCCGCCACGCCGCGGCCATGGGCCGGACCCGCGAAGCGCTGCGGGCCTCCATCGCCGAACTTGAACAGCGCCAGAATGACCTACTCGACCGCCTGGTGGTCGGGCCCAGTTGAACGAGCCCATCATCGTTCGCCTGCGAACGGACAGTTTCAGCGAGCAGGGCATCCCGCCTACCGGTTGGGGGAGAGGAGCAGATTCACCATGAGCAGGCGCGTGGTCATTGCCGAAGACGAAGCCATCATCAGACTCGACCTGAAGGAAATCCTCGAAGCGGAAGGCTACGACGTGGTGGGGGAGACCGGCCGGGGCGACGAGGCGGTCGAACTGGTGCGGACCCACGCGCCGGACCTGGTCATCCTCGACGTGAAGATGCCGGGTATCGACGGGCTGTCGGCGGCCCGGGGCGTCCGGGATCTCGGTATGAAAGTCGCGGTGCTGGTGCTGACCGCCTTCAGCCAGCGAAACCTGATCGACGAGGCCCGCGATGCCGGGGTCGCCGCCTACCTGGTGAAGCCGTTCCAACGGAATGAGCTGGTCCCGGCCATCGACCAGGCCATGGCCCGGTGCCAGCAGGAGTGGGCCATCGATGCCGAGACCCAGGCGGCGGAATCGGCCAACGGTGGCGGCTCCGAGCGGCCGACATCGGCCGAGGACAAGCTCGAGACCCGGCGCCTGGTGGACGGGGCGAAAGGGGTGCTGATGGAGCAGTTCGGGATGGCGGAGTCGGACGCCTTCGGGTTCATTCAGAAGACGGCCATGGGCACCCGGGCCCGAATGATCGACGTGGCCCGCCAGGTGCTCGAAGGATCGCTGGTCCCCTGACCCCGGACAATCCCACCGCTATGGCCCAGGACGCCCCCACCCGCCGGGACACCTCCAAGCCGCTCATGCTCCTGGACGGCATGTCGTTGGCCTTCCGGGCCTACTTCGCCCTCCCTCCGGATCTGGTCACCACCACCGGGATCGTCACCAACGCGGTGCACGGGTTCTCCTCCATGCTGGTCAACCTGGTCCGCGACCACCAGCCCTCGGCGCTGGCGGTGGCCTTCGACCTTCCCGGGGACACCTTCCGCGACGAGGTGGTGGCGGACTACAAGGCGGGGCGGGCGGAGACGCCCAACGACCTCCTCCCGCAGTTCGACATGATCCGGGCCCTGCTCGGCGTGCTGGCCATCCCGGTGGTCGACGCCGTCGGCTACGAGGCCGACGACGTGATCGCCACCCTGGCCACCGAGGCCCGCGACCGCGGGCAGACGGTGATCATCGTCACCGGTGATCGCGATGCCTATCAACTGGTCGAGGACCCCTTCATCCGGGTGCTGTACAACCGGCGGGGAGTGAGTGACTACGTCCTCTACGACGAAGCCGGCATCGAGGCGCGCACCGGGGTGACGCCGGAGAAGTATCCGTTGCTGGCCTCGTTGCGCGGCGACCCGTCGGACAACCTGCCCGGAGTTCCCGGGGTGGGGGAGAAGACGGCGGCCAAGCTGGTCAACGAGTACGGCGACCTCGATGCCCTCTACGCCCACCTTGACGCCCTGTCGCCCAAGCTGAGGGAGAACCTGGCCGCCAACCTCGAACGGGTCCGGATGAACGCCGAGGTGATCCCCCTCATCCGGGACGTCCCCCTCGACACCACCATCGACCAGCTGCAACTCGGCGGGTGGGACACCGAGGAAGCCCGGGCCCTGTTCGCCGAGTTCGAGTTGAAGACGGTGTGGCCCCGGTTGCAGACGGTCATGCTCGACGGTCTCCTGGGCCCGCCGCGCCCCGGCGGAGAGCCCGCGGTGGACGTGTCGCAGCTGGTGCCGGCCGTGGACGCCGTTCCGGCGGGCGACCAGCCGGCCTGGTTGGCCTCCCCGGAGGTCGAGGTCCCCGAGGACAGCGCGGCGGCGGTGGCCGGACTCGAGACGATGGTGGCCGCCGCCCAGTTCGGGGCCGGGAACCTGGCCGTCTTCGCCCGCTGGACCGGCGACCCGGGGAGGTCGCCCCTCGCCGCCCTGGCGGTGACCCCCGAGGCCGGGCCCGATGACACCTACCCGGTGCTGTATCTCGCCGGGCCGGGGATACTCGAGGATGGCAAGGTGATGGCGGCGCTGGCCGACGTGGCCGGCCCCGGTGGGGTCGGGGTGGTGGGCCACGACGTCAAGGAGTTGATGCGCTCGCTGCTGCCGCTGGGAGTGGACATCACCGGGCTGGTGATGGACACCGCGGTGGCCGCCTACCTGCTCGATTCGTCCATCGATCGCTATCACCTGGTCGATCTGGCCCGCCAGCAGTTGGGGGTGGTGGTCGACGACGGGGCGGTCGGCCAAGGCAGCTTCGCGCTGGCCGACACCGACACCGGCACCGGTGGCACCGGTGAGGTCGGCATCGATGCCGACGTGCTGCGGACGGCGCGAATGGTTTCGGTGGTGGCCCGCCTGCGCGCCCCCCTCGATCAGGCCCTGGCCGACGCCGGCGGGACCGAGCTCCTCCACGACATCGAGTCCCCGCTGGTGCGGGTGTTGGCCCGGATGGAGGTCACCGGGGTCCCGGTGGACCGGGAGGTGCTACGGGAGATCACCGCCGGCCTGGCCGACGAGTGCAGCTCGCTGGAGGCGACGATCCAGGACCTGGCCGGTGAACCCTTCAAGGTGAACTCGGTCCCTCAACTCCGGTCGGTGCTCTATGAGCGGCTCGCGCTCACCCCCGTCCGGAAGACCAAGACCGGATTCTCGACCGACGCCCGGACCCTCGAGCAGCTGCGCGGCCAGCACCCGATCATCGAGGCGCTGCTCCGTTACCGGGAGGTGGAGAAGCTGCGGTCCACCTACGGCGAGAGCCTGGCCGCGGAGATCGCCGACGACGGGCGGATCCATGCCACCTTCCGCCAAACGGTGGCCCGGACCGGGCGTCTGTCCTCCGACCGGCCCAATCTGCACAACATCCCGGTCCGCACCGAGGAAGGCCGGCGTTTCCGCCAGGCCTTCGTGCCGTCGGCCGGTCGCCGGCTGCTGGTGGCCGACTACGACCAGGTGGAGTTGCGGGCCATCGCCCACCTGTCCGGTGACCCCGGCCTGACCGCGGCGTTCGAGGCGGGGGAGGACATCCACCGCACCGTGGCCTCCCGGGTCTTCGGGGTCGACCGGGACAAGGTGGGCATCGGGCAACGCTCGACGGCCAAGATGGTCTCCTACGGTTTGGCCTACGGGATGGAGGCCTACGGGCTTTCGCAGCGGCTGAACGTGCCGGTCGAAGAGGCCAAGGTCATCCTCGATGCCTTCTTCGAGGGATTCCCCGCCGTCCGTGACTACATGGAGCGGACGGTGGCCGAGGCCCGAAACAGCGGCTACACGGTGACCGAGTTCGGGCGGCGCCGGCTGCTCCCTGACCTGCTCTCCGGCAACTATCAGGTCCGGCTGGGGGCCGAGCGCCAGGCCATGAACGCCGGGATCCAGGGGCTGGCCGCCGACCTGTTCAAAATGGCGCTCATCCGCCTGGATGCCGCCCTCACCGAGGAAAAGTTCGCCACTGATCTGGTCTTGCAGGTGCACGACGAAGTCATCCTCGACGTCGATCCGTCCGAGGCCGAGGCGGTGGAGGATCTCACCCGCCACGCCCTCACCGGAGCCGCCGACCTGTCGGTCCCGTTGAAAGTGGCAATGGCCTGGGGTTCGTCGTGGGCGGAAGCCAAGGGAACCTGAGCCGATCCCGGGCCGGGTGAGGCTGTCTTCGGGTAAGATCGTGTTTCGGTCACAACCTGGTGACCACTGACTTCACCCGCAATGCCGCCATCGGCGGTGCGGGACCTGTCCGGAAAGCGAGCTACCTACTTCATGTCCGACGTATTGGCAGTACCTGGAGGGCCAGCCCTCCTGTCCCCCGAGCACATGGGTCATTTCGATGAGAACGGGGTCTACATCCCCCGTCCGATCACCGAGAACGACCTCGGCGGAGCCTCCCTCGAAGACGCCATGGCCGGCACCATCGTCGAGTTCGAGGACGGCGACCTGGTGCAGGGCACCGTGGTCAAGATCGACCGTGACGAGGTCCTCCTCGACATCGGCTTCAAGTCGGAGGGCGTGGTGCCGGTGCGCGAGCTCTCCATCCGCAACGACGTCGATCCGTCGGAGATCGTCTCGCTCGGGGACTCTATCGAAGCCCTGGTCCTCACCAAAGAGGACAAAGAGGGCCGCCTGATCCTCTCCAAGAAGCGGGCCCAGTACGAGCGGGCCTGGGGCACCATCGAGAAGCTGAAGGAAGCCGACGAAGTCGTCACCGGACCGGTGATCGAGGTGGTCAAGGGCGGGCTCATCGTGGATATCGGCCTGCGGGGATTCCTCCCGGCATCGCTGGTGGAGCTGCGCCGGGTGCGCGAGCTCCAGCCCTATGTCGGTCGCACCATCGAGGCGAAGATCATCGAGCTCGACCGGAACCGCAACAACGTGGTGCTCTCCCGCCGGGCCTGGCTCGAGGAGACCCAGAAGGAGCAGCGGGGCGAGTTCCTGGAGAACCTCAAGCCGGGCGAGCGCCGGCGGGGCACGGTGTCGTCGGTGGTCAACTTCGGCGCCTTCGTCGACCTGGGCGGCATGGACGGCCTGGTCCACGTGTCGGAACTGTCGTGGAAGCACGTCGACCATCCCTCCTCGGTGGTGGCGGTCGGCGACGAGATCGACGTCGAGGTCCTCGATGTCGATCTGTCCAAGGAACGGATCAGCCTGTCGCTCAAGGCCACCCAGTCGGATCCCTGGCAGGAGTTCGCCAACTCCCACCAGATCGGCGAGCTGGTCTACGGACGGATCACCAAGCTGGTGCCGTTCGGGTCGTTCGTCCAGGTCGGCGACGGCATCGAGGGCCTGGTTCACATCTCGGAGATGGCCGTGCACCATGTCGACCTCCCCGAACAGGTGGTCGCTCCCGGCGAGGAGCTGTGGGTGAAGATCATCGACATCGATCTCCAGCGCCGGCGGATCAGCCTGTCGATCAAGCAGGCGGCCGAGGGCGGGGAGGTGTCCGAGGAGTACCGCGAGGCGTTCGGCGAGCACGCCTACGACGCCGAGGGCAACTACATCGGGCCCTTCGAGTACACCGAGACCGACTTCACGCCCGAAACCGAGGCGCAAGCGGCCTGGGCTGATTTCGTGGCCGAGCCCGGCGCGGAGACGGCTGCCGCCGAAACGGCGACGGCACCGTCCGAAGCAGCCACCGCGGACACGGCTGCGCCCCCGTCTGCCGAGGCGGCCCCGGCGGCTCCCGAGGCGCCAGCAGCTCCGCCGGCGGCACCCGAGGCGCCGGCCCCGGAAGGCTCACCCGCCGAGTAGCCTGGCGGCGGGTCGGGGTTGGGGACCGGGCTCAGCTCAGGGGTTGGGGACCGGGCTCAGGACCCGGCGTCGGCCGGCAGCTTGCCCAGGGCGCCGAAGACCGCCTCGCCCCGGACCTCGCCGTGGTACGGACTCCACGAGCCGGCTGAGGGCTTCGTCCGGCTCAGGCGCCATCAGCCACCTACCGACCCCCGTCCGAATCCGAGGGGTCACGCCCGGGCGGTAGCCGCGTCGACCGGCGCCTTGACCAGCGGGAAGTGGCAGGCCACCTGATGACCGGGGAGGATCTCCCGGAGCAACGGCTCCTCGTCGGTACAGCGCTGTTGCGCATAGGGGCACCGGGTCCGGAACCGGCATCCCGATGGGGGATGCAGGGCCGAGGGGAGCTCGCCGGCGAGTGCCTTGTGGTCGGACTGGTGCTCGGGATCCGGCTCGGGGATCGAGGCCATCAACGCCTCGGTGTAGGGATGGGCCGGTGCGCGGTAGAGCTCGTCGGAACCGGTCACTTCCACCAGCTTGCCCAGGTACATCACCGCCACCCGGTCACTGACGTTCTTCACCACCGCCAGGTCGTGGGCGATGAAGACCATGGTGAGGCCGAATTCGCCCTTGAGGTCGGCCAGCAGGTTGAGAATCTGGGCCTGGACGGAGACGTCGAGGGCGGATACCGGCTCGTCGCAGATGAGCAGCGACGGGTTGGCCATCAGGGAGCGGGCGATGCTGATCCGCTGGCATTGGCCGCCGGAGAATTCCTGCGGACGCCGGTCCCCGGCAGTGTCCGGATCGATCCCCACCGATTCGAGCATCGAGCGGACCCGGTCTTCGCGTTCGCCCTTGGAGCCGATCCCCCAGATGGCGAGCGGCTCGGCCACGATGTCGCGGATCCGGCGGCGGGGGTTGAGGGAGGAGATCGGATCCTGGAAGATCATCTGCATCTTGGTCCGGGTCGTCCGCAAGTCCTTGCCCGAGAGCTTGGTCAGATCCTGACCGTTGAACCGGACGGTGCCCGACGTCGCCTTCTGCACCTGGACGAGGGTGCGGCCGGTGGTGGTCTTCCCGCAGCCGGATTCGCCGACCAGCCCGAGGGTCTCGCCCTTGCGGACCTCGAAGCTGATGTCGGTCACCGCCTGCACCCGTTGCCGGCCGCTCCGGAACTCCACCACCAGGTGTTCGACCTGAAGCACGACATCGTCGGACCGGGGGGCGGGCGAACCCTGCGTGGATCGGGGTGCCGGGGTGCCGGTGGTCATGTCGGTGGTCATGCTGACGGGATCTCCAGGTCGGGGGCCGGCACCGACGCCGCGGGCACCGACGGTACCCCGTCCACCAACGGGAACCAGCAGGCGAAGACGTGATCGGACGACGCCGCGGTGCGCAGCGGCGGGTCCGACTCCCGGCACTTGTCCTGGACGTAGGGGCACCGGGGCGCGAACCGGCAGCCGGTGGGCGGATGGATGAGGTCCGGGGGTCGTCCGGCGATGGCCTGGAGCCGGGTCCCGCTCGGGTCGGCCAACCGGGGGATGGAGTTCATCAGCGCCCGGGTGTAGGGCATCCGGGTATGGGCGAACAGGGTGCGGGTCGGGGCGCGTTCGACGATGCGCCCGGCATACATCACCGCGATCTCGTCGGCCCGCTTGGCCACCACCCCGAGGTCGTGGGTGACCAGGATCACCGCCATATGGCGTTCGCGCTGCATGGCCTGGAGCAAGTCGAGGATCTGGGCCTGCACCGACACGTCGAGCCCGGTGGTGGGCTCGTCCGCCAGCACCAGCCGCGGGGCACAGGCCAGGGCGATGGCGATCATCACCCGTTGCCGCATCCCGCCGGACAGCTGGAACGGGTACCAGCGGATCCGTTCCTCGGGGGACGGGATGCCCACCGACCGGAGGAGTTCGACGGCGGTGGCCTTGGCTTCCTTCCGATCCATGTCCAGGTGGAGACGGAGCGAGTCGGTGATCTGGCTGCCGATCCGGACCACCGGGTTGAGGGCGGTCATCGGGTCCTGGAAGATCATGCTCATCTGGGCGCCCCACACCTGGCGGAGCTGGGCAGGGGCCATGGTGGTCATCTCGTGGCCGGTGAACAGCACGGTGCCGCTGCGGATGACATCCCGGACGGGGAGCAGGCCCATGATCGAGCGGGCCAGCACCGTCTTGCCCGATCCCGACTCGCCGACCACGCCGAGGGTCGTCCCCCGGTCGACGCTGAACGACACCCCGTCCACCGCGTGCACGGTGCCCCGCCCGGTACGGAACGAGGTGTGGAGGTCCTTGACCTCGAGCAACGGGTCGGCGAAATCGGTGACGTCGGGGAACTCGATCCTCGCCTGGCTGACGCCCACACCCTGGCGGTCCCTCACAACAGCCCCTCACGGATGTCGAACCGCTGGCGAAGCCGGTCACCGATCAGGTTGATCGACAGCAGCAGCAGGAACATGGCCATCGCCGGCCACATCAGGATCAACGGGTTGGTCTGCAGGTTCCCGTTCGAGGTCCCCTCGGCGATCAGATTCCCCCACGAGGGCGTCGGGAGCGCCACCGACAGCCCGAGGAAGGCCAGCGACCCCTCCAGCACGATGACCCCGGCCACGGTGATGAGGCCGAAGGAGACCGCCGCCGGCACCACGTTGGGGAGGATCTCCCGGAAGATGATCCGGTTGCTGGTCGCCCCGAGGGTGCGGGCGGCCATCACGAAGTCGCGATTGGCGAAGGACAGCGACGAGGCGCGCACCACCCGGAACATGAGCGGGATGGTGCCGACCCCGATGATGATGGTGATCTTGGCCAGGGTCTGGCCCCAGAAGGCGACGATGGCGATGACGGCCACGATGGCCGGGAAGGCCAGGATCACGAACGAGCCGGCATTGAAGGCGATGTCGAAGCTGCCGCCCTTGAAACCGGAGATGAGCCCCAGGGTGCCCCCGATCAGCAAGCCGATCCCGACCGCGGCGAAACCCACCACCAGCGACACCCGGGAGCCGAAGACGATCCGGCTGAGCAGGTCCCGGCCGAGCTCGTCGGTGCCCAGGAGGTGGTGGATGTTCGGGCCGACATTGATGGCGCTGTAGTTCTGGAAGTTGGGGTTCGGGAGCGGGAGCAGGTTGGCGATGATGGCGCAGATGGCCACGATGGCCACCCAGGCCAGGGCGATCCAGAACAGCGGGCCCAAGGGTCGCTTGGCCAGGATGTCGTCGGGGGGGACGGCTCCGCCGATCGAGGATGCGACGACGATCGGCGGGGTCTGGCCGGGCACGGTGCCGGCCAGGGTGTGCCCCAACGTCGGCGAGTGCGCCTTGTGTTCAGTGGGCATCGATCACTCCCGGACCACTCGTGGATCGACCACCGTGAACAGGAAGTCGATGATGAACTGGAGCACCACGTAGGCAATCGCCACCACCAGGGTGATGCCCTGGACGACCAGGTAGTCGCGCTGTTGCACGGCGGCCACGATGGAGAAGCCCAAGCCGTCCATGGCGAACAGGTACTCGACGATGAAGGTCCCGGCCAGCAGGGAGCCGATGTTGACCCCGGCCACCGCCAGCAGCGAGAAGGTCGAGGGCCGGAATGCCTGGCGCCACATGATCCGCTGGTTGGACAGGCCCTTGGACCGGGCCATGGTGATGAAGTCCTCCTGCAGGGTCATGATCAGGTCGGAACGGAGCAGCCGGTAGTAGACGGCGATCGAACCGGCGGTCAGCGCCAGCCCGGGCAGGATCATGTCGTGGAGGTTGGTGGCCGGATTCTGGGTGAAGGGGACATAGCCGGTGGCCGGGAACCAGTGGAGCCCGACGGCGAAGACGGCCACGAAGATCGGCGCCAGCAGGAAGGGGGGCAGGGCGAGCAGCCCGAAGGTTCCGGTGGTGGCCACGTTGTCGAGTGGCCGGTTGGGTCGGCGGGCGGTGATCAGGGCCAGCGGGATGGCCACCGCGAACGCCACCACCTGGGAGATGATGATGAGTTCGAGGTCAATCGGGAATCCGTTGGCGATGGTGTGGGTGACGGTCGCGTGGGTCAGGTACGACTGGCCGAGATTCCCGTGGAAGACATTGCTGATCCAGATCCAGTACTGATGGTAGAGCGGCAGATTGAGGCCCAGTTGGTGGAGGAGGTTCTGCCGGTTGGCAGCGGTGGCGTTGACGCCGAGGATGATGGTGGTCGGGTCGCCGGGCAGCAAGTGGACCAACAGGAATACCAGCACCGAGATGACGAAGGAGATGACGACCAGCTGGGCAACCCGCTTGAGGAGGTACTTGAGCATCGATTTGCGGAATTCGGCCGGATCTCCGGTCGCTTATCCGGCCATCCAGATCTGGGTGGGGAAGAAGAAACCCCATTGGAACGGAAGTCCCGGGGCCCCGTCGGGAAGCACCGGGTTCGCGAAGTTCTGGACCCGGGCATCGCCGACTTCCGACCAGACGGTCTGACCCAGCCAGATGTAGGGGATGTCGACGCCCAGGCGTTCGTTGACGGTCTGATACGCCTTGATCCGGGCCGCCGCATCCGGACTCGAACGGCCGGACTGCAGGGCCGCTTCGATCTGGGGATCGGAATTACGGGCGAAGTTCAACGTGATCTTTCCGGGCGCATTGGCGGTGGTCGTGCTCCACCACACGTAGTTGAGGTCGGGGTCGGGGGCGACGAACTGCTCCCAGGTGAGCGCCTGGAAGCCGCCCTCGATGGCATCGGTGATGAGCTCGGCCTGCTCGATGGCCTTGATGGATACATCGAAGCCGGCCGCATTCCACATCTGCTGGAGGACCTGGGTGACTTGGACGATCCGCGGATCGGTGGTGCCGGTCAGCTGGAACGCCGCGCTCCCGCCGTGCTGTGCCTTGTAGGCGGCCACCAACGCCTTGGCGCCGGGGAGATCGAAGGTCGGGTAGCTGGTGCGGGAGTAGTACTTGGACCCCTGGGGAAAGAGACCGGTGCTCGACTTCAACAGCCCGCCGCCGAAGATCTGGGCCACCTGGGTCTGGTCGGTGGCTTTGGCCAGCGCCTGCCGGATCCCGAGGTCATTGGTGGGGGCGGTGGCGCAGTTCAACATGATGAAGTCCATGTCGGGCTCGCCCACGGTGTAGTTGATGGTGTCGACGAGCTGAAACCCCGACACGCCCCGAAATCGGGTCACCGTCTTGGGATCGGCGGACACCATCAGGTCCACCCCCCCGGTCTTCAGGGTCGACTCCCGTTGGGTGGTGTCGGGGATCGGCTTGAAGGTGATCGAATCGAGGTAGGGGAGCCCGCTCCGCCAGTAATGCGGATTGCGGGTGGCGGTGAATTGTTGGTTGGGCTGCCAGTTGTCGTAGATGAACGGACCGGTGCCGATCGGGTGGGGCGCCGCGGAGGCAGAGGCCGCGGCGGCGTCGAGCATGGCCTGGGCCACGACGAAACCCACCTGGGTGGCCAAGCCGGCCGGGAAGGCGACCAGCGGCTGCGAGCAGTTGTAGACCAAGGTCAAGGTACCGGTGACGGTGGCCGACGTGATCGCCTGCAGGGCCGGACCCGTCAGGGCTGACTTCTTCAGGGCGTCGAAGTTGTTCTTCACCACGGTGGCGGTCAGCGGAGAGCCATCGTGGAAGGTGACGCCGGGTCGGAGGGTCAGGGTCCAGACCGTGTAGGTCGAGTTGGGGGTGACGGATTCGGCCAGGTACGGCTTGATGGTTCCGTCCGCCGCCTGAGCGGTCAGCGGATCGTAGATGGCGCAGGCGTAGAGGAAGCCGTTGTTGTCCCAGTGGTTGTTGGGGGGGAAAAAGCCGTCGATCTCCGCGGTGGTCCCGATCACCACCGTCCCGCCCTTCTTCGGGGTTCCCTTGTTGACACCCGGCGTCCCGCTGCCGCCGCCGGTACTCGTTCCGGAACCGGATGGACTCGACGAGCAGGCTTCCAAACCGGCCGCCCCGGCCAGGATGATCCCCCCAGCGGCCGCCCCCCGCGAAAGAAATGCCCGGCGATCCATCGGATTAGGCACCGTCACTGTTGTCCCCCTTCACGAACTGACCCCCGTATCCACCCCTGCTAGTGCGAAGACTGCCACAGGTGAGCCCGGCTGGTGGGGAGGTTAGTGCTCGGGACCATGCCGGTGGAGGTCATCTTGACCGAAAACGCGCACGGCTGCGAAGAATCCACCCGAGTGCCGGGCATGGGTACCATGCGGGCCATGGATATGGTTTCGACCGGGACCGCGTCGGCGACCCCGCCCGAAACGCAGCCGAGATCCGACGGCACCGACGACGACCGGCTGACCCGACCGGGTGCCGGCGCCCTCGGCGTGAACACCGGGGTCGCCGGCGTCGAGCAACCCGAGGAGAAGCCGTTCGGGCGGGGCCTCACCCTCTGGCTGGGAGTCGCCACCGTGGTCGTCCTGGTGGTGGCGTTGGTCCTCCGGTTCTGGACCCGGTCCGACCTCTGGCTCGACGAAGCCCTGACCGTCAACATCGCCAAGCAGCCGTTGCACACCCTGCCGACCTACCTGAAGCGGGACGGCGCCCCGCCGCTGTTCTACGTGCTCCTCCACGGGTGGATGGGGGTGTTCGGGGATTCGGACCTGGCCGTCCGGTCGTTGTCGGGGGTGATGGGGGTGGTGACGGTTCCCCTGGTGTGGTTGGCCGGGCGCCGGTTCGGGGGACGCACCGCCGGTTGGGCGGCCCTTCTCCTGGTCGCCACCTCACCGTTCGCGGTCCGCTATGACACCGAGACCCGGATGTACGCGTTGGTCACGTTGTTGACGGTGCTCGGGTTGCTGGCCATGCAGCGACTCCTGACCCGGCCACGACCGGGCAACCTGGTGGCGCTGGCCGTCGTCACCGGCCTCCTCCTCTACAGCCACTACTGGTCGTTCTACCTCCTGGGAACCGCCTTCCTGTGGCTGGCCTGGCAGGCGTGGCGCGGCCGGGCGGCCTGGCGTCGCCCGGCCCGCCTGGGTCTGGTGGCCATGGCGGTGGGGGCCCTCACCTTCGTCCCCTGGATCCCGATCTTCCTCTACCAGTCGGCTCATACCGGTACCCCCTGGGCCACCCCGGCCAACTTCGCGGCCATGGTCAATGCGGTGTCCTCCTTCGCCGGCGGCGGCACCAACCAGGGTCGGGCCCTGGCCCTCATCTACTTCGCCCTCATCGGACTGGGCCTGTTCGGGGTGGCCAGCGACCGGCGCCACATCGAACTGGACATCCGGACCCGACCCCTCGGCCGCCCGCTGGGATGGATCATCCTCGGCACCCTGGCGGCCGCCATCGCCGGTGGATTCCTGTCCAACAGTGCCTTCGACGCCCGCTACGCCTCGGTGGTGTTCGTCCCGGTGGTGTTGCTGGTGTCCATCGGACTCACCACCTTCCTCGACCGTCGGGTCCGGAACGTCATCCTCGGGCTGGCCATCATCGCCGGCCTGGTCGCCTCGTTCTCCAATGTCACCACCAACCGGACCCAGGCCGGGAAGGTGGCGGCGGCGATGAGCCCCCGGGCCCAACCCGGCGATGTGGTCGCCTACTGCCCGGACCAGCTGGGACCGGCGGTGAGCCGGTTGCTTCCCGCCGGCCGCTACCAGCAGATCACCTTCCCGCGGGGGACGGGGCCGACGTTTGTCAACTGGGTCGACTACGCGGCCGCCTCCCATGCCGGCGTGCCCACCGCCTTCGCCGGGCGGCTCGAGGCCATGGCCGGTTCCCACCAGATCTTCCTGGTGTGGGCCCCGGGCTACCAAACCTTCGGGACCAAGTGCGAGCAGATCGTGGACACCCTCCAGAGTGATCCCAAGTACCAGGTGCACAGCCTGGTGGTGGGGAACGACGCGCAGTTCTACCAACCCATGTACCTGTACCAGTTCGTGCCGACGAAGTCCTGATCTCGAGGTGAACCCCGGGACGCGGCGCTTGCCCCCAACAGCCGGTCGCCACCCGTTGTCGTCGGCCGGCGGGACACCGGCGCGCCGGTTCGGTCAGGCGGTGGTGCGGGTCCTCCCGGCGTGGGTGACGGCCCGGGTGGTGGTGACGGCGACCCTGGTGGTGGCCCACCTCACCGTGGCCCATCTGCGCCCGGGAAACGCCGCCGCCCGGCTGCGGGTCCACCAGGGCCTGTTGGGATGGGACGGCGGCTGGTACCAGTCGATCGCCGCCCACGGCTATGCGGCGTCGGGCCACCAGTCGCTCCGCTTCTTCCCGGCCTTCCCGATGGCCGGCCGGGTGCTCGGGTGGATTCCGGGCATCAGCCCGGGCACCGGGCTGATCATCGTGGCCAACCTCGGCTCGCTGGCCGGGATGGCGGTCCTTTGGATCCTGGTCGAGCGCGAGTTCGGCGACCGGGGCCTGGCCGGCCGCACCGTCTGGCTGCTGGCCCTCGCCCCTCCGGCGTTCACCCTGGTGATGGCCTATGCCGAGGGCGCACTGCTGCTCTGCACCACGGTCACCTTCCTGGCCATCCGCTCCGGCCGATGGTGGTGGGCGGCGGCGGCCGGGCTGGCCGCCGGGGCGGTGCGCCCGATCGGGCTCCTCCTCATCGTCCCGGTGGTGATCGAGGCGTACCGCCGGCGGGGAGGTGCGGGGTCGGTCCCGGCCGTCGCCTCCCGGCTGGCGGCGGTGATCGCTCCGGCCGTCGGGGCCGGCGCCTATCTGGCCTGGGTCGGCAGCTCCTTCGGGGACGCCTTCCTCCCGTTCCGGCTCCAGGACCAGCCCGGCCACCGGGGGGTGATCACCTCTCCGGTCGCGTCGATGGGGCACAACCTGGTGGCGGCCAGCCACGGCCACCATCTGGGCAGCGCCCTGCATATCCCCTGGGTCGCCGTCTGCCTGGTCCTCCTGGTGGTGGCGGTTCGTCGGCTCCCGCTCTCCTACGCCGCCTTCGCGGCCGCGGTGCTGGTGGTGTCGGTGGCGTCTTCGAATCTCGACTCCTTCGAGCGCTACGCGCTCAGCGGGTTCCCCCTGGTGATCGCCGCTTCCACCCTGACCTCCCGGCGGGGGGTGGAGCGAACCGTCCTGGTGGTGGCGGCGGTGGGGATGGCCGGCTATTCGCTGCTGGCCTTCCTGGGCGTTTTCGTGCCCTGACCGTTCGCCACCACCCGGGGGTCGACAAGGTACTGTTTCGGGGAAACGTCAGGTGCGAGCCCGGGCCGCCACCTGCCCCGACGCCGCCCCGGCGAACGGGCACCAGCCAGAAGGAACGGATTTCACCTCGTGGGACCATCGAAGGACACTGCAACCGAGATCGACACGGCCGGTCCTTCGTCCTCAGGTCTGGATCCGGTGGTGGTGGTCGGCGCCGGCCCGGCCGGACTCACCGCCGCCTACCAGCTGGTGACGGCGGGCGACCCGGTGACCGTGGTGGAGAGCGACCGCGTGGTCGGTGGGATCAGCCGGACGGTGGAACGGGACGGCTGGCGGTTCGACATCGGCGGTCACCGCTTCTTCACCAAGGTGACCCCGGTGGAGGATTTCTGGCATCAGATCCTTCCGCCGGAGGACTTCCTCCTCCGGCCGCGGATGAGTCGGATCTTCTACGGCGGGAAGTACTACGACTACCCGATCAAATTGACCAACGCCCTGTCGAATCTGGGACTGGTCGAAGCCTTCCGGTGTGGGCTCTCCTTCCTCTGGGTGCGGTTCCGACCGCCGAAGGATCTCTCCACCCTGGAGGGCTACATCGTTTCGAACTACGGATGGCGGCTGTACCGGCATTTCTTCAAGACCTACAACGAGAAGGTCTGGGGTGTCTCGGCCTCGGAGATCTCCGCCGACTGGGGGGCGCAGCGGATCAAGGGGATGTCGATGTGGAACGCGGTGTGGGAGCCGATCCGGTCGTCGGTGGCCGGCAAGCGCCGGGACAAGTCGAAGCAGGTGACCAGTCTCATCGAGGAATTCGAGTACCCGAAATTCGGTCCCGGGATGATGTGGGAACGGTGTACCGAAGAGGTCATCGCCCGGGGCGGGACGGTGAGGATGCGCACCCGGGCCGCCGCCGTCCACCTCGAGGGGGGCCGGGCGGTGGCGGTCAGCGTCACCGATCCCGACGGGTCGACCTCCCGCCTCCCCGCCGCCCACGTGATCTCGTCGATGCCCTTCACCGAGCTGGCCCGGATGGTGGATCCGCCGGTCCCCGACCACGTCCGGGCCGCCGCCGCCGATCTCCACTACCGGGACTTCCTGACGGTGGCCCTGGTGATCCCGGAGGACCGGGGGTTCCCCGACAATTGGATCTACATCCACTCCCCGGACGTCCGGGTCGGCCGGATCCAGAACTTCGGTTCATGGTCCCCGTATCTGGTCAAGGACGGACGGACGTGTCTGGGTATGGAGTACTTCGTGTTCGAGGGCGACGATCTCTGGTCCAGCCGCGACGACGAGCTGGTGGCGCTGGCCACCAAGGAACTGGCCACCATCGGGCTGGTGGACCCGTCCGATGTCGAAGCCGGGTACGTGGTCCGGATGCCCAAGGCGTATCCGGTCTATGACGACGTCTACCGTGACAACGTCGAGGTGCTCCGCCGCTGGTTCGAGGCGAACGCCCCCAACGTCCACCCGGTCGGGCGCAACGGCATGCACAAATACAACAACCAGGACCACTCCATGTACACGGCCATGCTGACGGTGGAGAACATCCACGGGGCGCATCACGATATCTGGGCGGTCAACGTGGAGGAGGAGTACCACGAGGTGATGGACGTCCGGATCGGGGCGGAGCCGGTGGTGGCGGTCCGGAGCTCGGGGCGGGACGCGCCGATCCTTCCGCGGCGGCCCACCAACGCCGGAAACCCTTCTTCGTGACGGCGCAGCGTTGATCGGGGGCCGGATGGGACGTTCCCGGTGACGACGAGCGGGCCACGCGGCGGCGCCGTCGATTCCCCCGAGGATGGCCACCCGTCCGAGCCGGGCTTCGATGTGATGCTCGGGGAGATCGACCTGGCCGTCGAACCGTTGTCCGAATCGGTGGCGCTGGCGCCGTCCGTCGGCATCGCGGTGGGGGGCGGATCGATCATCTCCCTTCCCCACGACGAACCCGGCGTCGGCGGCGGCCCGAGCGCGGAGTCGTTCCGAACCGGCATCGCCCAGGCCAGCCCGGTGGCCATCGCCGGACTGGTGGTCAACGCCGGCTCGGCGGTGGTGGTGGTGCTGGTGGCCCACCTGGTCACCGCCCGGTCCTACGGCGCCATCGCCCAGCTGCTGGGCCTCTTCTTCATCCTGTCCATGCCCGGATCCGCGGTACTGGTCGGCGTGGTCCGGCGGGTGACCGCCCTCCAGAAGATCGGCCAGGGAGACCGGGTCCACCGGTGGGTGGCGAGCGTGCACCGCATCGTCCTCGGCATCTTGATCCTCGAGGTCGGGGTGGTGTGGCTGCTCCAGGGGTGGATCGCCCACCAGCTGTCGCTCCCCAACGATCAGGGCGTGCTGCCGATCCTGGCCGCCGCCGGCGTCTGGATCCTGCTGAGCGTCGACCGGGGCCTGCTGCAGGCCCACCGCGACTACCGGGCGCTGGCCGTCAACCTGTTGATGGAGGGCGGGGTGAAGGCGGTCTGCGTGATCGGGTTCGTGGCCATCGGGATGGGGGTGTCGGGCTACGCGTTGGGCATTCTGGCCAGCGAGGTCGCCGCCACCGTGCACGCCCGGTGGTTGGCCTCCCGCGCCTGGCCGGCCACCACCGCCGCGCCCACGCCGCCCGATCCGCCCCGGGTGGACGGGTCGCCGGCCTCGAGCGAAGTCGTCCGTCGGGTACTGATCGCCGACGTCACCGCCGCCTTCGTCGGTCTCGCCCTCCTCGGGCTGCTGCAAAATGTCGACGTCATCCTCATCGGGCGCCTGGACCACCACCATGCCGGCGCCTACGCCGCCATCTCGGTGGCATCCAAGGCGCTGGTGTTCGGGGCCCTGGCGCTGGGCGCCTACCTGCTGCCGGAGGCCACCATCCGGTGGAACGACGGCGGCCACGCCGTCCGGCAGCTGGTGGTCACCTTGACCTTCCTGGCGGTGCCGGCGTTGGTGCTGCTGGGCATTGCGCTGTTCATCCCCACCCGGTTCCTCTCGCTCATCTTCACGGCCAAACTCAGCTCGGCCGCCCCCGCGTTCGCCTACCTGGTGGTGGCCATGATCTTCCTCTGCATCTCGGTGCTGCTGACCAACTACCTGTTCGGGGTGGGCCGCCGGTGGATCGTGCTGCTGTTGCTGGCCGGGTCGGTCGCCGGCATCGCCTCGGTGGCCGGGGCCCACGGCCAGCCGGTGGCCACCGCCCGGGCCGACCTCTTCGTCCAGGCCGGGCTGGCCGCGGCCATGGTGGGAGCCTTCGTGATCATCCACCATCGCGAGCACGGGCAGCGTTGGTTCCGGCCCCGAGACCCCCTCCCGTCCATCCGTCCGCTCCCCGACGTGGGGGGAACCGGCTGAGGTCCGGACGGGTTGGGCCAGCACCGCGGCGCTTTCCGGGACGGTGAGGGTCGGATCAGGATGACGGGGACGGCGGGGATCTGGAAGAGTGTGGTGGATGAAGCGTGAGGGGGGGGAAGGCGGCGAGGTGGACTTCGGCCAAGGCTCCCTGGTCGAGCCGACCACCGACCTCGTCGGTTACTCCCCGTTCGACGAGCCGCGGCTCCGGCGTTTCGCCGACCTGTCGTTGCCGGAGATCGCCGCCGACGCCGGTCTCCGGCGAGTGGACGTGGTGGCCTGGCGTGACTTCGACGATCCCGAAGCCGGCGGCTCCGAGCTCCACGCCAATCAGATCCTGTCGGCCTGGGCCGCGGCCGGGCTGGACATCACCCTGACCACCTCGTCGGTGCCCGAGGCCCGGGCGGTATCCCGCCGGGAGGGCTACCGGGTGGTGCGCCGGGCCGGCCGGTATGCCGTCTTTCCCCGCACGCTGCTGGCCGGCGCCCTCGGCCGCCTCGGGTCCGGCGACGGGCTGGTCGAGGTCTGGAACGGCATGCCCTTCTTCTCTCCGCTCTGGGCCCGTTGCCCGCGGATCACCTTTCTCCACCACGTCCATGCCGAGATGTGGGGCATGGTCCTCCCGAGAGGACTGGCGACCGTCGGGAACACCGTCGAACACCGGCTGGCCCCGCCCATCTATCGCCGGAGCCGGATCGTGACCCTCTCCTCCTCCTCCAAGGCGGAGATCGTCGATCGCCTCGGGATCCCCGCCGAGCAGGTGGTGGTCTGCCCTCCCGGGGTCGACCCCCGGTTCGTTCCCGGGGGCGAGCGGTCCGAACCGCCGATGGTGGTGGCCGTGGGTCGGCTGGTCCCGGTCAAGCGGTTCGAGGTGATGATCGAGGCGCTGGTGCGGGTGAAGCGCCGCCACCCGGATCTGGTCGCGGTGATCGCCGGCGAGGGGTACGAACGGCTGAGGCTCGAGGACCTCATCCGGGCCCGGGGGGCCGAATCGTGGATCTCCCTGCCGGGGTATGTGGAAGACGACGACCTGGTCGGTCTCTACCGGGCGGCCTGGGTGGTGGCGTCGAGCTCCCTCCGCGAGGGGTGGGGCATGACGGTGACCGAGGCAGGCGCCTGCGGGACTCCCTCGGTGGCCTCCCGGATCAGCGGCCACCGGGATGCGGTGATCGACGACCGGTCCGGGCTGCTGTTCGACGATGCCGACGGTATGGCCGACGCCCTGGATGCCGTCATCGCCGACGAGATCCTGCGGAAGCGGCTGGGGATCGGCGCCTTCGAGCACGCCTCGCAATTCACCTGGGAGGCGGCGGCCCGGGGGGCGTTGGCCGTGCTGGCGTCGGAGGCCAGGGCTCGGCGTTAGCCGGGAGGGTCGGAACCGTCGTCGCTTGACGACGACCGCCTCCGTCGGAGGATCTCCACGGTGGCATCGGCCCCCAGGAACACCACGCCGGCCCAGGTGAGGGTGCTGGCCAGGTCGAACGCCGACGGCCAGGACCCGCTGTCGACGATACGGGCCGACCCCTGGTGGGCGACCACGTAGATGCCGGCGGCCAGCACGCAGCCGACCGCGGCCAGGCCCAGCAGCATCCGGAGGCGCGGCCGCCGGAGGGCGACCAGGGTGGCGGCGGCAACGACGACCCCGGTGACCGGGGTGGTGATGAGCCCGGCCGCCACCCCGGTGACGACGCCGGCGACCAACGACGCCACCCGCGGGGTCGGCGGGCCGTCGGCGGCGAAGGGCCGGACCAGCCGGGGGGCATCGTCGTCGGCGCCGACCGCCTCCGGCCGGGATCCACGCCGGCGGCGGCCGAGGGGGAGGAAGGCCAGGGCCAGGCAGACCAGGATGGCCAACAGCGAGACCAGCAGGCCGATGTTGACCCGCCCCTGCGGGGCCCATCGGATATCGACCGTCACCGGGCCGCCGGCGGGAAGGGTGCCGACGGTGGCGGGGTCGACCCGCCAGCCGTTGGCAAACCCGTCGACCAACCCGGGTGCCCCCAGCGAGTGGCCGTCGATGGTCGCCACCCACCCGGTGTTGAGGCTCTGGCCCAGCACCAGCTCGAACGGGGCCGCCCCGGCCTTGACGCCCGACACCTGCAGCTGCATGGCCGTCGAGGTCTGGGAGGCGACCATCACCGAGGGGGGAGCCGCCGGCGGGGCGGGGGACAGGGCCGGCCCGGCGGCCGAGGTGAGGGCCAGCTGGTCGATGTCGAAGCCGGCGATCTGCCCCGGGGTCGAGGTGAGGGTGTGGTTCCCGGCGCCCAACGGCAGGCCGCCGGCGTCGGGCCCGCAGAGGGACACGCTCAGGGCATTGCCGGCCAGCGCGGTGGCCGACGGGCCGGCCACCGCCACCCAGATCGGGGTGCCGTCCACCGCCACCAGATCGTTCCGGCAGGTGGCGGGGATGGCGGCCGGGACCGGCGCGGCGACCAGGCCGGGGATCCCGACCTCGGCGATGGCGATGGGCATGGCCAGCGGTGACTGGGAGTTGTAGTTCACCGTCGTCTCGATGCGAACGGTGTCGAAGGTGATGCGGAGGCGCTGCCCGGTCAGCGGTTGGGGAAGGGCGAGCGGGACGCTCACCACCGAACCCGCCGTCCGGTTGTCGGCGATGGTCGGCAATTGGAGGGTGGCCGAGCCGCGGTCGGCGGTGACGGTGATCGAGGTCGGGACCGAGTGTTCGCCGTCGGCCACCACCTGGAGGTCCAGATGGTCGAAGGAGATGGGGGCCGGGAGGTCGTACTCCAGCCACTCGCCGGCCTGGTGGGCCACGCCGAAGCCGGGTTCCCAGACGGTGGCCGGGTTGCCGTCCAGGGTGGCGATGGCCCCGGCGGAGAGATCGCCGGGGAGCCGGCCCTTCGCATAGGCGACGATCCCGGTGTGGTCGGCGCCGGGCCGGCCGACCAGCCGGTCGATCTCGTCGTCGGGCACCAGCGGGGAGACACGGGCCGAGCCCGCCACCGTGAAGTCCCGGGCGGTGGGGAGCCAGAAGCTCCGGGACAGCGCGGTCTCGGTGTCGGACCGGGGGGGCACGCCCGAGCTCCGCAGCCGGGTCATGAGCAGGGTCAGGGAGTCGGAGGCCGAGGCGCTCCCGGCCGATCGCAGGAGATCCTGGGGGAGGGAGACCGTCTCGCGGACGGTGACTCCGGGCACCTCGACTTCGGCGAACCCCACCGAGCTGGTGGCCTGGGTGGCGCTGAGCCGCGGCGCCTGGCCGATGGCGTCGACGGTGATCCGGAGGGTGGAGAACCGGCGGGCGGGGAAGGAGAGGGTCTGCCCGGCGGGGGTACGCGACCCCGGGCCGAGGTCGGCGGTGACCGGTCGGTGGCCGTCGAAGGTGAGGGTGACCCGGGTGATCCAGCGGTCGGGATCGCCGGTCTGGGGTTGGACCAGGGTCACGGTGTCGCTGGTGGTCGGCTGGGTGAGGGCCAGCTGCCACCACTGGCCGATCGGCGGGGCGAAGGAGTCGTCCAGCCAGGCGGTCTGGGTGTTGCCGTCGACGGCGGCGGCCGGGCGGACCTCGGGCAGGTAGGTGAACGACGACCCGTAGGAGGAGGCGGTCACCGACGAGGCCCCGTTGAACACGGTGGTGGTCTGGGCGTCAGCCGGAGCCGCCGGGAAGAGATTGAGCGGCGCATCGCTCGGGTTGGTGGTGTCCGGGCCCTGGCTGGCGGTCTGGGTGTACCCGGTGTTGGCGGTCAGCGAGGTCCATTCGAACGACTGCTTGCGGTTGGTGTCGGTGACCACCAGGTTGGCCGGCTTGGCCAGGATGTTGTGCTGCAGGGCCGGTTGGGTGTCCAGCGATCCGGCGTAGAAGACCGTCGGGTTGCCCGACAGGAGTCCGACCGAGGCGGCGTTGACCAGGCCGCTGGAGTTGCCGTCGACCACCAGCGGGTCGGCGAGGGACTCGGCCCGGACGACGGGGCGGGGATTGGCCACCGTGTAGGACACCAGCGGGGACGTCCACGGCTGGTTCGGCGGTCGGGCCAGCGCCGCCTCGTCGAGGTTGGCGATGTTGGAGACGTTGGCGACCGGCGCGCCGTAGGACACCGGGTTCGACAGCCCGGGCGGGGTGACGGCCAGACCCAGGGCGACCTGCTGCGGGTTCGGGGTGTCGTAGCGCTCGTAGGCCTGGTCGTACTGGACGAGCACGTCGCCGGCGCTCATCAGCGATGCCATCGGGGCCAGCGCGTTCCAGTCCTCGGTCCCGCCCTGCAGCGGGGAGTCGATGGCCTGGAGGAGGTCGGCGGTGGGCAGCGATCCCATGATCTGCTGCTCGTGGGTGACGAAGGGCCGGGTCAGCAGCCCGGGCCAGACGGTGTCGATGGTGTCGCCCCACCGGTAGGCGGCGAAGTCGTTGCCGGGCAGGGCGTAGACCCGGGTGCCGGGATGGGTCTTGTTCAGGGCGCTGGCCGCCGCCCGCACCGAGGTCGGCGGGATGGCCGGCTGGGTGAACCCGTGGGCGATGATCGACCCGGTCCACAGCGGGGTGGAGGCCCCGGCGACGGCGGCCACCGCCAGGGCGCCGATGACCAGCCCGGTCCGCCGGACCCGGCGCACGACGGCGGTGATCCCGGCGCCGAGGAGGATGGCCAGGCCCAGGATGACCAGCGGGGACGCCCGGTCGGTGGACCGCATGGCCAGCCCGGCGGTGGTGTCGACCATCACTGCTTTCAACAGGGCGCCGACGCCGGAGGGGTGGGTGAAGGGGTAGGCGCCGACCGACAGGACCATGCCGACGACGATGACCAGGACGAAGTAGGCCCGGTGGCGCCACTTGACCAGCACCGCGGCGCCGATGGCCAGGACGGGAACCGCGAAGCTGAGGCCCACCAGCCACAGGTTCTGGGTGTAGGCCACCGAGGCCTGGGTCCAGCTGCCCACCCGGTCGGAACCGTAGAAATACCAGTAGCCCAGGCCGCGGATCACTTCGGAGGCGAGTGACGTCGAGCTGGTCACCGGGACGGTCTCGGTGTACTTCAGGACGTTGACACCGTAGGCCGCCTCCACCTGGAGCCCGATGGCCCACCACAGCGAGACCAGGCCGCTGAGGAGGCCGACCTTCCAGGCCACCCCCCAGACCTGTCGCCAGCTGGCGTCCCGGGCGATGAGCGCCGAATAGAGGAGCCAGAGCACCGGGGCGATGCCGACGTAGAGAATCGAGCTGGCGTTGATGCCGCTGACCAGGGCGACCACCAAGGCGAACAGCGCCGGGTACTTCCAGCCGCCGCGCCGGAGGGCCAGGATCACGAAGGCGACCAACCACGGGAGGCCGGCCCAGGGCATCAGGATGGCGGAGATCCGGCCGGCGTACTGGAGCACGTAGGGGGTGAACATGAAGCCGACCGAGGCCACGTAGCGCCCGGGGCCGGTGAGCCCGACCACCCGGCACAGATACAGGGTCCCGGCCCCGGCCGCCAACAGCAGGACGCCCATCCACAGTCGCTGGGCGACCCACAGCTGCACGTGGAGCTCGGCCATCAGCCAGTAGAACGGCCCCATCGGGAGCAGGTAGCCGATGTTCTCGTGGGTGACGGTGCCGAGCGCCACCGACGGGTCCCACAGCGACGTCGCCTGCCGGACGTACCGTCCCGGGTCGAGATAGAGATAGGTCTTGGTGTCGTCGGTCACCACGCCGGGGCGGGAGGCCAGCATCGGGATGAAGGCCAGCAGGGCCAGGGCCAGGTAGTCGACGTTGGTGCGCAGGCGACCGGGCGACCGCAACTGCCGGTAGAGACCGGTCATCCGGCCCCGGGGGGCGCCCGTGGGCGGGGCAGGAGAAGGTTCGGGATCCGACACGAGTGCTCGGTAGTGTAAACAACCAGGGCATGAGGGTTGAGTCACGCCCGACCCGAGGTCGGCAACCGGCTGACCAGGGACAGCGACCACCGAGCAGACTGGCAACGGAATGAGCGAAGCAAGCGCGGCCCCGGACGGGGGACCCGGGGTCGAGGTGATCGGCACCCGATCGAAACGGCTGACCGGGGAGCGCCCGATGCAGGGGGTGACCCCCGATTCATTGCTGGCCCTCCACGCCGCCGGCTACCGGACGGTGATCGAGCGGCTGGGAGCCGGGGCGGTGCTCGACGTCGGCTGCGGGCAGGGGTTCGAGTCGGCCCGGTTCCTGGCCGACGACCGGTCGGTGGTGGGCATCGACTACAACGCCGACGCGGTGGCCTCCGCCCGGTCCCGCTGGGCCGGCGCCGGCCTGTCGGTGGGCCAGATGAACGCCCTGTCCCTCGGCCTGGCCGGCTCGCGGTTCCGGTGGGCCTGCTCGTCCCATCTCATCGAGCACTTCGACGATCCCGAGGGCCACGTGCGCGAGCTGGCCCGGGTGCTGGCCGACGACGGCACCGCCTTCTTCCTCACCCCCAACGCCCCGGCCGACTTCGAGAACCCCTTCCACATCCACCTGTTCGAGCCGGACGAGCTGCGGGCCCTCCTCGAACGCCACTTCCACCAGGTCACCGTGCAGGGCCTCGACCCGATCCCGGCGGTGAAGGCCGACTTCACCGCCCGCCGGGTGAAGGCCAACAAGGTGCTCCGGCTCGACGTGCTCGACCTGCGCCACCGGATCCCGCGGTCGTGGTACATCGCCGCCTACACCCGGCTGCTCCCGGTGGCCTACAAATTGATGGCCCGGGGGGACTCGGGCGGGATGACCGGGATCACCGCCGACGACTTCTCGGTGACCGACCACCTCGACCCCACCACCATGGTCCTGTTCGCCACCGGGTCCCAGCCCCGGCGCCACGGCTGAACGGCGTCCGGCGTGCTGGCCATCGGGCTGACCGGAGGGATCGGGGCGGGCAAATCCATGGTGGCCGACCGGCTGGTGGCCAAAGGCGCGGTGCTGGTCGATGCCGACCGGATCGCCCGGGAGGTGGTCGCCCCCGGCGGCCCGGCCTTCCAGCCGATGGTCGACCGCTTCGGCCCGGGGATCCTGGGCGCCGACGGGACCATCGACCGCCCGGCGGTGGCCGCCATCGCCTTTGGCGACCCGGCGGCGCTGGCCGATCTCAACGCCATCACCCATCCGGCCATCGGGGTGGCCATGATCGGGCGGAAGGACGAGTTCGCCGACACCGACCGGATCGTGGTCCTCGACATCCCGCTGCTCAAACCGGTGCACCGGGAGACCCTCTCCCTGGCCGCGGTGGTGGTGGTCGACACCCC
>DASZNG010000103.1:0-1705 GCA_035551535.1 Acidimicrobiales bacterium | reverse complement strand
CCCGAGCACGACCGCGGAGACGACGGTGGCGGTGGTGATGGCGGCTCCGGCGACCGCACCGTAGGTCACCCGGGGCGACCATCGGGTGGTCCGCGGCCGGTAGGTGGCCGAACGGATACGCCCGCTCACCTCCGCGGGGATGGACGATGCCTTCGACCGGAAGGCATCGCGGAGGTCGGCTTCGAGTTGGTCGATCATGGTGTTTCTCCTTCGTGTTGGTGGACGGCAATCCGGGGGGTGGCCGAGATCAGGGTGGATGCCTTTCGCATCCGATCGATGGCGTGCGACGCGGTGCTCTTGACCGTGCCGATCGAGCAGCCCAGCAGGTCAGCGGTTTGCGCTTCGGTGAGGTCCTCGAAGTAGCGCAGGACGAGGACGGCGCGCTGCCGGGGTGGTAGGTCGCCGACCACGGACAGCAGCACCGTCCTCGCCTCGACGTCCGTGAAGGGCTGTCGGGCGGTCGGATCTTCGCGGTCAACCGGCCCGACCACCGAGGGTCCGGACAGCTCGCTCCGGCGGCGGCTCCGGCGGCGGGAGGTGTCGAGCGCCAGGTTCACCAGGATCCGGCGGGCGTAGGCGGCGGGAAACGCCATGGTGCCCACCCGGGACCACCGGCGGGCCACCCGGAGCAGGCACTCCTGGACCAGGTCTTCGGCTTCGCCGATATCCCAGACCACCAGGTAGGCGGTACGCAGGAGGTTGTCGCTGTGGCCGGCCACGAAGCGCTCGAACGAGCGGGTCGCTTCGGCCCTGGTGGCGGAATTGCTCACTCCTGGCTCCCGGCCGGTTGCGTCCCCATCACCCCTCCTAACCCCTGAGCGGGCTCAAAAGGTTGCGCCCCTCTCTATCGGAAGCTGAACAGCGCGTCGGAGGCGGTAGCCACCGCCGCGGTGCGACTGGTGACGCCGAGCTTCCGGTAGATGTTCTGGAGATGCTTGTTGACGGTGCCGGACGTCACTTCCAGCTGATCGGCCATCTCGACCGTCGTTTCACCCCGGGTGAGCAGCCAGAGGAGATCGGCCTCCCGGGCCGTGAGACCCAGTCGGCGCAGATCGGCGGCACCCCGCTGAGGCTCACGCTCGTCGAGGACCAGCGCATCAGCGCGACCCGGGACCCCGGGGACGAACCGGATCACCAGCTGACGGTCGCGAGCGACGTTGGAGAGCGGTCGGTGGATTCGAGGCCGACCATCGCCGAAGCCCTCCCGCCGTTCCTCCTCGACCCACGCCCACACCGGCTGGGGTAGGTCGGTGGCCCCTCGGGAGCCGAAGTGCTCCTCGATGACCTGAAGCGCCCAGGGCGGCGGGTCACCGGTGACTCCGTGATCCCCCAGCACGATCACCGCCTTCCCCACGTCGGCCAGGGCTCCGTCGATGCTTCGCAGCGCGGCCATCGCCCGGATGTTGCGGTACCCCTGGATGAGGTGCGGACGGAGGCTGTCCAACAGGCCCAGCTCGTCATCGATGAAGTCGGCGTCCTTCCGGTTGAGAGCGAAGGCGATCATCAGTGGCGCCTTGGCCGTCAGGCCCACGGCCACCTGGAACTCGACGCCCAGAGGCTGGTACACCCGTTGGTAGAGCTCGAGCTGATGGAGCTGATCCTGACTCAGGAAGTCGGACAACCGGCGGGCGCTGCCGTCGCCGGTGACCCGCTGGTGCTGGAGGACCGGGTTCTGCTGGATCAGATCCGAAAACGCCTCGAGGAC
>DASZNG010000102.1:0-2542 GCA_035551535.1 Acidimicrobiales bacterium | reverse complement strand
CATGGTCCGGACCGATGTCGAGGCGGTGGTCCACCTCTGTACCGCCTTCCTCCCCGGGATGGTCGAACGCCGGAGCGGAGCAATCCTCAATGTGGCGTCGACGGCCGCCTTTCAGCCGCTGCCCGGTCAGGCCGGCTACGGCGCCAGCAAGGCCTTCGTCCTGTCCTATGGCCATGCCGTCCGGGCCGAGCTCCGGGGAACCGGGGTCACGTTGACGACATTGTGTCCCGGCCCGGTCGAAACCGGGTTCGGTGAAGCCGCCGGCCTCACCGAGGAGGAGGCGGCCGGGGCCCTACCCAAGATCATGTGGGTGCCGCCGGAAGAGGTGGCCGCCGCCGCGGTCGCGGGTCTGGATGCCGATCGTGCCGTCGTCATCCCCGGCATCGTGAACCGGTTGGCCGCCGCCGGTGGATGGCTGACGCCGCGTCGGTTGATCACCCCCCTGCTGGCCCGGCAGCACCCGGCCCTGAAGCACTAAAGCCCCCGACCGGTCGCCGCGACTCGGACCCCGATGGCCGACCGGGCAAGATCGTGGTGGGGATGGGGCTGGGAGGACCAGGCGCTCACCGCCCACCAGATGGAGGGCCTCGCCGGACTGGTGAGCTCCTGGTTCGGGTCGGACGGGGTCGAAGTCCGCCCGCCGCCGGAGCTGGATCGCCGCTCGCTTCGCCGATCGCGGGTGACCCCGCCGGCGTCGCTGCAGAAGATCTGCCGCACCGATGTGGAAGACCGCGCCGCCCACACCCACGGCAAGGCCTTCCGCGACATCGCCCGCAACCTCCTCGGCCAACTCGACAACCCTCCGGACGTGGTCGCCCATCCCACCACTGAGGCCGAGGTGGAGGCGGTGCTCGACTGGTGTTGCGCCGAGGGACTCGCCGCCATCCCCTACGGCGGGGGTTCGTCGGTGTCGGGCGGTGTCGAGGCCCGGGTCGGTGACGGCTACCCCGGCGTGGTGTCGATCGATGTGACCGCCCTCGACCGGGTCCTCGAAGTCGACCGCACCAGCCGGGCGGCGCGGATCCAGGGCGGCGCCCGGGGTCCGGTGTTGGAAGACCAGCTCCGACCCCACGGTCTCACCTTGCGGCACTTCCCGCAGTCGTTCGAGTTCTCGACCTTGGGAGGTTGGTTGGCCACCCGGTCCGGCGGCCACTTCGCCACCGTCTACACCCATATCGATGACCTGGTGGAGTCGATCCGGGCCATCACCCCGGCCGGACGGTTCGAATCCCGACGGCTTCCGGGGTCGGGCGCCGGACCGTCGCCCGACCGGATGCTGCTCGGTTCCGAGGGCACCCTGGGGATCATCACCGAGGCGTGGATGCGCCTCCAGGATCGGCCGCGCTGGCGGGGTGGGGCCTCGGTGCATTTCTCCACCCACCGGGAGGGGGTGGAGGCCACCCGGGCCATCGCCCAGGCGGCCCTGTTCCCGACCAACTGTCGCCTGCTGGACTCCGGAGAGGCCCTGCTGTCGGCCGGAACCCAGGTGAGCGGCGGCCTGCTGGTGCTCGGCTTCGAGTCCGCCGATCATCCGGTGGAGGGGTGGCTCGAGCGCGCCCTCGAGCTGTGCCGGGATCACGGCGGCAGCCTGCCGGAAGGCGCCCGCTACTCGGACGACGGTGCCGTCGCCTCCGATGGCGGACCGGCCGGGTCGGCCAGCCGGGAGGGCGCTTCCGGCGCTTGGCGCAACGCCTTTCTGCGGGCGCCCTATACCCGTGACGCCTTGGTCCGGATGGGGGTGATCGTGGAGACCTTCGAGTCCGCCTGCACGTGGGACCGCTTCCCCGAGTTCCACGCCTCGGTGATCGAGGCGGCCAACCAGGTCGTGCAGCGGGTGTGCGGGGGCGGCCTGGTCACCTGCCGGTTCACCCACGTCTATCCCGACGGGCCCGCCCCCTACTTCAGCATCTTCGCCCCCGGACGGTGGGGCTCGCAGGTGTCGCAGTGGGACGAGATGAAGGCGGCGGTGTCCGACGCGCTTCTCGATGCCGGCGGAACCATCACCCACCACCATTCCGTGGGTCGCGACCATCGCCCCTGGTACGACCGACAGCGACCGGACCCGTTCGCCGAGGCCTTGCGGGCGGCCAAGGCGTCGCTCGATCCGGCCGGCGTGTTGAATCCCGGAGTCCTGCTCGATCCGCCGGACTGAGGCCCGATGCCTTCGGCGGCGAAGCTACTGGCCCGGAGCGCACAAGGCGATCAGACGGGTTGGACCGGTCAGACCGGCTCGACCGGCTCGACCAGCACGCAGCGGGTCCCCCGGTAGATGGTAGGCATGCACTTGTTGCAGTGGATGCAGAGCGACTCGCTGGCCGTTCCCTTCTTAAATTTGTTGACCAGGTCGGGCTCGCGCAACAGCGCTCGGGCCATGGCGACAAAATCGAATCCGTCGTCCACCGCTCGTTGGATGGTGTCGAGCCGGTTGATGCCGCCGAGGAGGATGAGCGGCATGTCCAGGGCGTCCCGGAATTGCCGGGCGTAGGGCAAGAAGAACGCCTCTTCGAACGGATACTCCGGCATGAACCGTTTGCCCAGCACC
>DASZNG010000101.1:0-1626 GCA_035551535.1 Acidimicrobiales bacterium | reverse complement strand
TCGCTGGGGGTGCTGAAGCCCCCGGGGGAGTGGGGGGCGGATGTCGTGGTCGGGGAGGGGCAGGTATTCGGCACCACCCTCGGCTTCGGCGGCCCGTACCTGGGTCTGTTTGCCTGTGCCCAGTCATTGGTGCGCCGCCTTCCCGGGCGGCTGGTCGGTGAGACGGTGGATCTCGACGACCGGCGCGCCTATGTCACCACGCTTCGGGCCCGGGAACAGGACATCCGACGGGAGAAGGCCACCTCCAACGTCTGCACCAATCAGACCCTGATGGCGGTGACCGCCGCCATCCAGCTGGCCTGGCTGGGGACGGCCGGGTTGGCCGAGCTCGCCCTCCGCTGCGCCCGGGCCACCCGCTACACCCGCGATGCGCTGTTGACCATTGACAGGGTGGAACCGTATGCGACGGCGCCGGTGGTCCGCGAGTTCGCCGTACGCACCCCGGTGCCCGCCGAAACGGTGGTCGAACGGCTGGCCGACGCCGGATTCCTGGCGGGCATCCCGCTCGGGAACGAGTTCCAGGACGGGGACCACGGGCTGCTGATCGCCGTCACCGAACGCCGGACCCGGGACGAGATCGACGCCTACGTCACCGCGTTCGCCAAGGCGGTGGCGTGATGAGCGGATCCAACCAGCGGCACGGTCCGGCCGCGCCGGGGGGCAAGGCCACCAGCGCTCCGCTGCTAGGGCGGGATGCGGAGCCGACGATCTTCGAACTCTCCCACCCCGGCCGTCGCTCGTGGTCGTTCCGCACCACCGGCGTACCCGAGCTCGACCTGGAGGAGCTGATCCCGGTCGAGCACGCCCGATCCGAACCGGCGCCGTTGGCCGAGGTGTCGGAGCGGGATCTGGTCGCCCACTTCACCCGCCTCTCGCACCGCCAGTTTTCGGTGGACCTGGGCGCCTATCCGCTGGGGTCGTGCACCATGAAGTACAACCCCAAGGTCTGCGACGCGGTGGCGGCCCTCCCCGGGCTGGCCGGGGTCCACCCGGCGGCTCCGGCCTCCCTGACCCAGGGGTGGCTGGGCTTGATGGTCGAGGTCGAAGAGACCCTGTGCGAGATCACCGGCATGGCGGCCGCCACCCTGCAGCCGGCGGCGGGGGCATCGGGGGAGTTGACCGGGTTGCTGCTCATGCGGGCCTGGCACCAGGCCCAAGGGGCACCCCGGCACAAGGTGATCATTCCCGACTCTGCCCACGGCACCAATCCAGCGTCGGTCACCCTCGGCGGCTTCGAGGTGGTCACGGTACCCAGCGACGCCCGGGGTTGCGTCGACATGGAGGCACTGGACGCGGTGTTGGACGAGGACGTCGCCGGCATCATGTTGACCAACCCCAACACCCTCGGGCTGTTCGAAGAGGACATCGCCGCCATCGCCGCTGCCGTGCACAAGGTCGGCGGCCTGCTCTACTACGACGGCGCCAACCTCAACGCCATCCTCGGGGTGGTCCGGCCCGGGGACATGGGATTCGACATCGTCCACATGAACCTCCACAAGACCTTTGCCACTCCCCATGGTGGGGGCGGCCCCGGTGCCGGCCCGGTGGCGGTGTCTGAACGGCTGGTGCCGTTCCTGCCCGGCCCTCGGCCCGAACGGGTGGTCGAGGGCGCGGATGGGGTGGAGG
>DASZNG010000100.1:0-31671 GCA_035551535.1 Acidimicrobiales bacterium | reverse complement strand
GGTGGGCCGGGAAGGATTCGAACCTTCGAAGGCAGAACCGGCAGATTTACAGTCTGCTCCCTTTGGCCACTTGGGTACCGACCCGCAGACCGGGAAGGATACGCCAAGCTCGGCGCTACTGTTTCTGCATGCCAACCTTCGACATTGTCTCGGAAGTCGATATGCAGGAAGTCCGCAATGCCGTCGACCAGGCCAACCGCGAGGCCGCCACCCGGTTCGACTTCAAAGGCACCGACTCCTCCGTCGAGTTGACCGACAAGGAACTGTTGCTGGCCTCGTCCACCGAGGATCGCCTGCGCGCCCTCTACCAGGTTCTCCAGGAGAAACTGGTCAAGCGGGAGGTGTCACTGAAATCCTTCGAGGTCGGAAAGGTCGAAGAAGGCACCCGGGGATCCGCTCGCCAGAAGTTGACCATCCAGGCCGGGATCTCCTCCGACCACGCCAAGAAGTTGAACAAGTTCATCAAGGAGCTCGGGCTCAAGGGGGTCAGCTCCCAGACCCAGGGTGACCAGCTGCGGGTGTCCGGCAAGAAGCGGGACGATCTTCAGGCGGTCATCGCCGCGGCCAAGGCGGAGGACTTCGGGATCCCCCTCCAGTTCATCAACTTCCGCGACTAGTTCGCTCCGCGCCGCTTCGCCCGCCACACCGAGGTGCCGAGCAGTCCGGCCACCAACACCGGCAGCAGGACCGCGGCCCAGGCCCGGGCGGCGTGATCGACGCAGACCAGGGCGACCAGCCCGACCACCAGCACCGCGCCGACGAACAGCTCGGGGGTATCGCCGATCAGGAACTCCCACCAGAAGCGGCCGAACGCCGCCACCATCCGGGCCACCGGCGTCCGCTGCCGCACCCGAGGCTCCGGCTCAGCCATGGTCGCCGCTCCCGCCGGCCCCGGGGAGCAGGGCGCTGATCCTGGCCATGGACCCGGGGCGCAGCGCGGTCACCAGGGCCCAGGCCCCGAGCCCGTACACCCCGACCAGCACCGGGATGGCCAGGTCCGACCCCGGCCAGTGCACCCCCACCCCCTCCCCCGACCAGAAGGTGCCGAAGCTGACCAGCATCAGCCCGACGCCCATCTTCATGGCGTTCTCCGGAACCGCGGACAGCTGCCGGGCCACCGCCACCCCGATGGCGCCCACCACCACGATGGCGGCTCCGGCGGCCGCCGCCGCGAGTCCGAGGTCGTGGGAGGTGGTGCCCAAGGTGATCACCACCACCACCACTTCGAGACCCTCGAGGAACACCCCCTTGAAGGCGACCACGAAGGCGGTGGTGTCACGGCCCCGGGCGGCGGCCGTCCCGGACAACTCCTCCACCTGTCGGGCGAAGATGGCGTCCTCGTCGTGCCTGGCCTTCAACCCCGAAGCCCGCAGCACCGCCTTGCGGAGCCACTGCAACCCGAACACCAGGAGGAGTCCGCCCACCACCAGGCGCAGCGTGCCGAGCGGCACGTAGTGGACGATGGCCGGGCCGAGCGCGACGACCAGGGCGCCGAGTACCAGCAGGGCCACCGCAGTCCCCTCCAGGGCGGACCTCCACCCCCGGGTCGACCCCACCGCCACCACGATGGTGAGGGCTTCCACCATCTCCACCGCGCAGGCCAGAAAGACGGCCACCGCCAACACGACGCTGCCACTGTGCACCGTGGTGGTGGCAATCACCGCGAATCAGACGGCTTCGACGAGTTCGTCAAGCTCTTCGAGCGGGTGCACCTTGAACAGCCGGTTGAAGAGCAGGAACTTGAGCACCCAGAAGAGGGCGAACGACGCCACGTTGGCGAACAGCACCACCAGCGTCTGCTCGAAGTGGCCGAGGTGGTGCTCGGTCCCGAGATGCTTGGCCACCGCCGCGCCACCGATGGACACCACGATGCCGATGATCGACAGACCCCAGAAGGGCACGATCTCCTTCATCAGATGGGAGCGGCCCCGCTTCTTCCATACCCAGCTGCGATTGAGGTAGTAGGACGGGACCGTGGCCACCGCGTTGGCGAAGACAGTGCTGCCGATCTCTCCCCACAGGTGGAGGGCGCCGAACACGATGGCCAGGGTCCCGAAGGACACCGCGGTGGAAACCACCGACACCATGGTGTAGCGGAAGAGGTGCTTCGCTTCGGGAGTCTCCCGTTTTTGCCACAGGTGTTCGGCCCGGGTCAGGACGGAAGTCATCGGTCCAACCTTACTCGTAACCAATCCGTAATATTTGGCGACGATCCCGCCCGCCTTGGTCGATCCGGCATTCAAAGACCGTTCGAGACGGCCACGCTTCCCAGCCAGGCGGCGCTGGGTTTGGGGCGACGTTCGAAACTCTCACTGTCCACCTCCACGATCCCGAAGGTCGGCCCGTATCCGAGCACCCACTCGAAGTTGTCGAGCAGGCTCCAATAGGTGTACCCACGCACGTCGATCCCGTCGTCGAGGCACCGGCGCACCCCGGCGAGGGCGCGGGTCACATACTCGATGCGGGCCTCGTCGTCGTCGGTGCCGATGCCGTTCTCGGTGACCAGGACGGGCAGCCCCCCGGTCTTCAACCAGGCTCGACGGATGGTGCCCTCCAGGGCCTCGGGGTAGTACTCGTAGCCCATCTGGGTGGTCGGCACCCCGGGTTCGGGCCCGAGGTTCCCGTCCGGCCCGACCCGGGTGCGGGTGTAGGTCTGCACCCCGATGAAGTCGTCGCCCGAGGTGGCCTCCAGATACACGTCCTCGGACGGGCGGCGGATCCGCTCCACCCACTCCTCCCCGCCGGGCTGGGTCTGGAAGTCGGTCATCGACAGGGTGAGGCCGACCGGGAACTCGCCCGGGCCGGACCGGATGGCCTCGACCGCGGTGCGGTGAGCGGCCACCAACGCGTCGTTGACCTTGGCCCGTCGGTCCCGGTCGCGCACCCGGGGCGGGAAGATGCCGTGGCGCCATCCCATGGTGGCCACCACGTTGGGCTCGTTGATGGTTCCGGCCATGCCGATGAGGTCCCCGAGATGATCGGTCACCCGTTCGCAGTAGCGGGCGAACCGGTTCACCGCCTGGGGCGCCTCCCAGGTGCCGGCCGACGCCAGCCACCGCGGGTGGGTGAAGTGGTGATAGGTCACCATCGGCACCAGGCCGTGCTCCCGGCAGGTGGACAGCATCCGCCGGTAGTGGTCGAGGGCGGAACGGGAGAACTCGCCCTCTTCCGGCTCGATCCGGCTCCATTCCAGGGAGAACCGGTAGAAGGTGAGCCCGAGGGCGGCGACCAGCGCGATGTCCTCCGGATAGCGGTAATAGGAGTCGCAGGCATCGCCGCTCCGGTCCAGACACCCCGAGGTCGGGTCGTGTTCGAACTCCCACCAGTCGTTGTTGACGTTCCCGCCCTCGATCTGGTGGGCGGCCGTCGCCGTCCCCCACTGGAATCCGTCGGGAAAGGAGATAGTGGCCATGGCTCGCCACCGTAGCGGGGACAGCCGGCGGACACCTGGCAGGATGGGCCGGTGAGCGACGCACTCGATTTCCTCGTCAAAATCCTCGATCTCGAGCCGATCGAAGTCAACATCTTCCGAGGGGTCAGCCCCAACGAGGACCGGCAGCGGGTGTTCGGCGGCCAGGTCGCCGCCCAGGCCCTGATGGCCGCCGGCCGCACGGTTGAAATCGGCCGGGTCCACTCCCTGCACGCCTACTTCCTCCGCCCGGGTGACCCGACGGTTCCCATCCTCTACGAGGTGGACCGGATCCGCGACGGGCGATCGTTCACCACCCGTCGGGTGGTGGCCATCCAGCACGGGCGAGCCATCTTCAACATGTCGGCGTCGTTCCACGTCGACGAGCCCGGACTGTCCCACCAGTTCCCGATGCCCGAAGTTCCCCCACCCGAGGACCTCGAGCCGCTCGACGTCCGGCTCGAGCCCTACCGCGACCTGATGGGTGACTGGTTCTCCCGGCCCCACCCGATCGAGCAGCGTCACATCGGTGACCTTCCCTTCATTCACAAAGAAGGAGGCGAGCCGGCCCAGCGGCTGTGGATCAAGGCCGACGGGAAGATCCCCGACGATCCCCATCTGCACACCGCCGTCGCCGCCTATGCCTCGGACATGTCGCTGTTCGACACCATGCTGGCCCCCCATGACGTGCGGTGGGACAGCCCGGACTTCATGGGCGTCAGCCTCGACCACTGCATGTGGTTTCACCGGCCCTTCCGGGCCGACGAATGGCTGCTCTACGACATGGACTCCCCCACCGCCTACGGGGCCCGCGGGCTGGCCCGGGGTTTCATGTTCTCCCGCCAGGGCGAATTGGTGGTGTCGATGTGCCAGGAGGGGCTGATGCGGTTGGCCGAGCGGAAACCCCAGCCGGCCAGCTGAAGGTCAGCGGTCGCTCATCCCCACGTAGTCGCGGGGGGCGGTACCGATGTACAGCTGGCGGGGACGGGCGATCTTGGAATCCTGATCGAGCATCTCCTGCCAGTGGGCCAGCCACCCGGCGGTCCGGGGGATGGCGAACAGCACCGGGAACATCTCCAGCGGGAAGCCCATCGCATGGTAGATGAGCCCCGAGTAGAAGTCGACGTTCGGGTAGAGCTTGCGGGAGATGAAGTACTCGTCGGAGAGGGCAATCTCCTCGAGCTTCAGGGCGATGTCGAGCAGCGGGTTCTTCCCGGTGATCTCGAACACCTCGTCGGCGGTCTTCTTGATGATCTTGGCCCGGGGGTCGTAGCTCTTGTAGACCCGGTGCCCGAAGCCCTGGAGCCGGCCGTGTCCGGACTTCACCGAGGCCACGAACGGCTCGACGTTGTCGATGGAACCGATCTCCGTCAGCATCTTGATCACCGCCTCGTTGGCCCCCCCGTGGCGGGGCCCGTAGAGGGCGGCGGCGGCGGCGGCGGTGGCGGAGTAGGGGTCGGCGTGGGACGACCCGACCACCCGCATGGCGGTGGTGGAGCAGTTCTGCTCGTGATCGGCGTGGAGGATGAAGAGGATGTCCAGGGCGCGGGCGAGGGCCGGGTTGGCGTCGAAGCGGGGCTCGGCCGTCTTCCACATCATCGAGAGGAAATTGGAGGCGAACTCGAGGGAATTGTCCGGGTAGACGAAGGGCATCCCCACACTGAACCGGTGGGCGGCGGCGGCCAACGTCGGCATCTTGGCAATGAGCCGGACGATCTGCTTGTTCCGGGACTCGATGTCGAAAATATCCTTGGCATCCAGGTAGAAGGTGGACAGGGCGGCGACCGCCGAGACCAGCATGCCCATGGGATGGGCGTCGTAGTGGAACCCGTCGAGGAACCGCTTCCGTACGTTCTCGTGGATGAAGGTGTGATGGGTGATGTCGTGGCGCCAGATGTCGTACTCCTCCGCGGTGGGGAGCTCGCTGTTCAACAGCAGGTAGGCCACTTCCAGGAACGTCGACTTCTCGGCCAGTTGCTCGATCGGGTAGCCCCGGTAGCGGAGAATGCCGGCTTCGCCGTCGAGGTAGGTGATGGCACTTTCACAGGCGGCGGTGGAGACGAACCCGGGGTCGTAGAACCACACCCCCGGCAACAGCTTGGACCACTCCTCGGCGGCGATCCCGCCGTTGCGGAACGGGATCTCGAGCGACTCGCCGGTGCGGTTGTCGGTGATGGTGATGCTTTCGGCCACTAGTCCCAAGCCCTTCTGCCCTGCAGCTCCTGTATCGGTCAATTCTCGATCCTAGATGGTCGCCTCCGGGGTTCCATCACCGGCTCATCCCGGATGGCGACGAGGCCGGTTCAGCCCACGATGCGCAGTAGGAACTGCTGGGAGGTACCGGCCAGGTTGGCCTGGCCGGTGGGTGGATTCAGGCGGATGGTGAGCGTGTAGTCGTGGCCACTGGCCACCGGGAGCGCCGGGAACGACAAGGCTCGGGATTGGCCCGCCACGGTGGTGACCGTCGTCCGGGCCGACGATCCCGCCGCCCCCGGCGGCGGGGGGCCGGTCCCCGGAGCATCCGCCAGCGCCAGGGTCTCGGTCACCGTCACACTGGCTTCGTTGACCGTGCCGCAGTTGGTCACCGTCACCAGGGGGGTGACCGAACCGGTCGGCGGCAAGACCGTCGGCGTCGGGCCGGCGACCGTCGAGGTCGGATTCGGGGGATTGCACGACGTGGCGATGGTGCCCGATCCCGCCGGGTTGTTGGGGGTGGCCGACGGGACGGCCGGAGGGGCGAGGCCGACCGCGGTGATCACCATCTGGTGGAACGGCACCAGCGCCACCGCGGCGTTGAGCAGCGCCGCGCTGTTGCCGAGCTGGGTGGAGGTCAACGGGCTCCCTGACGGTGCCCACACCGAGGTGGGCACCTGGATCGGACCGGCGCCGGGTACCTTCCCCCGTCGGAGCTGCCGGGCCCAGGCGGCGTAGGTCCGATCCGCCTGCTCGATCCGGGTCCCGGCCGCCGCCAGCTGTTGGGACGCCTGGGACACGGAGATGACCGCCGACAGCTGGGCCGACGTCGTGGAGGTCGGGGTGGGGGCGCCGGCGACCGGCAGGGGAGCCATCCCCAACAGCTGGTCGATGGTGGCCACCACGCTGGCCACCGCCGCCGCCCGGTCCTCGAGGATGGCGGTGAATTGGGTGGCGACGTCGTCGCTGGTCGACGGCGGGGTGAGGGCCCGGGCCTGGCGGGCCTCTTCCGAGGAGGTGGACACGGCCACGTCGAGCCCCTGTTGGATCTCACCGCGGGCGGTATTCGGCAACGGCTGGTTGGGGATGGTCGGCGCGGTGTAGATCACCGCGGCCAGCCGGGCGCCGGACTGGTTGGAGGCATCAACCACCCGGACGGCCAGCGCCGCGTACCCCTGGTCGGTCATCCGCCGGTAAGGGGCCGACTGGGCGTGGATTTCGACAATCGAGCCGACGACCAGCACTCCGAGCACCACGACGACGATGCAAATGGTGATGATCGCCCCCGCCGATCGGCGCCTGGGCCTTCGGCCCCGTCTGCGGCGTCGAGCTCTCGGCATCCCGACGACGATAGTGCCGCTCTAGATGGCCGATCCCGGAGCTGCGCCGGATACCGCGCCCACCAGTTGCTCCACCTCACCGATGGCCAGCCGCAAATCCGGCACATCGCGCTGGATGGCGGATGCCCCCCGCAAGAACAGGAACACGCAGCGGGACACCGGTCGTCCGAGGGCGCGCTCGACGGCCAGCGCGTAGGTGGCCCCCTGCAGCCGGTAGCGATGCATCACGTGGCTGAGCCGCCGGTCGTCGCCGACGGCGTCGGTCTTGTAGTCGACCACGATGTACCCATCGGGGGTTTCGATCAGGAGATCGATGATCCCTTCGATGACCGGTCCATCCGGTTCGTCGGTGGCCGGGGCGCCGATGTACATCTCCCGCCAGTAACGGCCACCCCCCACCGCCTCGCCGACGATCTCCGAGGCCAGCGCCGCCCGCACCAGGCGGGCGATCTCCCGGCCCCGGGAGTCGATGCCCTCGGCCACCGCCTGGGTCTCGGCCAGGCGGTCGAGCTCGGAGCCAGTGGCCAGGTCCACCGACTGGAGGACCGCATGCACCGCCCGACCGATGGAGGTGCCGGCCCGGCCCCGGCGCCAGGGAGGCCGATCGATGTCGCGGTCGTCGGTGGCGGTGCGGTCGTCGGTGGCGGTGCGGTCGTCGTGATCGGGATGTATCGCCTCGCCGTCGTTGGCGAGCGCGGCGACGGTGGTGGCGGCCAGCGTGCGCGATTGTGAACCGGTGGTCACCAGCCGCTGATGGGCGGTGATCCATTCCGTCCGCCCGAACCGGGTGTCGAGGGCGTCGTCGTTGGCCGGGACCGGTTGCCCGGTCGGCCAGTCCCCGATCCCGGGTGGCCTCGGCGGAGCGACATCGACGGCGACCGGCGGGAGCCGCCGGGACAGCGTCCGATGTCGTTCGCAAACCGGCGCCAGCTGGGCGGCGTGGCCGCGACTGCCGGCCTTGTGGTGGAGGGCGACGACCAGATAGTCACGGGCCCGGGTAGCGGCCACGTACAACAAGCGGAGGTCCTCGGCCTCCTCCATCGTCTCCTCCCGAGCTGCCAACGCCCCGTACCCGGCGGTGGCGATCCCGCTCTTGATCTTGAGTTCCGGGCCCCTGTCGCCCCACAGGACTTTGACCCCGGAGGCAATCGGTGGGCGGCGATTGAGACCGGTGAGGAAGACAATGGGGAACTCGAGCCCTTTTGCCCCGTGAACGGTCATCACCCGGACGGCGTCGTCGTCCGTCTCGGGGAGCACCACCTCCCTCGCCCGCACATCCTGACGGCGTTGCACGTCCACCCACGCCAGGTAACGGCGCAGATCGCCGCCGTGCACGTCGGTGAACTGCCGGGCCTGGTCGGCGACGAACCGCAGCCGTCGCCACACATCCCGCGAGCGCGGTCGGTCGAGCGCCAACTCGAGCAGCCGACGCTCCTCGATGACCCGCTCGACGAGGGCGCTGACACTGCTCCACCACCGCTGTTGGTGCAGCCGGTGCAGGGCAGCCATCCCGCGCCGCACCGGTGCTGACTCGTCCATCGACGCCGGTGGCGGCCGTCGATAGTCCCACCGACCTCCGGCTTGCCGGTACGCCAACAGGTCGTCGTCACCGCACCCGAAGGCCTCGGTACGCAAGGCGGTGACCAGCGACACCTGATCGGTGGGATCGTCGATCGCCCGAAGGACGGTGAGGAGGTCGCCCACCTCGGGTGCCTCGTAGACCAACGAGCTCGACTCCAGTCGGTAGGGCACGCCTTCGGCTTCGAACGCCTGCTGCAGCGTGGGCAGCCCGGTCCGGGTCGGGATCAGAACGGTGATGTCCGACAACCGGGCCGGGAGCCCCCAATCGCCGACCGGCCACTTCTCCTCCCGGATGCGCCGGATGGTCGCGGCGATCTCCGCCGACTCCTCGGCCCGGACCTCATCGATCCCGTGGGCGTCGATCGGGCCACCCAGGAGGACCACCGGCGGAGACCCCGCCGTGGTTCCGGACGGGAGGAACCGCTCGGCGTGCAGGGGCTGGTAGTCAGGTTGGACCCCCTCGACCCCGCCATCGAACAATTCACGGAAGACGGCGTTGATCCAGTCGATGACGCCCGGGACCGATCGGAAGTTGGCCGTCAGGGCGACCAGGTCGGCCTGGTGGTGGTTACGGACCTCGAGGAAAAGCCCGATGTCCGCCCGCCGGAATCGGTAGATGGCCTGCTTCGGATCGCCGACGAAGAAGAGCCGGCCGGGCTCGATCGGGAGCTCACTCCAGGGCACCTCCCCGGGTCCGGGTTGGTCGGATCCGTTGGCGATCCGAAATGCCATCTCCGCCTGGATAGGGTCGGTGTCCTGAAATTCGTCGATGAGCAGCCGTTGGTACTGATGGTGGAGAGCGACCCGCACCCCGGCATCGTTGCGGATCAACTCCACCGCCCACACCAGCAGGTCGTGGAACTCGAGACGTCCCTCCCGCTTGCGGTCGTTGGCGCTGGCCATGGTGAAGGTCTTCAGGGCGGGGACGAGGCCGGCCAGCGCATCGGAGACCACCCCGGCCACCCGCGACTGACGGGCGTCTTCGGCGGCGGCGAGGAGGGCCCTCACCTCGGCCACCGACCCCGGCCAGTTGCCCTTCTGTCCTCGGGCGCTGGTCAACTTCGGCGGGTCGACCAGCAACTGGAGGACCTCGAGCTCCGAGGTCGCGGCCCGTACTGCCGCCCGGAAACCGGCCAGGCCCTGGATGTGAAGCAGCAACTTGTCATCGGCGGCGGTGCAAGTGTCGGCTTCGTCCTGGGCGGCGTCGAGAAACTCGAGGATCGGCGACGGGTCGACAGGGCCGAGGGGGGGAACCCGGGATGCCGCGGTGGCCAGGAGATCCCAGTTTTCGTTGCAGAGACCGGTCAGCGTTCGGAGATGGTCGAGCCTCACCCCGCACACCAAGAGCCGGCGGAGGACGTCGGCGAGCCCCGGGTCGTCGAGCAGCTGGTCGACGAAGCCCTCCCACCGCTCGTCGAAGGCCACCGCCGAGCGCCCCTCGTCGAGCACCTCGAAGTTGGGCGGAAGACCGGCCTCGAACGGGTGCTCAGCCAAGATCCGCTGGGCGAAGCCGTGCAGCGTGCAGATGGCGGTGCCGTCGATCTCGTCGAGCGCGGCCCGGGCCCGCGCTCGGGATTCGGGGCCACCCGCCCCGGTGCTCGCCCGTTCGAGCGCTTCGTAGACCCGGTCACGGAGCTCGGCGGCAGCGGCATCGGTGAAGGTGATGGCCGCCACCTGGTCGATCGTCGCCTCCCCCGAGGCCACCAGTTCGAGGATCCGGGCCACCAGGGCCGTGGTCTTCCCGGTGCCGGCCCCGGCCTCGACGAACTGGCTGGCGTCGAAGCGCGAACGGATCTGCTCCCGGGCCGCCTGGTCGCGTGGCCGCGCCAGGGCGGGCCGCGCCAGGGCGGGCAGCGCCAGGGCGGGCAGCGCCAGGGCGGGTGGCGCCAGGGCGGTCACCGAACTGCCCCGTTGTCCTCGGCCAGCCCCACATAGTCCTTCAACCCCGGGGCATGCCGGACCCGGGCCCAGGCGTCCTGGCGGTTCCCCGGGCACATCGCCTGGAAGCTGCAGTAGGTGCAGTTCGACTCGTTCTTCCCGGGCCGGGCCGGGAACATGCCGGTATCGATGCCGTCGACCAACACCGAGACCACCTCGCCGAACCGGTCGAGGACCGGCTGGTCGAGTTCATAGGCCGCCGGGGTGAAGTTCCCCTTCGCGCTCACAAACCAGTAGGCCGCCCGGACCGGCCCGTCTCCGATCCGGCTCCGGGCCGCCAACCCATAGAGCGGCAATTGGAGTTTCCGGCCGTTGAGCACCGGATCGCCGACGAGGCCGTCGATGTCCCGGGCGAAGCCGGTCTTGTAGTCGGTCACCGACAGCGAACCATCCGACGTCCTGTCCACCCGGTCGACATAGCCCTTGAAGTTGACCGTGCGACCGTCGGGCAGCCGAAGCTCGACCGGCCGGCCGTGTCCGGGCCCGAACTCGAGCTCCACCTGCTCGGGTATCCATCCGCCCTCCGCCCGGTACTCATCATCCAGCTTCAGGAATCGATGAAGCTCGCGTTCGACGGTGGTCCGGGCCAGATCCCACAGCAGTTGCCGGCCCACCAACCCCCGGTCTTCGAACGTTTTGAACACCTGGTCGGCAATCTCAGCCATCCGGGCGTGGTCATCCGGTGACCACGGTTGCCAGGGCCGGATGCGTTGCGGACGGGGAAGCGCCAACTGGGCGCCGATGAAGCGTTCGAGGATCTCGTGCATCATCAGTCCCCGGTGCGCCGGATCGATGGTGATCACGTCCTCGGGGCTCTCGCGCTCCTCGATGCGCAGCACCTGTTGCATCAGATAGCGCCGGGGGCAGGCCGCGTAGGTCTCGAGACTGGTCGGCGACACCGCGGCGACCGAAGTCGGTGAGGGAACGTTGCCACCCGCGATCCGGCCGTCGAACCGGGTGAACTGATTCGAGCGGCGGCTCCGGTGCGCCTCCAGACCGGTACCGAGGGTGACATCCAGGTCGGCCAGAAAATGACCGGAGAGGTCCCTACCGCTCTCGCTCCATCGAAGCAGGGAGCGAAGATCCCGGTCCGCCTCCGACATCGGCTCCCCGCCGTGGCGGACCGCGTCGGTAAACGACGGGATGATGAGAAAGCCGTCGATCGGGTCCAGTTCGGTCACGTCGCGGCTGTAGAGCCGGCGATCGCTGCCCTCCAGCGCGGAAAGGGTGTCCAGCAGCCACCGCGCCGGTCGGAGCTCGCCGCCTCGACGCTGATCGCCGCGGGCGAACGACAGCACCCGCTCCGGCGCCGCCGCCAGGCCGGCCAGATAGTCGCGGTAGGCATCGTGGCGGCGGCCTCGCAGCGGGATGTCGTCACCGGCCGCCACCCGCTCGTCGTCGGGAAGCAGCGGGTCGTCGACACCCCGGGCCGGAAAGCTCCCGTCGACCATGCCGAGGATGAACACCGTGTCGAAGTCGAGGCCGGTGAGGAGGCTGACCGGTCCGACCAGGACACCGGTGCCAAACCGTGAGGTCTGGGGCGCGGCTTCCTCCAATTCGGAGGTCAACGCCGAGCGGAAGTCGGAACGATCGGGCGCCTCGTCCAGCCGGTCGAGGACCCGGAGTCCGCCCAGCGCGGCCCGGACGGTAGTGAGGGCCTCTTCCTCATCGATCGGCCACTCCTCCCGGTGATCCGCCGGCCGCCCGAGAGAAGCGTCGAGGAGGGCGTCGGCCCAGTCCACCCAGCCGGACCAGGAACTGGGGGCAACGTCGAATCGCTGGACCAGATCGTCGACGAACCTGCCCAATTCGCCGGCCTGGCGCAATTCCGCCCGCACCCGGGGGACGGTCCCCGGTTCCGAGTCCATCCCCCCGCGTCCACTGAGTCCCTCGAGGCGGAGGGCCCGCGCCTCGATGTAGCTGGCGAGATGGCCTCGCCAGCTCTCCAGCCCGGTGGTGACCCCCGCCTCCCGGGAGATCAGATCCCAGGCGGTGGCCTCCACCGGCTTGCCGTTCCCCTGTCGTCGCGGACCGGCGGCCACCCAGGCCATGACCTCGGCGCGGCGCCATCCCCGTTCGTGGAGCTCGAAGGCGCCGAGCAGGGTGCGACCGGCGAAGGTGGTCTCCAAGGTTCGGGTGCTGATGCCGTTGCACGGAACCCCGGCCGCGGCGAGGGTCTCCCGCACCAGCCGTTCATAGGGTCCCGAGCCACCGTGCACGACGGCCATCCGTTCGAACCGGGTGCCGGCCCGGCGACGGGCCATGAGCTCGCGGGCCACCACCCGGACCTCGGTGTCGGCCGTCGGGGCGCTGATCACCGTGGTGCCGGTGAGGGGTGGCACCCCGTCGTCGGCGGCCGGGCCGGCCGGTGGGCGACCGTCGCCCCCCAACCGGGCCGCCATCTCCCGTGCCATCGAATCGGCCGACGGATCCCCGGTCAGGCCGAGGATCACCACCACCGGCCGGCCGGCGGCCAAGGCGGCGACCAACCGCCGGTCGTGGAAGGACAGGCGGGTGGGGAGGAACACCACCACCAGATCGTCGCCGGGGGCGCCGGCGGCGTCACCATCCGTGGTCGGGAGCGCCTCGATGGCCAGATCGATCCGGCGGGCATCGTCGATCCAGCCGTTTCGCAGCCGGCCTTCCATCGCCTCCACCAGTGCGACGACCGCAGCCGTCCGGCCGCCCCCGGCCGTGAGCCGTCGACGGGTGGCCGCCGACACCCCGCTCAGATCCCGGTACAGCTTGACCAGAGATCGTGCCGTACCCGGATGGTCCCGGGCCGAGCCGAGGACATCGGTACGGGCAGCGCCCAACGTCCTCCGGGCCACCGCCCGTACGACGGTCTCCGTCGCCGGAAGCGCGCCGTCATCCAACCGCCCCGATCCGGCCAGGTCGTCGGCCAGGCGGGGAAGGGTGGTGAACTGCAGGTTGGCGACACCGAGCCGTTCGGTGCCCGGTGCCGGTCCCAGGTCACCCGAGGCCAGGAGTCGCCGGACCCCGAGCCCGGTGATCCCCCGGGGGACCACCACCGTGACCGGGGCCAGGGGATCTTCCTTCTGGGCGAGGGCGATCTCGTCGCGGAGGGCACGGCTCGCCTCCCGACCGAACGGCACCAACCGGATGTCCAACGCCATGGAGACACCGTAAATTTTGGGTGTGACACTGCCCTCGGGGAGGGGAGGGAGGAGCCGGACGCCCGCTCACATGATGTCTTGGTGGGGTGAGGCGATGTCTTCCTCATCGCGATGCCTCGGGTTGGGGTCGGGCATCGGCAGGCGGTGGACGAAGGGTGGATCGATAGCCGGCGCCGCCAACTCCGGGGACTGGAGGGCTCGGGTGGTGATGTCGATGGAGGCCGGTGGCGGCAATTCCCTCTCCCCGCCGGCGACCCCCATCTCGACGAAGCGGCGGGCGGTGACCAGGACCCGGGACTCGAGCGACCCGATCGCCCGGTTGTAGGCCGTCACCGCGCTGCTCAATCCCTTGCCCACCCCGGCCACGTGGTCGCCCAGCAGCGAGAGGCGCTGATAGAGCTCGGTTCCCAGCTGTTGGACCTCCCGGGCATTCTCGGCCAGCGTGTCCTGTTGCCAGCCATAGGCGGCGCTCCGGAGGAGGGCGATCAGCGAGGTGGGGGTGGCCAGCAGCACATTGTTGGCGGCGGCGTACTCCATCAGGCCGGGCTCGTGTTCGAGGGCGGCGGTCAGCAACGGATCTCCGGGGATGAAGGCCACCACATATTCGGGAGACGGATCCACCCGCTTCCAGTACTCCTTCTTGGCCAGCTGATCGATGTGGGCCCTCAGTTGCCGCCCGTGCTTGGCCATGTGGGCGCGGCGAACGGTTTCGTCGTCGGCCTCATTGGCATCCAGGAAGGCCTGCATCGGGACCTTGGCGTCCACCGCCACGTTCATCCCGCCGGGACTGTGGACCACCATGTCCGGGCGCATCCTCCCTCCGTCGGCGTCCGAGGTGACCTGCTCGTCGAAGTCACAGTGCTCCAACATCCCGGCCATCTCGACCACTCGGCGCAACTGCAATTCGCCCCACTGGCCGCGGGACTGCGGGGCCCGGAGCGCCTTGACCAGATTGCCCGTCTCCCTCTGCAGGTGGTCGTGCGAGGTCGACAGGTGCTTCATCTGTTCGGTGAGGGTCACGTAGGCCCGCTCGCGCTCGACCTCCAGGCGTTGCATGCCCTCGTCGTACTTGCCCAGCTGTTCTCCGATCGGCTTCAGTAGCTGCTCGATGGCCACCTGCCGCTTGGCCAGCTCACCCTCGGCGGCTTCGCGGGTCTCCTTCAGTTTGGTGTCGGCCAACTGGAGGAATTGCTCGTTGTTCTTCTGCAGGGCGGCGGTCGACAACCGGGCGAATTCGCCGGTGAGCTGTTGCCGGGTCTCGTCGAAGCTCGCCTCCCGCTCATCGGCGGCCCGGCGCTGGTGGTCGAGCTCGGTGGCGAGCCGGACCATCTCCGCCCGGCTGGCGGCCAGCTGTTGCTGGAGACCGGTGACGTCGCCGTTCAGCCGTTGATTGGCCGCCACCGCGTCCCCGAGCCGGGCTTCGGCGGTGCGGGCCGACGCCACCTGGCCGGATCGGACCAGCAACCCCACCACCACGCCGAGGGCGGCTCCGGCCAGCAGGCCGACGATCAATCCGCCGGTCACGATCGGCTCTCCGCCGGAGCCGGCGGCGTCCAATTTCGGGTGCCTGTGTCCATGAATTCAAGGGTAACGGGGGGGTGTGACATCGCCGTGGATGGCCCCTCATCACCGGAGATCCCGCCGTGGCAACATGGGTCCATGCACCGGGTAGTCATCGTCGGCGCCGGGTTCGGCGGGCTTTCGGCCGCCCGGGCGCTGGCCAAGAAGCCGGTCGAGGTCACCGTGGTCGACCAGCGCAACTTCCACACCTTCCAGCCCCTGCTCTACGAGGTGTCGACCGCCGGGCTCGACCCCGCCGACGTCGCCTACCCGGTCCGGGCCATCTTCGGACGCACCCCGAACGTGACGTTCCGGTACGGCACGGTGGACGGGGTGGACTGGGATGCCCGGACGGTGAACCTCGAGGGTGACGATCCGCTGCCCTTCGACTCGATCATCCTGGCCACCGGGGCCATCGCCAAATACTTCGGGATCCCCGGGGCCGAAGACTTCACCCTCCCGCTGTACACCCTGGCCGATGCCCGGATCCTGCGAGACCACCTCCTCCGCCGGCTCGAGGAGATCGACGCCCACCCGGAGTTGATCAAGGACGGCACCCTCACCTTCGTGGTGATCGGGGGCGGGCCGACCGGGGTGGAGGTGGCGGGGGCATTGGCCGAGCTGCTCGACGTCTCGGTGCGGCACGACGGATTCAAATTCGACCGGGCCCAGGCCAGGATCATCCTCGTCGACGGGCTCAACCGGCTCCTCACCCCGTTCAAGCCGTCAGCGTCCAGCTACGCCGCCGACACCCTGCGGCGCCGTACCGTGGAGCTGCGGCTCGGTCGGATGGTCAAAGCGGTCACCCCCACCTACGTCGAGCTCGACGACGGCTCCCGGATCCCGACCCGCACGGTGGTGTGGGCCGGGGGTGTCACCGTCGATGGCACGGTGGCATCCGGAGTCGGCGCCCTGGCCGACCGCAGCGGCCGTCTGGTCGTACGCGCCGATCTCGCCCTTCCCGACCATCATCAGGCCTACGCCATCGGCGATGCCGCCGCCGTCCCCTGGGGCGAGGACCGGCCGGGGGTAACCTGCCCCCAGCTCGCCCAGGTCGCCATCCAGTCCGGCAGACACGCGGCCGAACAGATCGTCCTCCGGGTCAAGGGGAAGCCCACCCTGCCATTTCACTACAACGACAAGGGCACCATGGCCACTATCGGCCGTCGCGCCGCCATCGCCCAGTTCCCCAGCGGATTGGTCATCCGAGGCACCTTGGGTTGGTTGTCCTGGCTCGGCCTCCACCTCATCTACTTGATCGGTTTCCGCAACAGGATCACCGTGTTGGTGAACTGGTCGTGGCGCTACCTGTCCTGGACGTCCGGGCCCCGCATCATCGTCGGCGACGAGCTGCCGTCCGGCGCCGTGGACGACGACCACCGCCTCGACCAGCCGGCCCGTGAACCCGAGACCGTGGACGCTCCCGCCTGACCGATTCACCCCGAAACCCCGTAGAAGGACGAATCGTGTCGGAGTACCGTGGACGCATGGATGATTCACTGGCTCAGATCGACCGCCAGGTTCTCCAGCTGTTCGCCATGGTCGGCGAAAACGTGGCCGGCGCCACCCACGCGCTGCTGTCCGGCGACCGGGAGGCGGCCAAGGCCCTGGCCGACCGGGACGAAGTGGTCGACAGCCTGTACCGGGAGATCGAGCACCAGACCATGGACCGGCTGACCGCCGGTCGCATCGACTCGCCCGACGATCTGTACTTTCTGGTCACCATCCTCCGGATGCTTCCCGACCTCGAACGCAACGGTGACCTCGCCGAACACGTAGCCCGGCGGGCGGCCCGCGGCCTCGGCACCGAGCTGTCGGCCCGCAGCCGGGGGCTGGTCGAGCGGATGGGCGAAGTGGCCATCCACATGTGGCGGGCCACCGCCGACGCCTATGCCGATCGGCTCACCACCGCCGCGTCGGCGGTGGACACCCTCGACGACGAGATGGACGATCTCCACGTCAGCCTCACCGTCGAGGTGGTGGCCGGGACCATGCCGCTCCCGGTGGCAGTCGAGTTGGCCATGGTGGCCCGGTTCTACGAGCGGTTCGGCGACCACGCGGTGAACCTGGCCAAACGGGTGGCCGGACTGGCGGTGGCCGCCCCGTTCTCCAACGTCAGCTGATGACGCCCAAGGAGATCGTTGAGGAGCTGTTCCGTCGTCGGGCCGCCGGCGACGACGCCGCGGTGGACGAGCTGGTCGCCGAGGACCTGGTCAACCATGCGGCCGGCCCACAGGGGCGGGCGGGTTGGAAACAGATCATCGCCACGATCGAGAACGATCTCGGTCAGGTCGAAATCGAGCACCATCACCTCATCGCCGAGGGCGATCTCGTCGCCCACCACATGACCATGAGCGGGACTCATCAAGCATCGACGATGCCGCTGCTGGCGGGGGCACCGGTGACAAACGCACCCGTCGCGTGGACCTACATCCACCTCTGGCGGATCGCCGATGGCAGGGTGGTCGAACATTGGGCCTGTCGTGACGATGTCGGGCTGCTCAGACAGGTCGGAGCCTGGCCGCCGAACTCGCCGGTATGAGCGCGGCGGTCTGGCCTGAACCGACCCGGGGTCAGCCGACCAGGCCGAGATCGACCAGCGACTCGGCGATCTGCACGGCATTGAGGGCGGCGCCCTTGCGGAGGTTGTCCCCGCTCAGGAACAGGGCCAGCGTCGTCTCCCCGCCGTCGGCCTGGCGGATCCTTCCTACCAGCGAGGGATCGATTCCCGCCGCCCGCAGCGGGGTGGGCATGTCCGACAGCTCCACCCCGGGGGCGGCGGCCAGGAGTTCGGTCGCCCGTTCGGGGCTGAGCGGCCGATCGAACTCGGCGACGATAGCCATCGAATGGCCGGTGAACACCGGGACCCGGACGCAGGTGCAGGTCAACCGCAGCCCGGGGATCTCCAGGATCTTCCGGCTCTCGTCCCGGAACTTCTGCTCCTCGTTGGTTTCCCCGGAGCCGTCATCCACCAAGGCTCCGGCCACCGAGAGCACGTTGTGGGCGATGGTCCCCGGGAACTTGGAGGGCGGGGGAAATTGGACGGCCGACCCGTCGAAGGTCAACCCGGCGGCGACTCCGGCGGACTTCTCCAGCTGCTCCTCGAGCTCGGCCACCCCGGCCAGGCCGGCCCCGGACACCGCCTGGTAGGTGGAGACCACCATCCGGTTGAGCACCGACTCGTCGTGCAGGGGCTTCAACACCGGCATGGCCACCATGGTGGTGCAGTTCGGATTGGCCACGATGCCCTTGGCGATGGCGCCGAGGGCGTGGGCGTTGACCTCGGGGACCACCAGCGGGACGTCGGGGTCCATCCGCCAGGCGGAGGAATTGTCGACGACGACGGCCCCGGCCGACGCGAACCGGGGGGCCAGCTCCCGGGAGGCGGTGGCCCCGCTGGAGAACAGGGCGATGTCGATGCCGGCCGGGTCGGCGGCGGCCGCGTCCTCCACCACCACCTGGTCGCCCCGGAACGGGAGGCGACGCCCGGCCGAGCGGGCGGAGGCGAACAGCCGCAGGTCGTCGACCGGGAAGGCCCGCGCCTCGAGGACCGACCGCATCACGGTGCCCACCTGCCCGGTGGCGCCCACCACCGCTACTCGCATCGGCCCAGTCTACGGCGGCGGGGCCAGCTCGAAGGCGGCGTGAAGCGCCCGCACCGCCGTCTCCGCCTGGTCGGCCCGCACCATGCAGGAGATCCGGATGGTCGAGGTCGAGATCATCTCGATGTTGATGCCTTCGTTGGCCAGGGTTTCGAAGGTGAGGGCGGTGACCCCCGGATGGGTCTTCATCCCGGCGCCCACCAACGAGACCCGGGCCACGTCGGAATCCGTGGTCACCCCGGTGGCCCCCAGCTCGGGGATGAGCGACTCCGACACCTCGGTGCTGATGGCCAGGTCGAACCCGGGCACCGTAAAGGAGATGTCGGTCGTCCCGTCCAGCGCGACGTTCTGCACGATCAGGTCCACCGAGACGTTCCGGTCGGCCAGCGCCCGGAACAACCGGGCGGCGACTCCCGGACGGTCGGGCAGCCCGGCCACGGTCACCTTGGCTTCCGAGGCATCGTGGGTGACGGCGGTGACGACGGCCTGTTCCATGCTCTTATCCTCCTCCACGACCCAGGTCCCGGGCTCCCAGGTGAAGCTGGACCGCACATGTAGCGGCACGTGGTGATTGCGGGCGAACTCCACCGACCGCAGCGACAGCACCCGGCCGCCGTTGGCCGCGATCTCCAGCATTTCCTCGTAGCTGACCCGGGCCAGCTTCCGGGCTTCGGGCACGATCCGGGGATCGGCGCTGTAGATACCGGAGACATCGGTGTAGATCTCGCAGGCGTCGGCCTGGAGGGCGGCGGCCAGGGCCACCGCGGTGGTGTCGGAACCGCCCCGTCCGAGCGTGGTGATGTTCCGGTCGGTGGACATCCCCTGGAACCCGGCCACCACCGGGACGGCGCCGGCGGCCAGGGAGGCCAGCAGCCGGTCGGCCCGGATCTCGATGATCATGGCCCGGGTGTGGACGCTGTCGGTGATGATGCCGGCCTGGCTTCCGGTGAAGGACTCGGCGGTGACCTCGAGGTCGGCCAGGGCCATGACCAGCAAGGCCATGCTGATGCGCTCACCCGCGCTGAGCAGCATGTCCACTTCCCGGTTGGGCTGGGTGAGGCTGACCTCGGCGGCCAGCCGGACCAGATCGTCGGTGGTCTTCCCCATGGCGCTCACCACCACCACCACGTCGTCGTGGTCACGGCGCGAGCGGGCCACGTGATCGGCCACCGCTCGGATCCGGTCGGAGTCGGCCACCGAGGTGCCACCGAATTTCTGCACCACAAGGGACATGGCCGCTCAGGCTACCGCCCGGAGAGCGGCTACCCTCGTGGACCGTGTCTACCGAGAAGCGTCAACGTCAGAAAGCCGGCCGCAACCTCCGGCTGGAAGCCCAGAAGAAGACCCTCAAGCGCAAGCAGACCCGCCGGCGGATCATCTCGGTGGTGATCGTGGCCGGCGCCGTCTTCGGCATCGCCTACTGGATCAACAGTGGCTCGAGCACGCCGAGCAAGAAGGCGGCCAAATCCAGCACCACCACCACCAAGCCGGCGCCCAAGGGCGGCTCCGGGAATACCGCACCGAGCGCCATCACCACCTCGGCCAACTGCCCGGCGACCTTCACCGACGCCCTCAACAAGCCGTCCTATTCGTCGGCCCCGCCGATGACGATCTCGTCCTCCAAGACCTACACCGCCACCGTGACCACCGACGTGGGCCCGTTCACCATCCAGCTCGATCCGAAGACCGCCCCCAAGGCCGTCAACAGCTTCGTCTATCTCGCTGACCAGCACTTCTACGACTGCATCACCTTCCACCGGGTGATCCCCGGCTTCATGGACCAGACCGGGGACCCCACCGGCAGCGGTTCGGGGGGACCGGGCTACACCTTCGCCGACGAGCTCCCGAAGACGGCCACCCCCCAGTACCCCAACTACTCGGTGGCCATGGCCAACTCCGGGCCCAATACCAACGGCAGCCAGTTCTTCATCGTGGACGGCACCCAGGGCCAGACCCTGGCGCCCAGCTACACCCTGTTCGGTAAGGTGACCTCGGGTACGAGCGTGGTCGACAAGATCAATGCCGACGGCAACGCCACCGCGTCGGCCAACGGGGTGCCCCCGGCCGTGCTCCATCGCATCGTGTCGGTGACCATCGCGGTGACCTGACCGCGCCTCACTCCCTCGAGTTTGTCTCGAGCCACCACTTCGATCATCCCGACCACGACCAAGGAGAGTTCCATGCCCCCCGAGATCCCCGCCGCCGACGGCTCCAGCCCGAAGACCCAACGCTTCGACGGCCGGCCCCCGATGATCATCGATCCGGCCAGGCGCTACACGGCCGAGATGGTCACCAACAAGGGCACCATGACCATCGCCCTCGACCCGGTGGCGGCCCCGAACACCGTCAACAACTTCGTGTTCCTGGCCCGCTGGCACTACTTCGACGGGATCGTCTTCCACCGGATCATCCCCGGCTTCATGCTCCAGGGCGGTGACCCCGAAGGCTCCGGCCGTGGCGGCCCCGGTTACCAGTTCGAGGACGAGCTCCCGGCCCGGGGCCGGTACGAGATCGGTTCGGTGGCCATGGCCAATGCCGGTCCGAACACCAATGGCAGCCAGTTCTTCATCATCAGCGGCCGGGACGGGGTCGCCCTTCCCCCCAGCTATTCGCTGTTCGGGAAAGTCGTCGGCGGCACCGAGACCATCTCCGCCATCGAATCGACCGGCAGCCGGTCGGGGGCGCCGTCCGAGCCGGTGACCATCGAGTCGGTGACCATCACCGAATCCGACTGATCGGTCTCCGGAGTCAGACCGGCAGGGCCCCGAGCCCGGCCTCGGCCGGGGCGCCGTTCACGAAGATGGCGACCGATCCCTCGCCGGCGGTACGCCAGGTGCCGTCGGGATCCCGGATGAGGGCGGTGCGCTCGGGCACCCCGGCCACCGGGGTGTCGCGGGGAGCCAGCAGCACCGAACGATGGAGCTTCTGGCCGTGGGCGTCTTCGTGGGTATCGCCGAAATGGGGCACCACCGCGATGCCGGTGACCAGGCCGAGGCCCAGCGTCAGCCCGCCGCCCCGGGCATCGACCATCGGGTCGGTCAGGGCCATGGCCGATCCCGAGGAGCCGGCGATGACGGCACCATCGTTCCAGGCGGCGACCAGGGCATCCCACGCCTTGGACCCCTTGAGCACGCTCCGCAGGTGCATGGGGGACGAGCCGCTCAGGTAGATGAACCGGGCGTTGCGCAACACCGCCGCCGCCCCCGGATCCTCGGCGTCGCCCCGGGACAGCACCATCAGGCCCTCCACCTTTCCGCCCAGCGGCTCGAACCACTCCGCCGCCTGGATCGCCGCCCGCTCGGGGTGCTCGTAGGCGCCGGCCGTCGGCAACACCAGCACCTCATCGGATCCCGATGCGGCCAGCAACTCGGCATCGAAGGAGCAGCCCGGTTGCCATTCGCCACCCCCGACCAGAGCCACGACGCCAGGCGACTGAGAAGATCCGTTCATGGTGGTCACATTAGGTGGCACCACGGGGGCACCTGACGGTCGAAGCTGCCACCCCGGTCGTCAGCTCCATCCCGGGCCCGGGAAGTCGCGATGCATCCATCGGCCCATGGCGTCGCAGACTTCGATGGACAGCGCCAGCGAATCGGCCAGGAACCCCATGCTGAAGAACCCGTGGACCTGGTCGTCGTAACACCGGTACTCGACCGCCACCCCGGCCTGCTTCAGCTTCCGGGCATAGGCGTCGCCGTCGTCCCGGAGGGGGTCGAAGCCGGCCGTCACCACCAGGGCCGGCGCCACGCCGTCCACCTCGTCGGCCAGCAGGGGGGAGGACGCCCCCAGTTCCCAGTCCGCCCGATCGGGAAGATAGGCACCCCGGAAGGCGGACATCGATCGCTCGGTGAGGAAGAACCCCTCGCCGAACAGCCGCACCGATTCGGAGTCGAAGCGGGTACTGAGCCCGGGATAGACGAGACCCTGGACGAACGGGGCCGGGGTGCCCGGCGGCACCGCCAACACCGGCGACGGATCCGGCGCCCCCGGGCGGGTGAGCAACGCCACGGCCGCGGCCAGGTTGCCACCGGCACTGTCCCCCATCACCCCCACCCGTCCTTCGGCGATCCCGAGCTCCTCGGCGTGGCGGTGCACCCAGGCGTAGGCGGCCACCGCATCGTCCACCGCCGCCGGGAACGGATCCTCCGGTGCGAGCCGGTAGTCGACGGCGATCACCACACACCCGCTGACGGCGGCGAGCAGTCGGCAGGACGGGTCGTGGGAGACGAGATCGCCGGTCACCCACCCGCCGCCGTGGTAATAGACGATGGCCGGCGGCCGGGATCCGAGTCCCACCCCGGTCCCGACGCCGGTGCCGAACCGACGGTAGATCCGGACCGGGATGTCGTTGGCCGTCCCCGCCCCCCCGGCGGCGGGGATCGAGCGCCCCACCACATGGACGTCGGTCCGGACGGGCATGGTGATGAGACCGATGCGCTGCATCTGCTTGCGCATGGCCACCGGATCGGCCAGCTCTTCGGCTTCGTCGCTGCCGACCACCGTCTCCAGCCGGGTCATGACCTCCAACACCGCCTGGATGCTCCGGTTCATCACCCGGCCGTCGACCCGGATGGGTGCCGGCTTGCCCAACACGGCGAGCAGCAGCTCCGGCCGGCGGAACAGCCAGGACAGCAGCCGGGCGCCGACCGGCCATCGCTGGTTGCCGGCTTGCAGCTGCCGGTTGTAGATGCCGCGGCCCCGGCCGAATCCCCGGCCCGGCCACCGTCCGGCGGCGCCCCACTGGCTGGCGGCTTCGCCCGAGACCCCGTCGGACGCCGCCCGCCGCGTCCCGGTTACCGACCGGGTCGGCTTGCCGGCGGTGGCCGGGGGGGCCGGCTTGGTGGCCGGCGCCGGTTTGGTCGTGCGGGCCGCCTTGGTGGCTCCGGCCTTGACGGCTCGGGTGGCCTTGGTGGCATTGGCCTTGGCCGTCCCGGCGGCCACCGACGCGGCCGACCGCGGGGCGGAAGTCTTCGGAGGGGTACTCATTGCCACCATGGTGTCGGTAGCTTGGCTGCCAGCGCAAGGACGACCAAGGGGGGACATGGGACGAGCCGCAGATCGAGCCGGCGCCGGACGCCGGCATTTCGACGGCAAGGTGGCCATCGTCACCGGCGCCGCCTCCGGCATCGGCAGGGCGCTGGCCACCGAACTGGTCGATCGGGGGGCCACCGTAGTGGTGTCCGATATCGCCGGCGACGATGCCGTCTCGGTGGCCGAGCTCCTGTCCCGGCGGGCGGGAGCCACCCGGGCGGTGGCCGCCACCCTGGACGTGACCGACGCCGCCGCCGTCGACGAACTGGTGGCTCGGACGGCGGCGGAACACGGCGGGCTCGATCTTCTGTTCAACAACGCCGGTATCGGGGTCGGTGGCGAAGTGAGGGAGCTGACCGGCGCCCACTGGCAGCGGGTCATCGATGTGAACCTGTGGAGCGTGATCAACGGCGTCAACGCCGCCTACCCGTTGATGATCGCCCAAGGGCGGGGCCACATCGTCAACACCGCGTCGCTGTCGGGTCTGTTGCCCAGCCCGATGCTGGTTCCCTACTCCACCACCAAGCACGCGGTGGTCGGCCTCAGCGTCGGTCTCCGGATGGAAGCCGCCGCCCACGGGGTCAAGGTCACCGTGGTCTGCCCCGGCGTCATCGAGACCCCACTCCTGGACAAGGCCAATCCCGACGACCTGCCTCCGGTCACGTCCATGCCCAACATCCGGTCGATGCTCACCTCGCTGGTCGGCCCCCCGTACCCGGTGGCCTCCCTGGCCTCCGACGTGCTCGACGGCGTGGCCCGCAACCGGCCGATCATCGTCACCCCGTTCCACGCCCGGCGGGCCTGGGCCGTCTACCGGATCTCGCCCCGGTTGCTCATCGACCAGGGGGCCCGGCGCCTCCGGGGTGCGCTCGGTCCGGGCGCCTGACCCGGTCGGGAGCACCGCCCTCTTACCTGCCAGTAACATCACCTCCCATGTCAATCGCTCGAGTGGGAATTGTCGGTTCGGGAATCATGGGCTCGGGTATCGCCGAGACGGCGGCGGTCAACGGTTTCGAGGTGATCCTGCGCTCTCGCAGCCAGTCGACGGCCGATGCCACCCTGGCCGCCCTGGAGAAGTCGCTCAACCGGCAGGTCGAGAAGGGGAAGAAGACCGAGGCGGAGCGCGACGCGGCCCTGACCCTGGTCACCGGGACCTCCGAACTCGCCGCCCTCAAGGACGTCGACCTGGTCATCGAGTCGGTGGTCGAGGATCTGGCCGTCAAAAAGGAGCTCTTCAACGAGCTCGACCGGATCACCGACGCCAAGACCATCCTGGCCACCAACACCTCCACCCTGCCGGTGGTGGAGCTGGCCATGCAGACCGGACGGCCCGACAAGGTCTGCGGGGTCCACTTCTTCAACCCGGCTCCGATGATGGAGCTGGTGGAAGTGGTCCGGCCCATCACCGCCTCCGCCGAGACCATCGCCTCGGCCCGCGCCTTCGCCGAGGCCTGTGGCAAGACCCCTGTCGAGGTCAAGGACCAGGCCGGATTCATCGTCAACGCCCTGCTGTTCCCCTACCTCAACAACGCCGTCCGGCTCTACGAGCAGGGGGTTGCCTCGGTCGAGGACATCGACATCGCCATGAAGGGCGGCTGCGGGTTCCCGATGGGCCCGTTTGCCCTGCTGGACCTGGTCGGACTGGATACCTCCCTGGCTATCCTGGATGCGCTGTACGAGGAATTCCGGGATCCCAACTACGCGGCCATGCCCGTGTTGCGGCGGATGGTCGCCGCCGAGCTCCTGGGCCGCAAATCCGGTCAGGGCTTCCTCGACTACACGAAGAAGTAGGTGGGGCTGCGCCAGCGGGCAACCGCGGCAACAATGGAGGCATGACCCACGTGGAAAAGGTGACCCGTCCACAGGACGCGACCAACGAGCCCACGCCCGATCCCCCGGCCCGCGACAAGCCGTGGATGATGCGCACCTATTCGGGGCATTCGACGGCCAAGGCTTCCAATGCCCTCTACCGGACCAACCTGGCCAAAGGCCAGACCGGACTGTCCATCGCCTTCGACCTGCCCACCCAGATCGGCTACGACCCCGACGCGCCGGAGGCCGCCGGCGAGGTCGGCAAGGTCGGCGTGCCGGTGGCCCATCTCGGGCACATGGCCCAGCTGATGGACCAGATCCCGGTGGAGTCGATGAACACCTCGATGACCATCAACGCCACCGCCGCCTGGTTGCTCGGTCTCTACATCGCCAACGCCGAGGATCAAGGGGTCGATCCGAAAGTGCTGTCGGGCACCACCCAGAACGACATCATCAAGGAGTACCTGTCGCGGGGCACCTTCATCTTCCCGCCCATCCCCAGCCGGCGGCTGACGGTCGACACCATCGCCTACACCGTGCAGCACGTCCCCAAATGGAACCCCATCAACGTCTGCAGCTACCACCTCCAAGAGGCGGGGGCCACCCCCCATCAGGAAGTCGCCTACGCGCTGGCCACCGCCATCGGCATCCTCGACGCCGTACGCGACTCCGGCCAGGTCTCCGACGCCGAGTTCCCGTCGGTGGTCGGGCGCATCTCGTTCTTCGTCAACGCCGGCGTCCGTTTCATCGAGGAGACCTGCAAGATGCGGGCCTTCACCCGGTTGTGGGAGCGCACCTGCCGGGAGCGTTACGGCGTCACCGAAACCAAGCTCATCCGCATGCGCTACGGGGTGCAAGTCAACTCGTTGGGCCTGACCGAAGCCCAACCGGAGAACAACGTGCCCCGGATCGTGCTGGAGTCGCTGGGGGTGACCCTGTCCAAGCGGGCCCGGGCCCGGGCCATGCAGCTCCCGGCCTGGAACGAGGCCCTCGGCCTTCCCCGCCCCTGGGACCAGCAGTGGTCACTCCGGATCCAGCAGATCCTGGCCTTCGAGTCCGACATTCTCGAGTACGAGGACATCTTCGACGGCTCGGTGGTCATCGAGCGGAAGACCGACGAGGTGGCCGAGGCGTCCTGGGCCGAACTCGAGGACGTCCTCGCCCTGGGCGGCGCCTTCGAGGCCATCGACGAGTTGAAGTCGCGCCTGGTCAGCAGCCAGGCCGACCGGGTCCGCCGCATCGAGACCGGCGAGCTCAAGGTGGTGGGCGTCAACTGCTTCACCGAGACGGCGGAATCGCCTCTGGCGTCGGAGATCGGATCGGGCCCCCATGGCACCGGCGGCTCGATCCTGCGGGTCGACCCGGCGGTGGAATCGGAGATGCGGGCCGACGTGGCCGCCTGGCGGGCGCATCGAGACGGGGGCGCGGTGACCAAGGCCCTCGACGCCCTCCGACGGGCGGCGGAGGGGACCGACAACGTGATGCCCGCCACCATCGCGCTGGCTCACGCCGGCGGCACCACCGGCGAATGGGCGGATGCCCTCCGGGAGATCTTCGGCGAGTACCGGGCCCCGACCGGGGTCGGCGGGGGGGTCGGGCATCGGGGCAACGAGTTGGGCGGAGTCCTCGCCCGCTCCAAGGCGCTGGCCGATCACGCCGGGGGGCCGCCGAAGCTGCTGGTGGCCAAGCCCGGCCTCGACGGCCACTCCAACGGCGCCGAACAGATCGCGGTGGCGGCCCGGGACGCCGGCTTCGAAGTCATCTACCAAGGAATCCGCCTGTCACCCGCGGAGATCGCCGCCGCCGCCCGGGATGAGGACGTCGACGTGGTGGGGATCTCCATCCTGTCGGGCAGCCATCTCGAGTTGGTCCCCGATGTGGTCGACCGGCTCCGGGCCTTCGGTCTGGACGTCCCGGTGGTGGTGGGCGGAATCATCCCCCCCGGGGACGCCGAGATTCTCATGGGCAAAGGGGTGGCGAGGGTCTACACCCCGAAGGACTTCGAGATCGGCCGGATGATGAGCGACCTCGAAGAGCTGGCCGAACAACACCGCGCCGCCCTCACCAGCTGAGGTTCAGCGCCGGGCCCAGGGTCGATCGCGGCGGGAGGCGACCGGTCGGGCCCACCACCGCCCGCTGAAACGCCAGGCCGGGCCGCCGATCGGTTCCGGCTCCGGGGCGGCGTGGCCTCGCGGCCACACCAATTCGGCCGACGCCGCCAACACCGCCAGGACCGTCGGGTCGATGGCCGGTCGGGGCGCCAGCCCGAAGGCCGAAGGGGCGGGGGCGGTACCGAGATCGGTCACAGCGGCATGTTCCCGTGCTTGCGCTTCGGCAGTTCCTCCCGCTTGGAGATGAGCAGGGCCAGGCTCTTGACCAGAACCTGGCGGGTCTCGGCCGGATCGATGACATCGTCGACGTACCCGCGCTCGGCGGCGGCATACGGGTTGGCGTAGCGCTCGGTGTACTCCTCCACCAGCTCCTTGCGCCGGCCGACCGGATCCGCGGCTTCGGCCAGATCCCGCCGGTAGACGATCTCCACCGCCCCTTCCGGGCCCATGACGGCCAGCTCGGCCGAGGGCCAGGCGTAGGCGAGGTCGGCCCCGATGGACTTGGAGTTCATGACCACGTAGGCGCCGCCGTAGGCCTTGCGGGTGATGATCTGGATCCGGGGAACCGTCGACTCGCAGTAGGCGTAGAGCAGCTTGGCGCCATGCCGGATGATCCCCCCGTACTCCTGGTCGGTGCCGGGCATGAACCCGGGCACGTCGACGAAGGTGACCAGCGGCACGTTGAAGGCGTCACAGGTGCGGACGAACCGGGCCCCCTTCTCGGCGGCGTCGATGTCGAGCACCCCGGCCAGCATCTGGGGCTGGTTGCCGACGATGCCCACCGCCCGGCCGTCGACCCGGGCAAAACCGCAGACCAGGTTCATGGCCCAGTGGTGGTTGACCTCGAAGAACTCGCCGTCGTCGACGACCGACTCGATGACCTTCTTCATGTCGTAGGGCTGGTTGGGCGACGCCGGCATCAACTCGCTCAACTCCGGGCACCGCCGCTCGGGGTCGTCTCCCGAGTCGACGACCGGTGCCTCCTCGAGGTTATTGGAGGGCAGGAAGCTGAGCAGGTAGCGGACCTGGTCGAGACACGACTTCTCGTCGGGGGATACGAAGGCGGCGACTCCCGATTTGGTGGCGTGGCTCATGGCGCCACCCAGCTCCTCGAGCGTCACGTCCTCGCCGGTGACCGTCTTGACCACATCGGGCCCGGTGATGAACATGTGGCTGGTCCCCTCGACCATGAAGATGAAGTCGGTCATGGCCGGGCTGTAGACCGCCCCTCCGGCACAGGGGCCGAGGATCACGCTGATCTGCGGGATCACCCCCGACGCCTGAGCGTTCCGGTGGAAGATCCCGCCGTAGGAGTGGAGGGAGACCACGCCCTCCTGGATGCGGGCCCCGGCCCCGTCGTTGAGGCCGATCATCGGCACCCCGATGGAGGAGGCCAGGTCCATCACCTTGTGGATCTTCTCGGCGAACACCTCGCCCAGGGCACCGCCGAAGACGGTGAAGTCCTGGCTGAACACGCAGACCCGGCGACCGTCGATGGTGCCGAAACCGGTGATCACCCCGTCGGTGTAGGGCCGGTTGTCGTCGAGCCCCATCCCGTGGGCCCGGTGACGGGCGAGCATGTCCAACTCCTGGAACGAGCCATCGTCGAGCAGGTAGTCGAGGCGCTCCCGGGCGGTCATCTTGCCCTTGGCGTGGTGTTTGGTGACGGCGCGTTCCGAACCGGCGTTCAGCGCCTGCTCGCGTCGCTGAGCCAGCTCCTCCAGGCGTTGGGTCATCGGATGATCCATAGCCCTTTAGGTTACCGGACCCATCGTCGGCGCCCGCCGTGGATAGCGCCGCGGGCGCCGGGGCGCCGGTCGGGCTGCGACGGGCACCCGGATCGTCGGCCGGATTGTATACAAAATTGTATATTTCCGGTCTGGAGCCCACAAGATCGGCCGCCGAGCCCCGTTTCCAAAGCGTACGGGGTGCTGTTCCCAATATGAGAACATGTTATAGAAATGCCCAACGCGTGGCAGTACGATGCCTCTTTCGGGGGGATGCTGGCATCGTAGAGGGAGGGAAATCGTGACTCTGACAGAGAATTCTGATGCCCACGTGCGGGCGGGGGCAATTTCGGCCCTCCCGGGCACCTGGGGGTCCGCCCCTCACGGTTCGCTCGCCCCGAACCTGGGTAGGTCTCCGAGTCGGGAGGTGGGTGCATGATGGACCGGTCCAGGTCGCGGGCCTCCATCAGGTCGGCGAGAGGGTTGCCCGGATGGCGGGCCCGTTCGACGGTGGTCGCCCTCTTGGCGGTGACGTTGGTGTGTACGGCCTGCGGAGCGCGGCTCAGCGCCGCCCAGCTGGCGGCGGCCAACGCCTCGAACAGCAGTGGACTGGGCAGCAACGGGTCGGGGACCGGCAGTGGCACCAAGGGTGGGACCACGACGACGACGACGGCGGGCGCCGCCGGGACGGCCGGGTCGGCGGGAAGCGCGGCCACCGCCGGCAGTGGCGGGGCCGGCACCGCCGGGAGCGCCGGCAGCGGAGGATCCGGGGCCGGAGGCGGCGGGGGGAGTGCCGGCGGACCGGTCTGCCCGAACGGGGCACCCGGGTCAGGGCCGGGGGTGACCCCCAGCACCATCACCATCGGCAACGTCAGTACCGTGACCGGCCCGGTTCCCGGTCTGTTCACCTCGGCCCGGCTCGGCACCCAGGCGTTCGTCGCCTACCAGAACAGCATCGGCGGGGTCTGCGGCCGCAAGCTGACACTGGACTCCGGTGACGACAACATGGAGGAGGCCCAGAACTCCACCACCGTCCAGTCCATCGCCAGTCAGGTGCTGGCCTTCGTGGGCTCGTTCTCGGTGGCCGACGACGGCGGTGCCGCGGCCGTGGCCGCGGCCAACGTGCCGGACATCGGGGAGGCCCTCACCCCGGCCCGCTTCAACCTGCCCCAGAATTTCTCCCCGCAGCCCCAACCGGGCGGCTTCATCAGCGGACCCTTCCAGTACTTCGCCCAGAAGTTCGGGGCCAACGTGACCCAGCACATGGCCATCCTCGAGGAGGACCAGGGCACCGCCCAGGCCCAGGGGACCGCCCAGGAGAAGGTCATGCAATCACTCGGTTACAAGTTCATCTACTCCGCGGACAGCATCTCGCCGACCACCACCGATTTCGGGTCCTACATCGCGGCGATGAAGTCCGCCGGAGTCCAGGGACTCATCTTCGAGGCCACCGCCGCCATCTACGGGGCCATGGCCTCCCAGATGTACGCGGCCGGCTACACCATTCCGTTCGCCGACTGGGGGGCCCCGGCCTACGACCCGCAGTTCATCGCCACCGGAGGTCCGGGGGCCAACGGTTCGATCCTCGAGCAGCCCATGGCCATGTACGAGGGCCAGGACGCCGCCGCCGTCCCGGAGGTGGCCCTGTTCGACAAGTGGTACAGCTCGGTGTCCGGCGGTCAGTCCCCCACCATCTACGCCGCCTACGGATGGCTGTCGGGGATGATGTTCGTCCAGGGCATCAACGCCGGGGGGGCGCCGACCCGGGCGGCACTGGTGAACGGCTTGAAGACGATCACCAATTTCGACGGCAACGGGATGTCCCAGCCCACCAACCCGGCGGGCAAAGTGCCGGGCACCTGCTACATCATCATCGACGTGACCAACGGCAAGTTCGTCCGCGACCCGGCCACGCCGAGCGGCTTCACCTGCAACGGAAGCTACGTCCATGAGTAACAGACCCTCGACTCATGAACCGCCGGCGCCCGGGGTCGGGGCCGACGGAGGGAACTGCTAGCCGATGAGCCTGTTCATCGGGTTGACGATCGCCGGCCTGGCCACCGGCGCCATCTACGCCATCGCCGCCTCCGGGTTGGTCGTCACCTACACCACCTCGGGGGTGTTCAACTTCGCCCACGGGTCGCTGGGGATGTTGATGGCCTTCCTCTACTGGCAACTGCGGGTGGCCGACCACTGGGCCGGCCCGTTCGCCCTCGGGGCGGTGCTGCTG
>DASZNG010000099.1:0-4157 GCA_035551535.1 Acidimicrobiales bacterium | reverse complement strand
GGGAGTGGGACCGGGAGTCCAACCGCCTGGCCCGGGGCCTCACCTCGTCGGGGGTGGGTCCGGGCGACCGGGTGGCCATCTGGCTGGCCGGGGCCAACGCCCTTCGCTGGGTCACCGCCTACGCCGCCATCCACAGGGCCGGAGCCGCCGCGGTCCCGCTCGATGCCCGGCTGGCGCCGGCCGAGGTGGCCGGCATGCTCGACCGCGCCGGCGCGGTGGCGGTGTTCGCCGATGAAGAGCGGGTGGGCGCTTCCCTCGCCCAGGTGGGAGCCGGTGCCGATCCCCCCGCCCGGCTGGTGGTCGACGCATCGTTGACGGAGCCGGCGGGGTCCGGTCCACGCCACCGCCCCTGGGTCGCCCTGCTCGACGACGACGGGTCCGGCTATCAGGTGCCGGTGGAGGAAGACGGCCTCTCGGAGATCCTGTTCACCTCCGGGACCACCGGGCGCCCGAAGGGAGTGGCCATCCGTCACGTGAACGCGTCGAGCGTGCCCAACGCTCCACCGACGTGGAGCGGGAGCCTCTGGCTGCACGCCAGCCCGTTGGCCACCTTCGCCGGCATCACCTTCGTCTTCACTCCGATGAAGCTGGGGATGACCACCGTCTTCCAACCCGGGTTCGACGCCGGCGACTGGCTCGACTTCGTCGAAGCCGAGTCACCGCTGGCGGTCTTCCTGGTCCCGGCCATGGTCCAGCTGCTGTTCGCCCACCCGCGTTTCGACCGGGCCGACCTGTCGTCGATCGCCATCTGCTCGGTCGGGAGTGCCCCGCTGGCGCCGACGGCCATCGACCGTCTCCAGGAGCGGATGCCCGACGCCCTCGTCTCCAACAATTACGGGATGACCGAAGCCGGGTCGGTCTACTGCCTGATGCCCAAAGGCGAGGCGGTGCGACGCCCGGGCTCGGTGGGAAAGCCCCTCCCGCCGGCCGAGGTCATCTGCGTCGACGAGGACGGCGCCGAGGTACCTGCCGGCGAGTACGGCGAGGTCCGCCTCCGGATCCCCGGCCGCCAGCGCGAGTACTTCGGCGATCCCGGCGCCACCGCCGAGACCTGGGTGGACGGCTGGCTTCGTACCGGCGACATCGGGCGCCTCGACGCCGACGGCTACCTCTACATCGGCGGAAGGGTGAAGGACGTGATCATCCGGGGCGGGAGCAACGTCTACGCGGTCGACGTGGAGAACGTCATGCTGACCCATCCGGCGGTGGCGGAGGTGGCGGTGATCGGCGTTCCTCACGACGTGCTGGGTGAGGATGTGGCTGCCGTGGTGGTGCTGCGACCGGGATGGGAGGCGGACGCCGACACGCTCCGTCAGCACGGTCTGGAGGCGTTGGCCGCCTACAAGGTGCCGCGGCGATGGGAGTTCGTCGACCAGCTTCCCCGGAACCCGACCGGCAAGGTACTGAAGCACCGGCTCCAGGCGCACTTCGCCACCGAGCGCTGACCGCAGTCGGCCGTCGGAGGCCACCGCCACCAGCTACCGGTCATCGAATCGGGCGCCGATCGATCCGCCCCCACCGTTGTGGAAACATGCCCCCGTGACTACCGGCGGTTTCGGGCGGCGTTGGTATGAAGCGGTCCCCGTGGTGGGCCGAATCGCCAGCCACGTAGCCGTGTGGGTGGTGGTGGCCGTGCCCTTCGGAGTGGTCCTCTCCAAGGGTTGGGTGGCCACCGGAGACGACGCCGCCATCGCCATCCGCTCCCACCAGGTCCTCAGCCTCCATCCCCCACTGGTGGGTCTCGCCTCGACCACGGTGGTGAGTTCCGGGCAGCACCTCTACGATCCCGGGCCCTTGATGTTCTGGCTTCTGGCCATTCCGGTGCGCATCGATCCGGCCCACGGGTCGTTGTGGGGCGCGGCGCTGCTGGGCGGTATCGCGTTTTCGGTGGCCATCGAGGCAGCCTGGTCGACCCGGGCGTGGTTGGGGTGTGTCCTCATTGCCTTCGCCGCCGCTGACTATTTGTGGCTCGCCCCTGTCGTCTTCGAGAATTTGACGTGGAATGCCTATTTTCCGATTCCGTTCCTGATTGCCACCCTGGTGCTCGCCTGGGCCGTCGGAACCGGTTCGTTGGGTTGGTGGCCGGTGCTGGTCATTGTCGGATCGGTGGCCGCCCAGACCCAACTGATCTTCACCATCCCGTCGGCGGTGCTGGTGTTGAGCGCGCCACTGGTCGGATTGGCGATGCGCGGCCGTCCGCAACGGATCCGTTGGCTGGTGATCGGACTGCTGGCGGGAGCGGTGGGCTGGCTGGCGCCGCTGATTCAGAATTTCGGACGCCACGGCAATCTGTCGGCCCTGGTGACCAGTGGCCGAGGGCAGAGCTCGATGGGGTTCGCGTTCGGGTTGAGGGTGGTGGCCTTCGTCGGTGCACCGCCACCCCTCTGGCTTCGTCACCAGCCGCTCAGCTTCTTTGCGGTGCTCGGGTCGATCAATGCCAATGCCACGATTGTCGGGTTCCTCGTTCTTTTCGCTTTGGCGGTGATCGCCGTGCTTGCCTGGCGACACGGTCGCCAAAGCCTCTCCGTGCTGTCCCTGGTGGCCGTTATCAGTTCCATCTGCACCAGCGTCGGGTTCTCGATCATCCCGGAAAGGAACGCATTGAGCGTCGACTACGCGATCCTGATCTTGTGGGCACTGAGCATTCTGGTGTGGACCGTGGCGGTCTGGGCGGCCGCCCTCCTCGGATTGGCATTGCTCCGCCGACCTTCCCCCCTGGAAGCCGGGCGCCGGTCTCCCCGGTGGTCGGCGATGACGGGGTGGGTGGCGATCGGCGCGGTGGCAGTGGTCGGATCCGTTGGCGTCGCCTCGTTGAGGACCTTCGTCCCCAACCCCTCCAATGTTGGCATTGATTCCACCGGACTTTCCTCCGTCGAGGAGATCACCAGACACATCGAGCGATCGGTGCCGCCGGGGCCGGTTGCCATCCGAGTAACGCCGATCGATCCCGCCGATCTCTCTACTCTCGGGCTCGCGGAAGGAGTGGCCTGGCAACTCGAGGCCGACGGATGGAACCCAGGTCTCTACACCGTCGAAGCTGAATACACCGGCCTGGTCGCGGCACCGAAATCCCCGGCGTTTCTGGTCGGGGTGGATCGGGAGAGGGTGACTTCGATCCGGAGAGTCGGGTGACCGCCGCGGCCTAGTGGATGGTGGGCCACGTTTGGTGAGTGGTCGCTGGGGCGGGTTCAGTCGCGCTTGCCCAGCAGGGGATGGGCGGGCATGCCCACCGACTGCAGGTGCTGGCCGAGCACCTCGTGGAAGTGGTCGGCCACCTCTCCGGTCGTCCACCCGCCGTCCTTCCACATGTTGGCGATCTGACGGGGGGTCTGGAACAGGGTGTAGGCGTACCCGGACCGGCCGAGGACCTGGCCGTTGACGAACGATGCCGCCTCGGAGGCCAAGAAGGCCACCAGCGGGGCGTTGAGCGCCGGATTCTCGCTGGCCGGTGGCTCGGCTCCCTGGTAGAGGCCTTCGGTCATCCGGGTGCTCCCGGACGGGGCCAACGCGTTGACGGTGATCCCGTATTTGCCGAGCTCGACGGCCCACACGAAGGTCATGCCCATGATGGCCGCCTTGGCCGCCCCGTAGTTGGTCTGCCCGAAGTTGCCCCGGAGCCCGGCCGACGAGGTCATGTTCACGATGCGGCCGTAGCCCGCCTCTTTCATATGCGGGGCGGCGTGCCGGGTGGCGTTGAAGGTCCCCTTCTGGTGGACGGCGACGACCGCGTCGTAGTCGTCTTCGGTCATCTTCAGCAGCGAACGATCGCGGACGATCCCGGCGTTGTTCACCAGAATGTCGATCTGGCCGAAACGGTCGATGGCGGTGCCGATCATCCGACCGGCGGCCTCGAAGTCGCTCACCGAGTCGCGGTTGGGAACGGCCTCGCCTCCGGCTTTGGTGATCTCGGCGCACACCTGCTCGGCGGGCTCCTCGCCCCCGTCCTGGCCATCGAGGCCGACCCCGATGTCGTTCACCACCACCCGGGCTCCCTCGGTAGCGAGGCACAAGGCAATTTCGCGACCGATTCCCCTCCCGGCTCCGGTGACCACGGCGACACGACCATCGAGCAGACCCATGGCGCCACCCTAGTCAGGTCGGCCGCTGCCTGACATCGGTGTCAGGCAGCCGCCGCCGGTAGCCGATACCATCCCGGT
>DASZNG010000098.1:0-29493 GCA_035551535.1 Acidimicrobiales bacterium | reverse complement strand
TTGGTGCCGGGCGGGTTCCGGCAGTTCGCCCCGATCCTCCGCCGCTTCGCGCCCCGGATCATGACCGCGGCCGGCGCCCCGCCCGATGCCGACGGCAACGTCAACCTCTCCCTCCACCTCGGGGGTACCTACGACGAGCTGGTGCTGGCGGGCAAGGACCCCGACCGGCTGTTGATGGTCGAGGTGAGCCCCCACTTCCCCCGGACCGGGTCGCTCCCCCCCGAGTACGCCAACACCCTGCCGATGGATCTGATCGATGTCCTGGTCGAGTCCGACGGTCAGCCCTATGCCCTGGCCGACGCCGCCCCTGACGACGTCGACCACGCCATCGCCGATTTGGCCATGGGCTTCATCCCCGACGGCGCCACCCTCCAGATCGGGATCGGCACCATCCCCAACATCGTGGCCCACCAGCTGGCCACCGGGACCGGCGGCGACTACGGGATCCACAGCGAGATGTTCACCGACGGCATGATGGGCCTGCATCTGGCGGGCAAGGTGACCAACACCACCAAGGGAATCTTCGAGGGGGTGTCGGTGACCACCTTCGCCCTCGGGTCCGCCGACCTCTACCAGTGGCTCGACGGCAACCCCGAGGTCGCCTTCCTGCCCGTCGAGGTGGTCAACGACCCCGCCACCATCGCCCGCAACCAGAAGCTGATCTCCATCAACGGCGCCCTCAGCCTCGACCTCTACGGCCAGGTGGTGGCGGACAGCATCGACGGGCGGCAGATATCCGGGGTCGGTGGCCACGAGGACTTCGTGTCCGCCGCCGCCCTCCGGGCCGACGACCACTCGTTGATCTGCCTGCGCTCCACCGCCACCGTCAACGGCGAGCTGCGCTCCCGCATCGTGGCCGCCCTGCCCGAGGGGTCGGTGGTCTCCACTCCCCGCCACCACACCGGGGTGGTGGTCACCGAGCACGGGGCCGCCGACCTCTACGGCCTCACCGTCCGCGAACGGGCCTACGCGCTGGCCGGGATCGCCGCCCCCGAGTACCGGGGCGAGCTGCAGGCGGCGGCGGCCACCCTGGGTCGGCACTGAACCCGGGTGCCTGACCCGGCCCAGCTCAGCGTGGCCACCTTCAACGTCCACTGCGGCGTCGACGGCTGGGGCCGACCCTTCGACGTGACCGCGGAATGCGCCGCCCTCGACGCCGACGTCCTGGTGATGCAGGAATCGTGGACCCCGTCAGGCGGCGGCCCGAGTACCGCGGCGGTCGTCGGCCGGGATCTCGGCTACCAGGTCTACGAAGAGGAGCTGGCCACCGGCCGGATCTTCCCGCCCCACCCCTCGGCCAACCACCGGTGGGGGCCCCGCCCCCGCAGCGCCAGCGTGGTCTTCCGTCTCGATCACCCCGGTCAGCGGCCCCGGCGCAACTTCGACCGCCTCCACCCCGACTACTCGGTCGGCACCTTCGGGCTGGCCGTGCTCACCCGGGTGCCGGTCAGCCACCGGGAGGTGATCCCGCTGGGCCAGCTGAAGACCGACGCTTCCCGCCGGTTGGCCATCGTCTCCACCCTGCCGTTGGGCGAGGGGTCGATGACGGTGGTCGGCACCCACATGTCCCACCTGCTGCAGCGTTCGCCGGTGCAGTTCAAGCGGCTCCGGGCCGCGCTGCCCGACCCCGGCGGTGGTGCGGCCGTGCTGACCGGCGATATGAACATGTGGGGCCCACCCCTGTCGGCGTTCTTCCCGGGATGGCGGCGGGCGATCCGGGGTCGCACCTGGCCGGCGTTCCGGCCCCACAGCCAGCTCGACCACGTGCTGGTGACCCCGTCGGTGGCGGTGGTCGACACCCGGATCGCCGAGCGCTCGAAATCCGACCACCTCCCGGTACGGGCCACGCTGAGCCTGGTGGGGCGTCCGGCCGACGAGCCGGCGGCGCCGGCCGGTAACCGCCACCGCCCGGCGGGGGCCTGATCGCGGCGTTCCTGACGGAGGTGCACGCCGGCTATTAGCTTCTGTCCATGACTGATCCACTGGAGGGATTCGAGAAGGGCAGCTTCACCGCCGAGGGCAAGACCCGGGCCGTCTACCGGACGGGCTCGGGTCCGGCAGTCATCGTCATCAGCGAGATGCCGGGTATCACCCCCCACGTCGCCGACTTCGGGCGGAAGGTGGCGGCGGCCGGTTGCACCGCGGTGCTGCCTCACGTCTTCGGGGACGACGGGCGCCGGCCCACCGTCGGGTACACCGTCGGGTCCCTGGCCCGGGCCTGCATCTCGAGCGAGTTCACCGCCCTGGCCCTGAAGAAGGCCAGCCCCATCACCACCTGGCTGCGGGCGCTGGCCAAGGCCGAGCACGAGACCTGTGGCGGGCCGGGGGTGGGGGCGGTGGGAATGTGCTTCACCGGGGGGTTCGCGCTGGCCATGATGGTCGACGACGTGGTGGTCGCCCCGGTGCTCAGCCAGCCGTCGGTGCCCTTCTCGGTGAGCAAGCGTCGGAGTTGGGATCTCGGGATCTCCGACGCCGACCTCGAGAAGGTCCAGGATCGGGTGGCGGCCGGGACCTGTGTGCTCGGCCTGCGCTTCACCGGCGACCGGATGAGCCCCCACGCCCGGTTCGAGCACCTGCAGGAGGTGCTGGGGGACGGATTCATCGCCGTGGAGATCGACTCGTCCTCCGGAAATCCCTTCGGGCACAGATCGATGGCCCACTCGGTCCTCACCGAGGACCTCGACGACCGGGAAGGCACCCCGACCCGGGCCGCGCTCGACCAGGTGCTCGCCTTTTTCACCGACCGGCTGCTGGCATGACCGCCGCCTCCGACCGGTGGGAGCGGCGCGGCGGGCGGATCCCCCTCGCCGGTTACGAGGTCTTCGTGGTCGACATCGACGAGGCGGGTCCGGGGGGGCAGGAGCCGCTGCTGGTCATCCACGGCTTTCCCACCTCGTCCTTCGACTTCCACCTGGTGGTCGACCAGCTGGCCCGGGACCGGAGGGTGGTCCTCTTCGACATGGTCGGTTACGGGCTGTCGGCCAAGCCCGACCTCGCCTACACCGTCGACATCCAGGCCGAGGTGGCGGTGGCCCTCACCCAGCGGCTGGGCCTCGAGCGGCTCTCCCTCCTCACCCACGACTTCGGGGACACGGTGGGCGGCGAGCTGCTGGCCCGCCAGGAGGAGGGACGGTGGCCGGTGGAGATCGTCCGGCGGGTCCTCACCAACGGCAGCATCTACATCCAGATGGCCCACCTGAGCGACGGACAGAATTTCCTGCTGAGCCTGCCCGACCAGAAGCTGGCCGATACCGCCCCGATGGACGCCACCACCCTGGCCGCCAGCCTGGCCGCCACCTTCAGCCCATCGTCCAACGTGAGCGCCGGGGAGCTGCAAGGAACCAGCGAGCTGACCGCCCGATCCGATGGTCTCTCGCTCCTCCCCCGGACCATCCGCTACATCGAGGAGCGGCGCCGGAGCGAGTCGCGGTTCACCGGGGCCATCGAGGACCATCCGTCGCCGCTCCACGTCGTCTGGGGCGCCGACGATCCCATCGCGGTGGTGGGCATGGTCGACCGCCTGCAAGAGGCCCGGCCCGATGCCGGTATCGAGGTTCTCGACGGGGTCGGCCACTTCCCGATGCTCGAGGCCCCGGACCGGTTCCGGGCCGGGGTGCAGCGCGGCCTGTCCTGACGGGCAGCCGGCTCCGTCGTCGCGGCGCCGCGACTAGGCGGTGCCGATGACTTCGCCGTGGAGGACACTGAACCACCCGTCGGGCTCGCCCGACCAGTCCCGCCACGCCTGGGCGAACCCATCCAGATCCTCCGGGGTGGCGATCCCCCGGGCCAGCAACTGCTCCGCCAACGACGACTTGGTCATCCGGTCGGCCCAGAGATCGCCCCACCAGTTCCGGTCCTCGGGCGTGGCGAAACACCAGACCGAGGCGGAGGGGACGACGGAGCTGAAGCCGGCCCGGTGGGCCCAGCCGAGGAGCTTCCGGCCGGCGTCGCACTGGGCCCCGTTGGCCAAGGTCGCCGCCCGGTAGGCCTCGAGGCTCCGTTCGAGTTCCGCAAACGGGGGATAGGCGATCATCGCCGGGTAGTCACCGTCACGGGCCGCCACCAGTCCTCCCGGACGACACACCCGCTTCATCTCCACCAGCGCCGCCACCGGATCCCCCAGGTGCTGCAGCACCTGGTGGCAGTGGACCACGTCGAAGGCGCCGTCCTCGTAGTCGAGGTTGAAGACGTCGCCCACGGCGAAGGTCAGTCCGGACGGTCCGTCGACGGCGATGGTCCGGGCCTCGGCAAGGACCTCGGCGGAGGCATCGAGACCCACCACCCGGCCCGGGGCCAGCCGGGTGGCCAGGTCGACGGTGATGGTCCCCGGCCCGCACCCGACGTCGAGCAGGGACATCCCCGGTCGCAGATGGGGCAGCAGGTACCCGGCCGAGTTCTCGGCGGTACGCCACCGGTGGGAGCGCAGCACGCTGTCGTGATGGCCGTGGGTGTAGGGAACGTTTGCCATTGGCCCAGTGTGGGGCCTAGGACAGCCATATGCAAAGAAGTATCCGATGAGTATGACATAAGCTAACTGGATGGCAGCGTCGGAGTGGCTCCGCACCTTCGTGGCCATCTACCGCTCGGGGTCGGTGACCGCCGGGGCCGCCCTGCGGGGACTTTCGCAGCCGGCGGCCAGCCAGCAGTTGGGCGGGCTCGAGCGCCGCGCCGGGGCTCCCCTCTTCATCCGCACCGCCGGCGGGGTGGAGCCAACCCGCCGGGGCCGCGAGTTGTACACCCAGGTCGCCGAGCAGCTCGACCGGCTCGAGCCGGTGCTGGCGGGCCTCGACGGTGGGGTCGGCGCCGCTCCCCCTCCGACCATCCGGTTCGGGTCCTCCGCCGAGTATTTCTCGTTCGAGGTGGTCCCCCGCTTCGACCCGTCGGGGCCGGCCGTCGCCGCCACCTTCGGTAGCGATGACGAGATCATCGAGCTGCTCGAGCGGGGCGATCTCGACCTGGCGGTGACCAGCACCACGCCGGGCCGACGGTCGATCGCCTCGACGCCCCTCGACACCAAGCGGTTCGTGTTGGTGGCTCCCCCGCGGATGATCCCGACCCCGCCCCTGGCCTCGGTCGAACAACTGGCGTCGTGGCTCGTCGGGAAGCCCTGGGTCGCCTACAGCGCCGAGCTGCCCCTGACCCGCCGCTTCTGGCTGTCGAGTCTCGGACGCCCGTTTGCCGCCGACCTGCGCCTGGTCGCTCCCGACCTACGGGCGGTGGTCGGCGCCGTCGAGGGCGGTCACGGGATCAGCCTGCTCCCGACCTTCGTCTGCTCCGAGGAACTGGGCCGGGGCAGCATCGTCGAGGTCTTTCCGGTGTCGGACACCCTGCCGGCCGAACCCTGGTTCGCCAACACCCGAGTGGGGGATGTCGGACGCGACCACCTCGGGGTCTTCACCCGGAGACTGGCCGCGCCGCGGGGCGACGGGAGGGATCGCCCGCCCCGGTAAGGCCAGGCCGGTCTGTGGTTACATTCGTAATTGATGAACGGGGTTGGTCATTTCCGGGCGGTGCCGGTCGTCATCCAGGCTGGGTGGCGAGGGCTGGTGGCGGTCACCCTCGGCGTTGCCATCGCCCTCTCCGGATGCTCGTCCACCCCTCAGGGGACGGTGGCTTCCGGCCCCACCTCGGTGGCCATCCTCATCGGAGGATTCGGCAGCTCACTCCCGGCCGGTACCTACAATCCCCTGACCCAGACGTCAGCGGCGCTGACCGCCACCGAGTCGACCTTCGCCCCCGACCCGACAAAGGAGCCGGCGGGCTGCACCGCCCAGCCCAACCTGGTCACCACCCTGCGCGGCGCCGGGGCGATGATCCTCCCGTTCAGCTACAACGGCGTGCAACTGACCGGTCCCGCCTCCCATCCGACGGTCACCGTCGCCGCCTACCCCTCGAGCATGCCCTCGACGGCCCTGCCCCAAGCCATCGCCCCGGCGATTGCCACCGAGGTCGATCAGGTCCACACCCTGTGGCCGGCCGCTCGGATCCTGGTGATCGGTCATAGCGAGGGCGGCTACGTTGCCGAGCAGTACTTCCTGGACGATTTCAACCATTCCCAGCAGGCCGAAGTCGCCGGCATCTTCTCCCTGGACAGTCCCATCAACGGGATCCAGAACCAGGCCGAGGTCGCCTCACTCCTCACCACCATCCAGATCCCGGCGTCCACCGCCTTGCTCGACCAATTCCAGTCCTCCTGGAACAACGCCGCGAAAAACGACGCTGCCACCTGGCCAAGGAGGGCAAGGCCTCGGTCTATGTCCCGGTAGGGACGCCCAACGACAACGTCTACCTGATTGCCGACAACCCGGCGGCCGGCCTCATCTCCCAAGTCCTGGTTGGTCCCGACGGCCAGCCGATGGCGTCGGGATCGCCCAACTTCATCGACCCGGCCGCTCCGCCGGTGGCGGGGCTCAACGACCCCCTCGGTGTTCTCGCCAGCCATCAGTGCGTGATGGACAGCGCCGCGGTCATCACCGCGATCGCCGCCCGCCTGCCGGGCAAGGGAGCCAGCCCGTGAGCTGACTGCCGTCGACCGTGTACCGTCTGACGAGTGACCGACTTCGACCACGTGGCCGAGGAGTACGACCGGATCGGCCCCGAGTACCAGGAGTCGAAACTCCTCCCCTTCCGGCTTCACATCGAGGCGCACACGGTGTTCGGCCTGCTCCCCGAACTGCCCGGACTCTCGGTGGTGGACCTGGCCTGTGGTGACGGCATCTACGCCCGAAAGCTCATGCGACGGGGTGCGGCCCGGGTGGTGGGGGTGGACATCTCGGCCGAGATGATCGCCCTGGCCCGGCGGGCGGAGGAGGCGGCTCCCCTCGGGGTCGAGTACGTCCGGGCCGACGTGGCCGACGTCGACCTCGACGAGCGGTTCGACATCGCCTTCTGCTCGTTCCTGTTCAACTACGCCACCAGCCGAGCCCAGCTGCGCACCCTCATCGAGAGCGTGGCCCGGCTCGTCCGACCCGGTGGCCTGGTGGTCGGGTGCAACGACTATCCCGAAAACCCTCCGGCTGTCTTCGACCGGTACCGGCCGTACGGCTTCGTGAAGATCGGCGCCGCCGACCCCGTTGAAGGCAGCACCGTCACCTATCGGTTCTTCAATCCCGACGGCACCTTCTTCGAGCTGGACAACTACTTCCTGCCCACCGAGGCGTACCGCCAGGAGTTCGCCGCCGCCGGCTTCGAATCCTTCGAATGGGTCATGCCCACGGTGTCACCCGAAGGCAGGACCGCCTTCGCTCCCGGCTTTTGGGACACCTATCTGGACGCGCCGCCAATGGTGAGCCTGGTGGCCAGGGCCGGCGGGTAGCGCCCGGCCGGGACCGCGGCCGGGCCGCCGACGACCGCGGGGTCGCCGGGCGGGCGCCAGCCCCGGCGGTGCCCCGAGGCTCCCAGCTGGGGCCCGGCGCTGACCCTCAATGAATTGCTCGGAATTGCCGATGGATCCCCTGGTGGGTGGCTCAACCGAATGAGCGCGCCCGAGCAGGGGATGCCAGCGCGTGACCGAACCAAGAGGACGATTCCTACGGCGGTGGGAGAACTGGGGGTTGCGGACCAAGGGCCTGGCGGTCGTGGCCGTGCCCTTGGCGGCTTTGGCCCTGGCCGGCGGGGTGTTCGCCGGCTTCCAGCGAGAGGACCAACAGGCGGCCCAGCTGGTCAACCAGAGCCAGGCGGTGCGCTCGGCCATCCAGAACGTCACCATCGATCTCGTCAACGCCGAAACCGGAGTCAGGGGCTTTCTGCTGACCCGTCAGGCCTCCTTCCTCCAGCCCTTCCTGGAGGCTCAGGCCAGCACGGCCAAGGACATCGGTCACCTGTCCAATTTGGTGAAGGACGATCCCGCCGAAGCGGGCCGGGCCCAGCAGGTGAAGTCGCTGGCCGCCATCCGCCTGGCCCACCTCCAGGCACTGCTGGCCGCCACCTCGGTGCCGGCTTCCGCCGAGCTGAGTCTCCTGGCCGAGAGCAAAACGTCCATGGACGCGGTACGGGCCGAGCTGAGCCAGATGGACCACGACGAAGCCGGGCTCCAGGCGTCCCGCACCGCGGCAAACAGCCGCATCACCACCTGGTTCAACGTGGCCATCGGCGTGGTGATCGGAGTCGGCCTGATCGGCGGCTTCGTCGCCTCGCTGCTCTTCGGCATCAGTGTCTCCCGGCGGGTGCGACGGCTGCAGGAGAACGCCGATCGCCTGCAGGATGAGGTCCCCCTCACCGACCTGCCGTCGGGGGACGACGAGGTGGGCCGCCTGGGCGCCGCCCTGGGGAGCGCCAGCGTGTTGCTCTCCGAGAAGAGCCAGGGGCTGCGTGAAGCGCAGGAGTTTCTCGATCACCTGATCACCGCCAGCCCGGTGGTGGTGCTCCGCGCCGCCCAGGTGGACCCGGCAACGGACGACTGGGGCGCCGTCTACGTCAGCGCCAACGCCGAACGGATCTTCGGTTACTCCTCCGACGAGATCCTCGCCGACCCAGACTTCTTGCTCCTGGTCCACCCTGACGATCGCCGTCGCTTGGATGAAGCCTTCCTGACCGCGATCCAAGAGGGCGGGACCGAGCTCGAGTTTCGGCTCCGCCACAAAGCCGGCGACTACCGCTGGGTGCGCACCACCCTCCACAGCGAGCCGGCGGAATCGGGGATGACCCTCGCCATGCTCGGCTATCTGCGGGACGTGACCGAGCGCAAGGGCATGGAAGCCGACCTGCGTGCCGCCCGCCGGGCGGCGGTGGAAGCAGCCCGGATCAAATCCCAATTCCTGGCCACCATGAGCCACGAGATCCGCACCCCCCTCAATGGCGTGATCGGTATGACCGGTCTGATGCTCGACACCGTCCTCAACCCCGAACAGCGTGAGTACGCCGAGACGGCGAGGGCGTCCGGCGAGGCCTTGCTCACCGTCATCAATGACATCCTCGACTTCTCCAAGATAGAGGCGGGAAAGATGCTGATCGAGACGCTCGATTTCGACCTCCGGACCGTGGTGGAGGAGGGGGCTGACCTGTTGGCCGAGCAGGCCCATGCCAAGGCCCTGGAGTTGGCCACCCGGATCGACCCCGACGTCCCCCTCGACGTGTCCGGAGATCCGGGTCGGCTGCGCCAGATTCTCCTCAACCTGGTCAGCAACGCGGTCAAGTTCACCGAGACCGGCGGGGTCGTGGTCGCGGTCCATCTCGCCCCCACCGAGTCCGGGGGACCCGGTACGGTCCGCTTCGACGTGACCGACACCGGTATCGGCCTGAGCGCCGAGGACCAGCGCCGGCTGTTCCAGAGCTTCTCGCAGGTCGACGCGTCCACCTCCCGCAGATTTGGGGGCACCGGCCTGGGCCTGGCCATCTCCCGACAACTGGTCGAACTCATGGGCGGGCGCATCGGCGTGGAGAGCCAGCCCGGGCAGGGCTCGACGTTCTGGTTCACCCTTCCCCTTCCCGCCGCCGCCACCCGCCTGCCTCTCGGCGGCCCGGACATGACGGGCACGGAGCTGATGGCGGTGGACGACGACGATGCCCTGCCGACCGACCCCAGCAGCGCCGGGGCGCGGGCAAATCACCGGCGGCACCTCCTGCTGGTGGTGGAGGACAATCCGGTGAGCCAGAAGGTGGCGGCGCGCAATCTGGAAAAGTTGGGTTACCGGGTGGACGTGGCCGCCAACGGGACCGAAGCCCTCGACGCCGTGGAGCGTCAGTCCTATGCGGCGGTGCTGATGGATTGCCAGATGCCGGAGATGGACGGTTACACCGCGACGGCAGAGATCCGCCGAGGGGAGGGCCCGGGTGCACGCCTACCGATCATCGCCCTGACCGCCGGCGCCATGAGCGGGGACCGGGAGCGGGCCCTGGCTGCGGGCATGGACGACTACCTGTCCAAGCCCCTGAAAGTCGAAGCCCTGGCCGCCGCCCTCCAGCGATGGGCGCCGATCGACATCCCGCCCGACCCGCCGGACGATGGGGGCCCCGACCTGGATCCGGCCACCATCGCCGGCTTGCGCGATCTCGGCGGATCCGAGCTGCTCGACGACCTCGTCTCGTTGTTCCGAGATGAGGTCGATCGCTATCTCAACCAGTTCGATCAAGCGCTCGCCGACCACGACCCGGGTGCCCTCCAACGGGCCTCCCACTCCTTCAAGGGCAGCAGCGCCAACCTGGGTGCCACCCGCCTCGCCGCGGTCGCTGCCGCCATCGAGCAACTGGGGGTGACCGGAGACCTCATGGGCGCCCAGGCATTGGACGCCGAGCTCATTTCGCTCTGCAACCGGGCGCTCGACGCGCTGGCTCAGGAGACCGGCCTGTCGCCGTCGCCGCTCAGGACCTGAACCCTCCGGTCCTGCCGACGCCGCGCACGACGCCACGGCCGGCGCCGCCGCGCAAACGCTAGATACGAGCCATGTTGTCGAAGCGGGCGTACTGGCCGATGAAGGCCAGGCGGGTGACGCCGGTGGGACCGTTACGGTGCTTGGCCACGATGATCTCGGCCATTCCCTGGTTCTCGTTCGAATCCGGGTTGTAGATCTCATCGCGGTAGAGGAACAACACCACGTCGGAGTCCTGTTCGATCGAGCCCGATTCACGGAGGTCGGCGAGCATCGGGCGCTTGTCCTGGCGTGCCTCCAGGGCCCGGGACAGCTGGGAGAGGGCGACCACCGGCACCTCGAGCTCCCGGGCCAGGATCTTCAGCCCCCGGCTGATCTCCGACACTTCGACCTGGCGGTTCTCCGCCCCGTGGCGGCCGGTCATCAGCTGGAGGTAGTCGACGACCACCAGGCCCAGGCCCTCGCGGCTCTTCAGGCGCCGGGCCCGGGCCCGGATGTCCATGACCGTCAGGTTCGGATTGTCGTCGATGAAGATCGGGGCCTCGCTCATCCGGCTGATGGCGTTGCCGATCTTGGTCCAGTCGGCGTCGTGGAGCTTGCCCGTCCGCATCCGGGACGCATCGACCTTGGCCTCGGAGCAGAGGAGGCGCTGGGTCAGCTCCATGTGGCTCATCTCCAGCGAGAAGAGGAGCACCGGCTTGTTGAGCTTGATCCCGGCGTTGGCCACCATTCCCAGAGCGAAGCTGGTCTTCCCCATGGCCGGGCGGGCTCCGACCACGATCAAGTTCGAGGGTTGGAGGCCGGCCAGTTGCTCGTCCAGGTCGGTGTAGCCGGTGGCCAGCCCGGTGATGGCCTCGCCCCGGCTGAACAACACCTCCAGATGGTCGAGGCTCTGCCCGAGCAGATCGCGCAGGGGGGTCATCGAGTCGACCACCCGGCGCTGGGCCACGTCGAAGACCAGGCTCTCCGCCCGGTCGAGCACGTCGGAGACGTCCTCGGGAAGGCTGTACCCCAACTCGGTGATCTCCCCCGCCACCGCCACCAACCGGCGGAGCAGGGCGTGCTCCTCGATGATCTTGGCGTAGTTCTCGGCGTTGCCGATCGACGGGGTGTTGGCCTGCAGCGAAACGAACACCGACGGGTCGCCGATGCTTTCGAGCAGGCCCCGACGCCGGAGCTCCTCGGTGACGGTCACCCAGTCGGCCGGCTCCCCCTGGCTGTAGAGCGAGGTGATGGCCGAGAAGATGTGGCCGTGGGACTGCTTGTAGAAGTCCTCCGGATTGCAGAACTCCATGGCCGAGGAGATGGCGTCGCGGGACAGCAACATGGCTCCCAGCAACGACTCTTCGGCTTCGAGGTTGTGAGGCGGGATCCGACCTGCGGGTCCACCCCGGCTACTCGGAGAGGAGATGAGCCGGCGCGGGCGGATGTCGTCGAATGCCTGAACCATGGTGCTCTAACCCTGACTGGTCATGGCTGTGGACGTCGAGAGCGTCTTCCTGCGGAAATCAGGTGCCAGGACTGTGGACCGACAGTGGACAGCTCCGAGAAGATGGGGACATCTTTTACTCATGTTCCGATGATCTCGGGAGGGTGTGACATCGCGCCGGGCGCCACCGCCGGCATTCGTGGAACGGGTGGCGCGAAAAAAGGCCGGTGGAATCGAACGGGGCACCACCGCGAGCGACGCCTCCACGAAAGAATTCTACCGACGCCATCAACGCGAGCGGGGGATCCCGTCAGGCGACGCGCCGAAGGTCAACCACCCCGCCGCGCGGGATCAGGCTTCGGCGGCCACCTCGAGGGTCAGCTCGAACACGACCCCGCCCAGCAGCTCGACCCGGACGTTGTGGGTGCCGAGCGTCTTGATCGGCTCGTCGAGCACCAGGTTCCTGCGGTCGACCACCGCCCCGGTCTGCGCCTCCACCGCCTTCACGATGTCGGCGGTGGACACCGACCCGAAGAGCTTGCCGCCGGGCCCGGCCCGGGCCGGCAGGGCGATGGTGTTGCCGACCAGGGTGCGGGCCACGGTCTCGGATGACTCCCGATCCCGGGCATCACGCAGATCACGCGACTTCCGCATGGCTGCCGCCTGACCCTCGGTGCCGGCCGAGGCGGCAATGGCCTTGCCCGACGGGAACAGGTGGTTGCGGGCGAATCCCCCGGAGACATCGATGATGTCGCCGCGCTTCCCCACCCCGTCGACGTCACTCCGCAACAGGACCTTGACGTTGGCCATCTCAGCCCTCGCCTTCGGTCTTGACGGCCTCGGCGGCGGGCTCGGCCGCGGGCTCAGCGGTGGCCGCCGCGCCATTGGCCGCCGCACCGCCGTCCGCACCCGCCTCGATCACGACCTCATCGGCCGGCGCCCCGAAGGCGACCTCGTCGGTGATGCCGGCCACCGCGGCCAACGTCCCCTGGGTGTCGTCGGAATCCGAGCGGGGCCGGCCCCGGCCCCCGTAGCCGCCGCCTCCGTCGCGGTCCCGGCCTCGGCCGCCGCGTCCACCCGGGCGTTCGGTGGTGGTCCGCTGGGTATACGGCAACAGCACCAGCTCACGGGCGGTCTTGATGGCCAGCGCGATGTCGCGCTGATGCTGGGCGCAGTTACCCGACACCCGGCGAGCCCGGATCTTCCCGCGGTCGCTCATGTACTTGCGGAGCATGTTGACGTCCTTGTAGTCAACCCACTCGATGCGGTCCTTGCAGATGGCGCAAGGCTTCTTCTTGATGCGGCGCCCAGTGTCCTTCGGGGCGCGGCGGGTGTTGCTGTTGCTGCTGCTTCCACGATCGTTATTGCGCGGCATGACTAGAAGGGCTCCTCGCTGTATCCGTAACCGGCGTCACCGGTGTTGCCCCCGCCCGACGGTCCTGAACCGCGGCCGCCACCCTCGGGGGCGCCGCCGCCGCCTCCGCCCTGGCTTCCCTGGCTTGGGCCCCGACGTTCGTTCTTGGTGATCTGCGCCGTCGCCCACCGGATGCTGGGGCCGATCTCGTCCGCCACCACCTCGACCTTGGACCGCTTGTCGCCGTCCGGGGTTTCCCAACTGCGCTGCTCGAGTCGCCCGGTGACGATCACCCGGGAGCCACGGCTCAGGCTCTCGGCGACGTTCTCGGCCATCTCCCGCCAGCACACGATGTCGAAGAACGAGGTGGCCTCTTCCCACTCCTGGGTCTGGCGATTCTGCCAACGCCGGTTGACCGCCAACCCGAAGCTGGCGGTGGCCTGACCGGTATTGGTGAACCGGAGCTCGGGATCGCGGGTGATATTTCCCACCAGTGAGACGGTGTTTCCGTTGGCCATCGCTCAACCCTCCTTTGACGAGGCGGCCGCAACTGCCGCACGCTCAGCCCGCCGGCCGGCCACCTTGTCGGGCAGCCGCATGACTTTGTGGCGGATCACCTCGTCCGCCAGCACCAGGATCCGCTCCATGTCAGCCACCGCCGGCGGCTCGGCGGTCAGTTCGATGACCACGTAGTAGCCCTCGCGCTTGTGATCGACCTCATAGGCGAAGGTCCGCTTGCCCCACCGTTCGACCCGCCCGGAGGTGCCGCCTTTGGCCTTCAGGGCCGCCAGCGCCCGGTCGAGCACCCCGTTAACCGAGGCCTCGTCGGCCGCGGCATCAAAAATAACCATTGCTTCGTATGGCCGCATCTGCGGCTCACCTCCTCTGGATCGGATGACTGGACACCCGAGCCCCACGATGGGGGGCAGGTAGGAACTGGAACTGGTAGCCGCGCCTCGGGCGTGGCCGGAACAACTGAGACACTCTAGTGCAGGAACCACAAACCTTCGCCCATCATGGGTTGAGGTCGGCGGGTCCTCGCGCACATCTAGTGGTACACCTCGGCATCGGACGGGAACCCCCCCGATCGGACGTCGGCGGCGTAGGCGGCCACGGCCTCGGTCGCCGCGCTGGCCAGTTCCGCGTAGCGGCGGACGAACTTGGGGGTGGTGGCATTCAGGCCCAGCAGGTCGTGGAAGACGAGGACCTGGCCGTCGCAGGCGGGGCCGGCACCGATCCCGATGGTGGGAATCTCGACTTGTTGGGTGATGGTGGCCCCGAGGCCCTCGGGGACTCCCTCGAGGACGATGGCGAAACACCCGGCGGCGACCAGGGCCTTGGCGTCGGCGGCCAGGGCGTCGGCGGCGGCGTCCCCCTTCCCCTGGACCCGGTAACCGCCCATGGTGTGGACCGACTGGGGGGTGAGGCCGAGATGGCCCATCACCGGGATCTCGGCCGACACCAGGGCCTCGATCATCGGGGCTCGCTTGCGGCCCCCCTCCAGCTTCACGGCCGCGGCTCCGGCCCGGATGAGGGCAGCACCGTTCCGCACCGTATCGGCGGTGTCGATGTGGTAGCTCAGCCACGGGAGGTCGCCGACGAGCAGCGGCCTCGGCTTGGCCCGGGCGACCGCCGCGGTGTGATGCACCATGTCGTCGATGGTGACCTGCAGGGTGTCCTCGTAGCCGAGGACGTTGTTGGCCAACGAGTCGCCCACCAGGATCACGTCCACGCCGGCGGCGTCGGCGATCCGGGCTCCGGGGGCGTCGTAGGCGGTGACCATCACGATGGGCGGGTGGCCGTCCCGCCGCTTGGCGGCCCGCAGGCTGGGAACGGTCATGGGCGCCCCGGCCTGGGCCGGTGCCGTCGGGGTATCGGGCATGGGGAGTGGTCCTCCTGATCGGCCGTCCAGCGCCTTCGAGGCTGCCGGCGGCATGGTCGACACCGGGATGGTGTCGCAGAAAGAGTGCTGCGCCCTAAAGGCTAGTGGTTGGCTGCGGCCGAGGTCGGCGGGCCCGGGTTCAGGCCGGGATGGCGACCGGGAAGCTCAGCCCCGGGGTGCCGCCGCCCGGGCGCCCAGCGCCGGGCGTTCGACCGCCTTGACGCCGGCGCCGGCCGGGTACATGCGGACGAGGTGGTTCCAGCGGCAGCCGGTGCACACCTCGATCACGTAACAGACCACGGGGTCCTTCCGGCGCCAGTAGCGGGTCAGTTCGGCCCGGGAAGTCACGCAGCGACCACCGGGAGGCAGGCGGGAGCCGAACACGAAGGTGACGTCCACCAGTTCGGTTTCCTCGCAGATCGGGCACTCGGCACCGGTGGGCACCCCCAGATGCTGGGCCGCCCGAAGGAGTTCGGGGTGAGCGTCACAGATGTCGATCCTGGACAACCGACTCTTGCGGTATTCGCGGACGACGGAGTTGCGGGCGAGCCGGTACTCGACCTGTCCTCCGGTCGGCGATGTCTGGACACCACCGAGCCCTCCCTGTCGAAAGCTCACGCATGTCAGGGTAACGCTTCGGCCGGAGAAAAGTGCGGCCATCGGCCCTTGACATTGGGCGCCGGGAAGTGTCGGGTTTCGCCGCCCCCGTTGGCCTGGTTCGGGGGCCATCCCGACCCCCCGGCTCAGGGGCCTTGCCACCCCGCCCGCCGATCAATTCGCTAGGTCCGCCAAAAAAGGCGCTCGGGGCCGGTAGCATCGCACCAGCCACTGATATGTTGTGTTGATATATCGAACTGATATATCATGCTGAAATGAAGCCGACTGGTCCCCAGCGCCATCCCGCCGTCGCCGGCGGGCCGACCTCGGGGTATTGAGTGCTTGACCTGGCCATTCTCGGCCTCCTCTCGGAGCACGAGTTCCACGGCTACGAGATCCGGAAGCGACTGCGGGACGAGCTCGGGCTCTTCGCCAACATCTCCTTCGGGTCGCTCTATCCCGCCCTCTCCCGTCTCGAACTGTCGGGAGCGGTGATCGGCACCGAGTCCAGGCCGGTGGCGCCGACGCCGGCCCCGGCCTGGGCCCCGATTCCCCTGACCGGCTCCCTGGGCGGCGAACGGGCCGCCCTCCGGTCTCGACGGGCCGGTGCCGCCCGGAGTTCCACCCGGGGCACCAAGCGTTCCCGCAAGGTCTACCGGATCACCGATACCGGCCGCCGGATGTTCGAAGAGCTGCTGGGCGGCGAGGAGCCGGTCGGGACCGACGAGGCCCGCAGCTTCGGCCTCCGGCTCGCCTTCGCCCGCCATCTGGCGCCGCAGGCCCGGCTCGGCCTGCTCGAGCGGCGGCGCGACCAGCTGATCCGTCGACTTGCCGCCGACCAGGCGAGGGCGGCGGCCGGCGGTGACTTCGACAGCTACACCCGGTCGCTGGTGGAGCACACCACCGAGACCACCCAGCACGACATTTCCTGGCTCGACAATCTCATCGAGTCCGAGAAGTTGAAGCAGGCAGCACCCCGAACCGAAAGCCGCAGCACCCGCACCGTGGGGACCGGCTCCGCAGCAGCGAAGGGAACCGAATTATGAGCACCATCCGAGTGGCCATCGCCGGCGTTGGCAACTGCGCCAGCTCACTCATCCAGGGTGTCGAGTACTACAAGGACGCCGATCCGACCGAGACGGTTCCCGGCCTCATGCACGTGGAATTGGGCGGTTACCACGTCCGCGATCTCCAGTTCGTGGCCGCCTTCGATGCCGACGCCGCCAAAGTCGGCACCGACCTGGGGAAGGCCATCTTCGGCGGGCAGAACAACACCATTCGCTTTGCCACCGTCGGCGAGCTCGGGGTGACCGTCCAGCGCGGCCCGACCCTCGACGGCTTCGGCAAGTACTACCGGGAGACGGTGGAGGAGTCGCCCATCGAACCGGTGGACGTGGTGGCGGCATTGCAGGACGCACGAGCTGATGTCCTGGTCAGCTACCTCCCGGTCGGCTCGGAGGACGCCCAGCGTTTCTATGCCGATGCCTGCCTCCAGGCCGGGGTCGGCTTCGTCAACGCCATCCCGGTGTTCATCGCCTCGGATCCGGTGTGGGCCCGCAAGTTCCGGGACGCCGGGCTGCCCATCGTCGGGGACGACATCAAGAGCCAGGTCGGCTCCACCATCGTCCACCGCATCCTCACCCGCCTGTTCGAGGACCGGGGCCTCGCCCTCGACCACACCTACCAGCTCAACGTGGGCGGCAACATGGACTTCAAGAACATGCTGGAGCGCAGTCGGCTGGAGTCGAAGAAGGTCTCCAAGACCCAGGCCGTCACCAGCCAGATCGAGGACAGCGTGATGGGCGAGGACGACGTCCACATCGGGCCGTCGGACCACGTGCCCTGGCTCAACGACCGCAAGTGGGCCTACATCCGGATGGAGGGTCGCAACTTCGGAGATGTCCCGCTCAACCTCGAGCTCAAGCTCGAAGTCTGGGACTCCCCCAACTCGGCCGGGGTCATCATCGACGCCGTCCGCTGCGCCAAGCTCGCCCTCGACCGGGGTATCGGCGGGCCGCTGCTCGGGCCGTCGGCCTACTTCATGAAGTCGCCGCCGGTCCAGTACCACGACGACGAGGCCCACGACCTGGTCGAGTCGTTTGCCGCCGGTGAGTCCGGCCCGGGGTGGCCCGAGGATTGACCAGGCGGGCCCGGAAGCCGGCGTCCGGGCCGGCGGCTCAGCCCTTCGACTCCTCGTTCCACCAGGCGGCCAGCCGCTTGCGGGCCTCGTCTTCGCCCAGCGGGCCCTCCTCCATCCGGAGTTCCAGCAAGAATGCCAGGGCCCGCCCGACCTCGCGACCGGGCCGGATCCCGAGCTGTTCCATGACCTGATCCCCGTCCAGGTCGGGGCGGATGGCGTCGAGCTCCTCCTGCTGGCGGAGCTCGGCGATCCGGGCCTCGAGCTCGTCCATCCGTCGGCCCAGGGCCTTGGCCTTGGCCTCGTTCCGGGTCGTGCAGTCGCACCGGGTCAGCTCGTTGAGCCGGTCGAGCAGCGGCCCGGCGTCGCGCACGTACCGGCGCACCGCCCGGTCGGTCCACCCCAGGCTGTAGGTATGGAAACGGAGGTGGAGGTTGACCAGCTCGGTCACCACCTCGATGTCGTCCTTCGGGTACTTGAGCGCCGTCATCCGCTGGCGGGTCATCCGGGCGCCGACCACCTCGTGATGATGGAAGGTGACTCCCCCGTCGACGAAGGCGCGGGTCTTCGGCTTCCCCACGTCGTGGAACAGCGCGGCCAACCGGAGCCGGCGGTCGGGGCTCGTCTTGTCCACCACCGCCAGGGTGTGGGCGAGCACGTCCTTGTGGCGATGGATCGGATCCTGCTCGAGGGACAGCCCCGGGAGCTCGGGCAGGAACTCGTCGGCCAAGCCGGTCCGGACCACAAACCACAGCGCCGTCGACGGCACCGGGACGACCACGATCTTGTCCAACTCGTCCCGGATCCGTTCCGCCGAGACGATCGACAGCCGCTCGTGCCCGGAGGTGACCGCCTCCACCAGCGCCGGGTCGGGCTCGAGGTCGAGTTTGGCGATGAACCGGGCGGCCCGGAGCATCCGCAGCGGGTCGTCGGCGAACGACACCTCCGGGTCGAGCGGGGTGCGCAGCCGGTGGACGGCCAGGTCGGCGAGGCCGTCGAACGGGTCGATCAGCTCCAGGTCGGGCAGGCGGAGGGCCATGGCGTTGACGGTGAAGTCGCGGCGGGACAGGTCGTCTTCGATCCGGTCCCCGAAGGCGACCTCCGGCTTGCGCGAATCCGGACGGTAGGCCTCCGCCCGATGGGTGGTGATCTCGTAGCGCTGGCCGTTGCGGACACAGCCGATGGTGCCGAAGCGTTTGCCCTGGGTCCAGACCGCGTCGGCCCATCCGGTGACCAGTGCTTCGATGGCATCCGGGCGGGCGTCGGTGGTGAAGTCGAGGTCGTGCTCGACCTCCGCCGGCGCCGGAGCCTCGCCGGCCACGATGGCGTCGCGCACCGAGCCCCCGACCAGGTAGAGGGTGTGATTGGCCTTCTGAAATCGCTCGGCCAGCTCCGCGGTGACCTGCACCAGGGGCCTCAGTCGGTCGGGAAGCACGCCGCCGAGGGTACCGCCCCTGGCGTAGGCTGCCGTGCGAGGTGAGCCGGGAACCAGGCAGTCTGTGCCCACGTGGTCACCGCCCCCGAGCCTTCGGGCCGACCGGGGGCGGGCCCGCCCCGGTCACCGGGGTGGCACTGCGTCATGCCCGGCGGGTCGCCCCGGTGCTGGCCCTGGTCGTGATGGTCGCGGTCGCGGCCATCGAACCCTTCACCTCCGCCCGAACCGCGGCAGCCGCGGTTCCCGCCCGCCCGGCGTTCTCCCTGGGCGCGCCTCCATCGGCTTCCGGGTCGGCGGTGGCCACGGCCGCGGCATCGTCGTCCGGGTCGCTGCTCCTGGCCTACCAGACCCCGTGGGTCACCCCCGGCCAACCCTTCGACCTCAAGCTCCGTACCGGGCCCGGGGCACCCTCCCCATCGGTCCTCGGGGTGTCGGTGGCCGTCTACGGGTGCCTCACCTCGGTGTCGAGCTTCGACCAGGCGGTGACCGCCGCGAGCCCGTCCGGCTCGCCCATTTCCCGGACCACCAGCCCCCTGGCCTGGACCTCCCTCCACGCCGACCCGGTCGGCTCCGACCTGTCACTGGGGGTGAACACCTCGAGTGCGGCCAGCACCACCATCAGTTCCCCGAACCCGGCCATCGACATCCACTCCAACAACGGCTCCTGCCAAGAGGGCGTCTTCCCGGTCCGCCTGCAGCTGGTGAACACCGCCTCGGGGGACACCATCGGCTCGCTCACCACCTTCATGGTCTACGTCGTCGCCCCGGCCGGGCAGAAACTGCGGTTCGCCATGGTGCTGCCGGTGTCCACGTCGTTCGGACCCGCATCCCCGACGGCGTCGGACCTGTTGGCCAACCCGCTGTCGGCGCTGACCCGACCGAGCGCGGCCACCCTCACCGACCTCAACCAACTGGTGGCCGCCCTCGGCGCCGGGCCCAACCCGACGGTGCCGGTCACGCTGACCGCCAATGCCCAGACCCTGGAAGCGGTGACCGCCGCCGGCCACGCACCGTCGGTGACCGACCTGGCCGCGCTGTCCGACCTCCCCGGGGTCCACCAGTTCGTGCCCACCCCCTATACCCCGGTCGACGCCTCGGCGTTGGTCGATGCCGGACTCGGGACCGAACTGGTCACCCAGCTGGCTCGCGGCTCCGAGGTCCTGACCGGTGACGGGATCGTCCACTCCACCACCCCACCGGCGGCGGGAGGGTCGGCCCCGTGGATCACCAACGACGGTCTCGACGACAGCACCCTCGGCCAGTTGGCGACGTCCGGCTACAACCAACTCATCCTGCCCCCGGCCGACGTCTCCTCCTCGCCGGTCAACGGCTCGGGGGCCGAACCGTTCACCATCGACTCGACCCACGGTTCCTCGCTCATCGCCATCACCTCCAACACCGACCTGGCCTCCCGGATGACCGCCCATCCCGGGGATCCCGTCCTGGCCGCCTCCCAACTCCTCGGCGAACTGGCCCAGATCTACTTCGAATACCCCAACCTCACCAGCCCCCGGGCGGTGGTGGCGGTGCCGCCGACCGGCTCGACCCTCAACCCGGTCATGATCTCCACCCTGCTCACCGAACTCGCCAACAACCCGTTCGTGCAGGGGGTCACCACCGCCGGTCTGTTCCAGACCCTCCCGACCCCGGCGGCCTGCCACAGCGGGTGCAAACTGACGTCGTCGGGGGGGTCGTCGGGGTCGTCGGGGTCGTCGAACACCTCGGGGCTGCCGGCCAATGCCATCCGCAACCAGCGGACCCGCATCGCCGGGCTGACCTCGGCCATCCCCGCCGCCTCCCCGGTCGCCCAACGCCTCCCCGTCCAGCTCGGCGACCTGGTCCTGGCGTCCGAATCCGAGAACCTCAAACCGTCCCAGCAGTCATCGGTCATCCGCAACACCGGGGCCGCCGTCAACGCCCAGCTCTCCCAGGTATCGGTCTCCGGGGACCAGTCGATCACCCTGACATCGGTCAACGCCCAGATCCCGGTGTCCATCGCCTCCCGGGCCCCGTATCCGATGACCGGGACCCTGACCCTCACCAGCGACGAGTTGCTGTTCGCCAACGGCACCCGGCGACTCTCGAGGCCGGAGACCCTCACCGCGGTGAACACCACCATCTACATCCCGGTGCGGGCGCGCTCCTCGGGTGAGTCCAAGCTGGAGATCACCTTCTCGGCGCCGTCGGCCGGCATGGTGATCACCACCGGCGTCATCGTCGTACGCTCCTCCGCCACCTCGGTCGTCGGGATCGTGCTCTCCGTCGGGGCGGTGGCCGTGCTCCTGGTCTGGTGGTTGCGCACCAGCTTCCGCCACCGGCGGCGGCGGGCCGACGCGGCCACGGGGACCCCGTGACCGACAGCGAGCTCGGCGGCATCCCCGAGGGCCCGGGCCTCCCGGCGGAGGACAGCAAGGGTCTGGCCGGGGCCACCGTCGGGATGGCCATCGGCACCACCCTGTCCCGGATCACCGGCGTCGGCCGACTGATCGCCCTGGCCGTCGCCCTCGGCCAATATGCCACCGCCGACGCCTACAACCTGGCCAACACCACCCCCAACATCATCACCGACATCGTCATCGGGGGCGTCCTCTCGGCCACCTTCGTGCCGGTGTTCGTCGACCGGCTGGCCACCCGTCGGACCGAGGAGGCCTGGCGGGCCATCTCCGCGGTGACCACCGTCACCATCGTGATCCTGGCCGTCGCCACCGTGGCCTTCTGGTTCCTGACGCCCGCCATCATCGACCTCTATACGGTGTCCAACCACACCGACGTGGTCCAACAGCGGCAGGTGGCCATCAGCCTCCTCCACTGGTTCGTCCCCCAGCTCGCCTGCTACGGGCTCATCGGCCTGTTCGCGGCGCTGCTGAACGCCCGGCACCGGTTCGCGGCTCCGATGTTCGTGCCCATCGCCAACAACGTGATCGTCATCATCGTGTTGCTCTGGTTCCATGCCCTGGTCCCCCACCCCACCCTGGCCACGGTGGCCCATCAACACGGTCCCCTGGTGTTGCTCGGACTCGGCACCACCCTCGGCGTGGTGGTCCAGGCCGCGCTGTTGTTCCCCTCCCTGCGCCGGGCCCGACTCCACATCCACTTCCGGTGGGAACCGGCCCACGAGGCGATGCGGACCATCGTGCGGTTGGCCGGTTGGACGTTCGCCTTCGTGGTCTCGAGCCAGATCGCGCTGGTGGTGATCCTGGCGCTGGCCGACGGGGTCAGGCCTCCGGGCCAGGTGTCCGCCTATACCTACGCCTACACCTTCTTCCAGCTTCCCTACGGGGTGGTGGCGGTGTCGGTGATGAGCGCGGTGACCCCGTCCCTGTCCGCCCGGTGGGCGTTGCGGGACACCACCGGGTTTCGGCACCGGCTGGCCTTCGGCATGCGGGGGATGCTGGCCATCATCATTCCCTCCGCGGTCGGGATGCTGATCCTGGCCCGGCCCCTGATCGACCTGGTGCTGGTCCACGGGTCGGAGACCTCGGCCCAGGGAGCCAACACCGGCGCCGCCCTGGCCATGTTCGCGCTGGGCCTGCCCGGGTTCTGCCTCTTCCTCTACATGGTCCGCGTCCTGCAGTCGATGCAGGACACCCGGACGGCGTTCTACCTCTACCTGTTCGAGAACGGCATCAACATCATCTTCGGGGTGGCCCTGGTCGGCCCGCTCGGCGTGCGGGGCCTGGCCCTGTCCATCTCCATCGCCTACACCTTGGCCGCCGTCCTCGCCCTCGGCGTCATCCGACACCGGATCGGCGGGCTCGGCGGCGACAACCTCACCCGCCCGATCAAGCGGGTCATCAGCGCCTCGGCGGTGATGGCGGTGGTCACGGTGTTGGCCGTCAACGTCTCCAGCGCCACCCACGGGTTCGGGTTGCTGGCCCGGGTGGTGCTGGCCGTGGTGGCCGGCGCCCTCGCCTACCTGGTCACCGCCGGCATCGCCGGCGCCCGCGCCGACCGTCGATCCGGCGGGGATGCGTCCATGGCCTCCGCTCCCCCGGGGGACGGCCCCCGACGGTATCCACCCGGGCCGACCGACGACGCCCGACGGTATCCACCCGGGCCCACCACCGGCGGCCGTCGGTATCCGCCCGGACCCACCACGGTTACCCGTCGGTATCCTCCCGCACCGGCCGGCGATGGCGTGCCCGCGCCGCCGACATCCCCGCCGTTCCGTGGCAGACTCGAAGCCGAGAGGTCCGGTTCCATGGTCCGCAACATACGGAGGATCGAGCCGGCGCCGGGGGACGACGAGGAGGATTTCGATGGCCCGGGTGCAGGTGGTAACCGATAGCGCCTGTGACCTACCGTCGGCGTTGGCCCACGAACAGGCGATCACGGTGGTGCCGCTGTCGATCAGGTTCGGCTCGGAGGAATTCGTCGACGGCACGACCTTGTCGACCGAGGAGTTCTGGATCCGGTGCAAGGCGAGTCCGATCCTTCCCGAGACCTCCGCCCCGTCGCCGGGCGCCTTCCAGGATGCGTTCCTGGCCGCCGCCGACGCCGGGTACGACGGGGTGGTCTGCATCAACATCTCGAGCGCGCTGTCCGGCACCCAGCAGTCGGCGCGGGCCGCGGCCGACGCCGTCGCCGACCGCATCCGGGTGCTGACCGTCGACTCCCGGTCGGTCACCATGGGTCAGGGGCTCATCGTCCTCGACGTCGCCGAGTTGGCCGCCTCCGGCGCCTCCGCCGACGACCTGGTGGCCCGGGCGGAATCCCTCATCGCCCAGACCCAGGTGTTCGGGGCCGTCGACACCCTCGAGCACCTCGAAAAGGGCGGCCGGATCGGCGGGGCCAAGGCCATGCTCGGCACCCTGTTGTCGATCAAACCGGTGGTCACCGTGGCCAACGGGGTGGTCGAGGAGGAGTCGAAGCAACGGACCCGGTCCCGGTCGCTCAAGTACCTGGCCGGCAAGGCCCAGTCCGCCGGTCCGCTCAGCCGCATCGCGGTGAGCAACGGCGCCGCCGACGACATCGGCGAGTTCCTGGCCCTGTTGGACGGGGTGAAATCCGAGCACCCGCTGGTCGTGGTCGACCTGGGACCGGTGGTCGGCACCCACACCGGGCCCGGCACCATCGGGCTGTGCATGATCCCCACCGGCTGAGCCGGAACCGATGGCCAAGAACGGCGGAGCGGACATGCCACCCGGCTATCCTCAGCCCATGGATCAGCCGCCGCGCCCGGTACCGACACTGAACTCTGAGCCCTCCGGAGCTGGGGATTGGCCGGCGCGGGGCGCCGACCTGGTCGAGACACTGGTCAGCCTCCTCCGGGACAAGACGGTGCGGCCCTTGACCCTGGTGGCCCGGGCCATCGTGTTCGGCATCATCGTGTTCGCCGCCGCGGTGACCACCGTGACCCTCGGGTCGATCGCCCTGGTCCGGCTGCTGACCGTCTACGCCTTCAGCGGCCGGGTCTGGGCGTCCGACTTCCTGATCGGCGCGGTGTTCGTCGCCACCGGCATCATCGCCTGGAGCCTGCGGTCGGACCGAAAGGCGGCGAGGTCGGCGAAATGACCGAATCGAGGCAGGTCGTCATCATCGGGTCGGGCCCGGCCGGGCTGACCGCCGCCATCTACACCTCCCGCGCCCGGCTGTCGCCGCTGCTCATCGAGGGTGAGCCCTCCTCCACCAGCGACCAGCCCGGTGGCCAGCTGATGCTGACCACCGAGGTGGAGAACTATCCGGGGTTCGTCGACGGGATCATGGGCCCCGAACTGATGCAGTCCTTCCGGGAGCAGGCCGCCCGGTTCGGCACCGAGTTCGTCACGGCCAAGGTCAGCCGGGTGGACCTGTCGGCCCGGCCGTTCGGAGTCTGGGTCGGGGACCCGAATGCCGACGAGCCCACCTACGCCGCCGACACCCTGATCGTCGCGACCGGCGCCCAGTCGCTGATGCTCAACCTGCCCGACGAGGAGCGCCTGCTCGGCTACGGGGTGTCCACCTGCGCCACCTGCGACGGGTTCTTCTTCCGGGAGCGCGACATCGCGGTGGTGGGCGGCGGGGACTCGGCTCTCGAGGAAGCCCTGTTCCTCACCCGGTTCGCCGACTCGGTCACCGTGATCCACCGGCGGGATGTCCTCCGGGCGTCCAAGCACATGCAGCATCGGGCCTTCGACCATCCGAAGATCTCGTTCCGCTGGAACACCGTGGTGGAGGGGGTGCTCGGCGAGGACAAGGTCGCCGGCGTCAGCCTGCGTGACGTGACCACCGACGAGACCTCCACCCTGGACATCGCCGGCCTGTTCGTGGCCATCGGGCACGAGCCCAACACTTCGCTGTTCAAGGGCCAGCTCGAACTCCGGGACAACGGGTACATCCGCACCTTCGACGGGACCCGCACCAATGTCGAAGGGGTGTTCGCCTGCGGCGACGTCCAGGACGATTTCTACCGGCAGGCCGTCACCGCCGCCGGCTCGGGATGCATGGCCGCCATCGAGGCCGAACGGTGGCTCGAGGAGCAGGCCGGGGGCCTTTGAGCCTCCCGGGAGTCGATCGTCCCTGGCCAAGGGAATGAAACCGGCCGGAAGGCCGTTGGTAAGGGTGCATCCGAAAATGTAGGGTGCACGGTCGACGAATGACCAGGAGGAGCACCACCGATGAGCGATACGATCACTACGTTGAGCGACGCTAGTTTTGACGAGCATGTCAAGTCATCAGACGTACCTGTGCTGGTGGACTTCTGGGCAGAATGGTGTGGCCCGTGCAAAATGATCGCTCCGGTGCTCGAAGAGATCGCCTCCGAGCAGGCCGGCAAGCTGAACATCGCCAAGCTGAACATCGACGACAACCTCGATATCACCCGCCGGTTCGATGTGATGAGCATCCCGACCCTCATCCTGTTCAAGGACGGCGAGCCGGCGGCCCGGATCGTGGGGGCCAAGGGCAAGGGCCAGCTCCTGCAGGAGTTGGCCGAACACCTCTAACCGGCAGTCGCCCCGAACGGGGCACCCTGCCGTCGGTTCCGCTGGTTTCGGGGGCGTGAGTCCCGGTTCCGCCATTCACCTGGCCGTCGATGACGCCGGCCCGGCGGTCGCCGACGTGCAGCACCGGCTCCGGGCCCTCGGGCTGTCCATCGGTCTGGATACCGTCGGCTCCTTCGGCCGCGGCACCCGGACGGCGCTGGAGGCGTTCCAGTACCGGCGGGGTCTCCGGGTCGACGGGGTGTGTGGCCCCCAGACGTGGTCCGCCCTGGTGGAGGCCGGTCGGCAGCTCGGTGACCGATTCCTCTACCGGCGCACCCCGATGCTCCGGGGCGACGACGTCGCGGAGCTGCAGCAACGGCTCAGCGCCCTCGGCTTCGACACCGGCCGGGTGGACGGGATCTTCGGTGACCTGACCTCGGCAGGGCTCGGGGACTTCCAGCGGAACGTCGGCCTCCCGGTCGACGGGATCGCCGGGGGGTCGACGGTGGCCGAGTTGATCCGGTGCGGATCCCGCCACGGGGGCACCCAGCTGGTGAGCTCGGTCCGGGATCGGGAGCTCCTCCGCCAGGCCCCGCGCACCATGGCCGGCCGGCGGCTGGCCATCGGCGAAGAAGGCGGCCTCGATGCCACCGTCGGCGCCCTCCGCCGCCTGCTGGTCGGACGGGGAGCCCTGGTGACCACCCACCACCATCCCGACGGCTCCATCCAGGCGTCGGAAGCCAACGCCAGCCGGGCCGAGGTCTACGTCGGGCTGCGGTTGGACGCCGCCAAGCGACACTGCTCGACCGCCTATTACACCGGTTACCGCTACACCTCCCCGGGAGGCCGCCGCTTGGCCGAGCTGTTCCAGAGCACCCTCCCGGCCAAGCTCGGGGTCACCGACGCCGGCAGCCACGGCATGTCGATTCCCGTCCTGCGGGAAACCCGGATGCCGGCAGTCATCTGCGAGATCGGGCCGGCGTCGGTGGTCGTCGAACACACCCCCACCTTGGCCCGGGCCATCGTGGCCGCCCTCACCGACTGGGTCGACACCCCCTGGGACTGACGCCGGGTGGTTGACTACTGTCATCTGCGCTGACAACTGTCGACCTCAAGGGCAGACCCGATCAATGTAATCCACAACTTCATGCACAGGTTGTGGACGAGTCTCTAGTGACGGTTAAGGAACGAATCCCACTTTGAGTAACCATAACCCTCGACCTTACCCAGGTTATGTCAAGTGTTGCCACTCTCCGTGATTTTCAGGCCACCACCCCGTTGCTTTCCTGGGCACCGACCATCAATTTGTAGATGCGCTCGAGATCCTCGAGGGTGGCGAACTCGACCACCACTTTGCCCCGCTTCGCAGTCATGTCAACTTTGACCCTGGTGTTCAGATGGGTTGAGAGTAGTTCCTCCAGCTCGAGTATCCCCGGAGGGGGCAACCGGCGGGGTCCGCCCGGGTCCGGCTTCTTCTTGCCCTTGGTCGGGGCCGAGCTCCCCTTGACGTCGGGGGCGGGGGCGGCTTCCGCCTCCTCCTCGGGCGCCAAGCGCTCCCGCACCAACTCCTCAACGGCCCGGACGTTCAAGCTGTCGGCCACGATCAACTTGGCCAACGATTCCTGGTAGGCCCGGTCCGGGGTTCCGAGCAGGGCCCGGGCGTGCCCGGCGCTGATCTGCCCTTCGGCCAGCAGGCGCTGGACCGCCGCCGGCAACTGCAGCAGCCGGAGGGTGTTGGTGACCGCGGTGCGGCTCTTCCCGACCCGGGTGGCGACTTGATCGTGGGTGTAATTGAAGTCTTCGATGAGCTGTTGGTAGGCCGCCGACTCCTCGAGGGCGTTGAGGTCCTGGCGGTGGAGGTTCTCGACCAACGCCTGTTCGAGGCTGTGGGCTTCGTTGGACGCCTGGATCAGGACCGGCATGGTCTGCAGCCCGGCTCGCCGGGCGGCCCGCCACCGGCGCTCGCCGGCGATCAGCTCGTACTGGTCGGGGGCTCCCCCGACCACCTCACGGACCAACACGGGTTGGAGGATCCCGAGTTCCTTGATGGACGCGGCCAACGCCGACATGGTGTCCTCGTCGAACTGGAGGCGGGGCTGCAGCGGGTTCGGCTTGATACTGGTCAGCGGCACCTCGCGGAGCGCGGACGACCGGTCGTTGACCACCTCGTTCGGGATCAGCGCACCAAGTCCCTTGCCCAGTCCGCTACGTCGCGCCACCGCTGACCTCCTTGGCTAGTTCCCGGTAGGCGGTCGCCCCCCGGGATGCAGGGTCGAAGGACGTAATCGGCTGGCCGAACGATGGTGCTTCCGATAGCCGGACGGTTCGAGGGATGATGCTCCGACACACCCGGTTGCCGAAGTGCTCCCGGACCTCGGCAGCCACCTGGTCGGAGAGCTTGGTCCGGGCGTCGTACATGGTCAGCACGATGGTGGAGACATCCAGCCCGGCGTTGAGGTTGGACGCCACCAGGTGCACGTTGCGCATCAGCTGGCTGAGCCCTTCGAGGGCGTAGTACTCGCACTGGATCGGAACCAGAACCTCGTCGGCGGCGGCCAGGGCGTTGACGGTGATCAGTCCCAACGACGGGGGACAGTCGATCAACACGAAGTCGAAATCGTCGATCACCGTCTCGATGGCCCGCTTCAACTTCATTTCCCGGCTGAACGCCGGCACCAGTTCGATCTCGGCTCCGGCCAGGTCGATGGTGGCCGGCGCTACGAACAGGTTCTTGGTGCTGGTCGGTTCGATGCAGTCTTCGAGCGAGGTGTCCCGCATGATCACGTCGTACATCGACCGTTCGAAATTGCGGGCGTCGATGCCCAAGCCGGTGGTGGCGTTTCCCTGCGGGTCGAGGTCGATGACCAGGATCCGGAATCCGAGCTCAGCCAGGGCAGCGCCGAGGTTGACCGACGTGGTGGTCTTGCCGACTCCCCCCTTTTGATTGGCCACGGCCAGGATCCGGGGGAGCGGGTTCTTGGAGGCCGCCTGGACCAGGGACCCGTTGGTTTCGGCCGGGGTGGCGGTGGTCTCGGGTTCCACCCGGTCCGGCACGTCGGATGGCGGCGGGGAGGGTTCGGGGGGCGGCGGCACCGAGGTGGGCTCGGCCTGAGGCTGGGCCACTGCGACCGGCTCAGCCGGGCTCGCCGCTGGCGCCTCCGGCTCCGCCGGGGGGGTGGGTTCGAGGTCCTCCCGGGCGGCAAAAGTCTCAACCTCCGGCACCGGGGTCTCCGCCGGTTCGACCACACCCACGGGCGATCCAGCCACCGGATCATCGGGTGCGGAGGATGACTTCGGATCCTTTCTCCCCCTCGGGGAAGACGGATCTCGATCTCTGCGGCGGCCGCGCATCATCGTCTCCTCAGAGCATCAAGGGTCAAGGATCACATACTCCCCTTCATTGCCAGGCAGGTCAAGTCTTTCCGCACCGAGGTTTCACGTGGAACAGGG
>DASZNG010000097.1:0-9843 GCA_035551535.1 Acidimicrobiales bacterium | reverse complement strand
CATGGCATCGAGCCGCGCGTAGGCCATATCGACGAACTCCTGTTCGGCGTGTAGCTCACGATCGACCCCCACCGGCACCTCCGTTCTGCACTCCCCATCCGGCTCAGGGGAACCCTTGATTGTATGCCTGCATTCGCCCCGACGTGACCGACCTCTCCTCCATCGGCTTTCCGCCGGTTCTCCATAAGGTCGGCATCTCGAGAGGAACGGCCAGGGATCCTGGTCGCAGGGGCCATCCATCGGCCGGCCGCCCGCTCAGATCGAACATCGGCTCACCGCTAAGCGGAGGCGCCGGTTGGTCGACCCGGTCGCGCCGGTTCGTTCCTCCCGTCGGCGCCTTTTGTTCCTCCCGTCGGTGCCGGTTCGTTCCCCCTACCAGGGCGGCGGTAGCGTCCGAGGGTGCCTCCATCCCGTTCTGGCCGTTACGACGACTCGGCGTTCATTCGAGCATGCCGGAGCCAGAGCGTCCCCCACGTCCCGGTGTGGTTCATGCGCCAGGCCGGTCGATCGCTTCCCGAGTACCGGGCCGAGCGAGGCACCGGAAGCATCCTCGAGGCGATCGCCGAACCCGAATTGGTGGCCAAGCTGACCCGGCAACCGGTGACCCGCTACGGCACCGACGCCGCCATCTTCTTCTCCGACATCGTGGTCCCGGTTGCCGCCATCGGATTCGGGGTGGACGTGGCACCGGGGGTCGGACCGGTGATCTCCCGACCGTTCACCGCCAAGGCCGACCTGCAGCGACTCCGGCCCCTCGAGCCGGAGATCGACACGCCCTATGTCGCCGAGGCGGTCCGCATCCTGGCCGGAGAGCTCCAGGTGCCGCTGATCGGCTTTGCCGGCGGTCCGTTCACGGTGGCCAGCTATCTGGTGGAAGGGGGTCCCTCGAGGAACTTCACCCGGGTCAAAGCCCTGATGCACACCGAACCCGGCGTCTGGCACCAATTGATCGACGTGCTCACCGATCTGGCGCTGGCGTCGCTGCGTTCGCAACTCGACGCCGGGGCCGATGCCGCCCAGGTCTTCGACAGTTGGGCCGGGATCCTCACCCCCCGCCACTACGAGGAGTTGGTCCTTCCCGCCACCCGCCGGCTGTTCGCCGAACTCGCGAGCTCCCATCCCGGCGTCCCCACCATCCTCTTCGGGGTCGGCACCGGGGAGCTCCTCTCGCTGATGGGCGCCGCCGGCAGTTCGGTGGTCGGGATCGACTGGCGGGTGCCGCTGGACGACGCCCGACGACGGGTCGGACCCGGGATCGCGGTCCAGGGGAACCTGGATCCTGCTCTCTGTCTGTCCACCTGGCCGGTGGCTGCCGCCGAGACCCGCGAGGTCCTCGACCGGGCCGGGACTGCACCCGGACACATCTTCAATCTCGGCCACGGGGTGCTGCCCGAGACCGACCCGGCCATCCTCGAAGAGGTAGTCAGGCTGGTCCATGGCGAAGGCCGGGCCGGCGTGGAGTCGTCGTGAGCGCCTCATCGTCGCCCTCTTCGTCGCCCTCCTCCTCGCCCTCGACCTCGCCCTCGCCCTCCTCGTCGCCCTCGACCATCGGGGTGCTCGTCATGGCCCACGGAACCCCGGCCACCCCCGAGGAGATCGACCCCTTCTACACCTCGATTCGCCGGGGCCGGCCGCCGACCCCGGAGCTGTTGGCCGATCTGGTCCGGCGCTATGACGCCCTCGGCGGCACCTCGCCGCTGGCCGAGCGCACCCGCCGCCAGGTGGCCGGGCTGGCGGCCGACCTCGAGGCGGCAGCTCCCGGGGCCTACACAATCGCTTACGGCGCCAAGCACACTTCTCCCCGGATCGAGGAGGGGGTGGCAACGCTCCACGACCAGCACGTCGGAGAGATCATCGGCCTGGTGCTGACCCCGCATCAATCGTCGCGGGGGTCCGGCGAGTACCTGCGCCGGGCCGCCGAGGCGGCGGCGGCCACGGCGCCCCCCACCGATTTCGTCGCCATCCCGTCGTGGCACCGGGCACCCGGCTTCGCCCCCCTGTTGGCGGCCAGGACCGCGGCGGCCCTGGACCGTCTGACCCCGGCCCAGCGCCAGAAGACGGCTGTCTTCTTCACCGCCCACAGCCTCCCCGAGAAAGCGCTCGTCGAGAGAGACCCCTACCCCGATCAGGTCCGGCAGTCGGCCTCCGACATCGCCGGCCTCCTCGGCTTCGAGACGGCGACCCCAGGCACGGAAGGCACCAGCAGCACCAGCGACGGCACCAGCGGCACCAGCGCCATCAGCGGCACCGGCGACGCCAACGACACCAGCGGCACCGGCGCCGAGTGGAGCGTGGCCTGGCAGAGCCCAGGACGCACGGCCGACCCGTGGATGGGTCCCGACCTGTTGTCCGAGATCAAGCGGGTGGCCGCCGACGGGGCGACCTCGGTGGTCGTGTGCCCGGTTGGCTTTGTCTCCGATCACCTGGAGATCCTCTACGACCTCGACATCGAAGCCGCCGGGCTGGCGCGATCGCTGGGGGTGGCGTTCACCCGTACCGCCTCGCTCAACGACGATCCCGCATTCCTCCGGGTGCTCGCCGACGTGGTCCGCACCGCCGCCGCGTCGACCGACGGGTGACCACGCCCGACGGGCGGCCCGGCCCGGTCATCGCGGTGGTGGGTGCCGGGATCGCCGGCCTGGCCGCCGCCTGGGAGCTGGCCACCTCCCCCGACCTGCCCCCGGGGAGCCGGCGCCCCACGGTGGTGGTCCTCGAAGCCGACCATCGGGTCGGCGGGAAGTTGGCCGCGGCCGAGTTCGCCGGGCGGACCGTCGATCTGGCCGCCGACGCCTTCCTGGCCCGCCGGCCGGAGGCCACCGAACTCTGCCAGCAGCTGGGCATCGCCGACGAGCTGGTACCCATGGGCACCTCCGGAGCGTCGATCCTGGCCCGGGGCCGGCTACGCCCGATGCCCGCCGGCCTGGCGCTGGGGGTCCCGACCCGCTGGTGGCCGCTGGCCCGCTCGGGCCTGCTCGGTCCGGTGGCATCGCTCCGGGCGGCCAAGGACCTGATCGTGCCCCATCTGTCAACCGGGGCGATCGGCGACCGATCGGTGGCCGCCATCGTCGGCGACCGCCTGGGCCGCCCGGTGGTCGAGCGGTTGGTGGACCCCCTCATCGGCGGGATCAACGCCGGGGGCGTCGACGACCTGAGCGCCGCCGCCACCTTCCCCGCCCTGATCGCCGCCTCCCATCAGGCGGGAAGCCTCATGCGCGCCCTCGGTCGCCTACCCCAGCCGGACAACGACGAGCCGGTGTTCTGGTCGCTGCGCCACGGTACCGCCAGCCTGGTCGACCGGCTGGTCGATCGACTGACCGGTCCGAGTTCGCACGCGGAGGTATCGATCCGGGCCGGGGTGTCGGTTGACGCCGTCGACCCGGTTCGGGTTTCGGGGTCGGCGGCCGAGTCGGCTCGGTGGGCGCTCACCCTCAGCGGGACCGGGGCATCGTCGGTCGATGGCCGGACGGCATCGGGCCGGGTCGACGAGGTCCTGGAGGTGGACGGCGTCCTCCTGGCCGTTCCCGCTCCCCGGGCCGCGGTGCTGCTGGCTCCCCTCGCCCCGGTGGCCGCCGGCTCGCTCAGCACCGTCGACTACGCCTCGGTGGCGGTGGTGACGCTCGCCGTCCCGACGGACGCCATCGGCGCCGCGCTGGACGGCACCGGGTTTCTGGTGCCCCGCACCTCCCGCATCGACGACCGGCCCGCGCTGATGACCGGCGGTACCTACCTGTCCCGAAAATGGCCGCATCTGGCCGCCGCCGGTGACGAGCTCATCCGGGTGTCGGTTGGACGTGACGGCGACGAGCGGTTCCTCGAGCTCGACGACGACGAGCTGGCTGCCGCGGCGTTTGCCGAGTTGGCCCGGGTGCTCGACATCAACCGCGGCCCGACCGAGGCGCGGGTGACCCGATGGCCGGGCGCCTTCCCCCAATACCGGGTCGGCCATCTCGTTCGGGTGGCCGGGATCGAGGAGGCCGTCTCCACCCTCTCCGGAGTGGCCGTGGCCGGCGCCGCCTACCGGGGAGTCGGCATCCCCGCCTGCATCGGGAGCGGGAGGAATGCCGCCCGGGCGGTGCTGTCCTCCCTGGCGGCGACGGCCCGATGAGCACGGTCCCACCCCTCCCGCCGGTCCCGCCCGTTCCGCAGTCGCCGCCCCCGCCGCCCCCGCGGCCCTCTCCGGTGCCCCCGCCGCCCGTGCCGGTGCCCTCGATCGACCCCTCGGATTCCCCCCCTTGGCGGTCGGCCCGGCTGCGCTTCGTGCATCATCGCCAGGGCCGGGTAGTGCCGCGGCGGGGACGGGTCGCGCTCCCGGCGCTGGTGTCCGGCCTCGGGTTGGCCCTCTCCCTGCCCCCGTGGGGATTCTGGATCCTCGCCTTTCCCGCCGCCGGTCTGCTCTGGTGGCGCCTCGGTGAACTCCGCCCCCGCACCCGGTTCTGGGCCGGATGGCTGGCCGGGCTCGGGTGCTTCGTCCCCGGCTTGGCCTGGGCCCGGGCGTTCACCTGGCCCGGGGCCATCGTCCTCATCGCCGTCGAGGCGCTGTTCCCGGCGGTCGCCTGCCTGGTGGTCCCGGCCCGACCGGTGGTGGCCCGGGCGTTGGCCTTCCCCGCCGCCCTGACCCTCACCGAAGCCCTGCGCCAGACCTGGCCATTCGGGGGGTTGCCGATCGGCGGGGTGTTCCTGGGCCAGGCCGACGGGCCGGTGTTGGCCCTTGCCCGGCTGGGCGGTCCGCTGGCGCTGACCGGCGGGGTCTTCCTCGGCGGCGTGGCCGTGGCCGCCCTGGTCGGCGACGTCCTGGCGGCTGCCGGCGACCGACGACGAGCCGGCGCCTTCGCCCGCACCGGCTTGGCCGAGCCCACCACCATCAGGAACACCATCGCCGGCCACGGGACCCTGGCCTGGGTCGGGGCGGCGGCGGCGATCGTCCTGGTCGGAGCGACGGTCATCGGCGTCCACGCCCCGGACGGCGGCCCCTCCCGGGGCACGGTGAACGCCGCCGCCGTCCAGGGGGGCGGGGTGCGGGGTTTCCGGAAGTCACAGGTGGATCCGGCCGTCGTCCTGGCCGCCCAGCAGGCGGCCACCCAGCGGATGCAGCAGCTCGACGGGGGCCACGCCCCCCAGCTGGTGCTCTGGCCCGAAGATGTGGTGTCGCTGGACACCAACCTCGACGGGTCCGCCGCCGCCGCCAACCTCTCGGCCCTGGCCAGGAGCCTGGACACCACCCTGGTGGTCGGCGTCACCGAGTCGGGGTCGGCCACCACCTTTCGCAACGAGATGGTGGCCTGGGGACCCGACGGCCGGTTGGTCGCCCGTTTCGAGAAGGTCCACCGGGTGCCGTTCGGGGAGTACGTGCCCTTCCGGGGCTTCTTCGCCCATTTCGCCGACCTGTCGTCGGTTCCCCTCGACGCCGTCCCCGGCACCGGGTCGGGTCTGATGACCACCCCGGCCGGCCCGCTCGGCGCCTTGATCTCCTTCGAGGTGTTCTACGCCGACCGGGGTCGGCCGTCGGTGCGCGGTGGGGCACAGCTCTTGATCGTGCCGACCAATACCTCCTCGTACGCCAGCTCCCAGGTCCCTACCCAAGAGATTGCCGCCTCCGAGATCCAAGCCACCGAACAGGGCCGGGACCTCCTGCAGGCGGCCCCGACCGGGTTCAGCGCGGTCATCACCAACCGGGGACGGCTCGTGGCCCGGACGTCGCTCGGCAGCCAGCAGGTGGTGTTCGCCGACCTGTCCCGCCGATCGGGGTGGACCCTCTACGTGCGCTACGGCGACTGGCCGTCGTTGGCGCTGGCCGGCCTGGCCCTGGTGGCCGGATGGTTCATCGCCGCCCGGCGGCCGTCGGCCCGTCGATCGGAAGCGGGGCCCGAACCTGAACACCAAGCGACCGGGTGACTCCGCCCACCGCCGCCTGGTGCGGCCACCGCCGCCCGGCCACCGCCGCCTCGCCGCCGCCTCGCTGCCGCCCCGCCCCGCGCCCCTCGTGCGGCTTCGGCTACCCGTAGTACCCGGAGTGGGCTTCGCCTACTCGTAGTACCCGGAGTGGATATAGACGCACGGAATGCCTTCGGCGTGGAACATGGCGAAGTTGTTGGGGTCGTCCTCGAAGGCCAGGCGAAGGTCGAATCCGAAGGATCGCAGGAGCTCGACCTCGTCACGCTTGAACCGGGTCACGTGGGCATAGTCCCCCCGGGCCCGCATCACCAGCAGATCCCACCGCAACCCGTAGCGCTCGAGCCAGGCCAACGTCTGGGGCTGGACCCGGAAAGGGCGTCCGGTGAGCAGGATCACCTGCAACCGAGAGTCGAGAAGATCCATCAGCCGGGCCAGCTCCTCGATGACCGGGTCGTCGCCGCAGGCGGCGAAGAAGCTGTCCCAATCGCGCCGGCCGTGCTCAAGAAAGTGCTGGCGCCCCACCGCGTCGGACAGCACGCCGTCCACGTCGAAGACCACAGCTTCCCCGGGCGCCTGCACCGGCCCCTGCCGCCATGCCCAATTGTCGGGGCTGACGCCCTTGCTCACCCGGCCCGGGGGCACCCGGGAGTGGTGACCTCCGGGAGAGAATGCACGCTGGTCACGACGTTCTTCCCGGCCCGGGAGCGTCAAATGTGTCCTGGCCCATAGCGAACGAGCCTAATGCCCGCGGGACTCTACGATTGGGCCAGCGTGACGACCACCCCACCAGACAACCGCAGCCAGCCGCTCACCGATCCGATGCCGCCGACCGGCCGCCGGGAGGGCACCCCTGGCCTCGGCGTCGATCCCGACCCCGGTGTCCAGGTGGTGGACGTTCCCATCGGGCGGAGGGTGATGGTGGTCAGCGACCTCCTGCTCACCCCGGAAGCCACCCCGTCGTCGACGGCTCTCACCATCGAGTTGGCCCGGGCCCTCGACAGTTGGGACGGCCCCGGCATCCTGATCGTCGCCGGCAACCTCTTCGATCTCATCGACACCGTTTCCCCCGCCGCCGATGCCGAACGGTGCATGGCCGCCCATCCCCGGCTTCGAGAGTCGATCGGGGCGTTCCTCCAGGAGCCGGAGCGACGGATCATCCGCCAGGTCGGCACCCACGAGCCGGGGTTCGCCACCGACCCCAACGTGGCGGTGGCGCTGACCGCCCTCGGCGTCGAACCGTTCGCCGGGGTGGATCTCCACCTCCACACCGCCACCGGGCTCCGGGTGGTGCGGATCGAGCCGGGGGAGCACGCCTATGACTCGGACGGCACCGTGTGCGAGACCCGACACGATCCCGCCGCCGACGCCAAGCCCGGCGCGCTGGGCCGGGCGATGGCCGGCGACCGCTGGCGATATCTGACCGAGCAGTCCAAGGAGGACGCTCCCTGGCTCGACGGGCTGCACCGTCTGAGTGACCCGTCGTCGTTGACCCGGTTCGTGACCTCCCGAACCCTCTACCGACGGCTCGGTCGTTACGCCTGGTGGATCCTGGCGCCGTTCGTGGTGGTCGGATTGCTGCGGGTGGCGGTGAGCCCGTGGATACTCAACCACATGGGCTCGGGGGTCCCCGGGCGGGCACTGCGCTCGGCCCACCGAGCCGATTGGGGTGACCAAGCCGAGGTGGCGGCCCTCTTCGCCGCGGTGGTGCTGATCGTGCTCATCGTGGTGCTCGGGCTCCTGAGCCGCCGCATGTGGTCGATCCTCGGAGGTGGTGCCCTCAAGTCGGTCACCTCGGAAGCCGTGGCCAACGACACCGCCCGCGAGAACGGTCGTCGGCTGGTCGGTCGTGGGTACGCCGGGCTGATCACCGGCGCCACCTTCCAGTCCGAGCTCACCAATCTCGGGGTGGGGTTCTACGCCAATGTGGGCGCCACCGCCGAAGTCGTGGAAGAGCACCCGGGGAGGTGGGGACTCCCCCCGATCTTCCTCCCCCGGCAGCGACTCAGCTGGATCGAGCTGGAGACCGGGGCCGACCTCCACGTGCGACTCCTGTTGGCGGAGACCGACCTCCGGTCCCCGAGTCTCCTCGAACGGATGCTCAGCACCGAGCACGCCGTTCGCGGCCTCCACCCGACGGTGGTGGCGTCCTACCCGAAGGGCGACTCGTGGCCGCCCGCCCCCAACCTCCGACTCGCCCACCGCCGCACCCGCCGAGTCCGGCGCATCGCCTCCTTCGCCATCCTGTTCGCCGGGCTGGTGGACGTCATCGACGCCATCACTCCCCCGCTCCGCGGCCGGCTGCACCTCCTGCTCGAGTTCCTCCCGCTCCGGGCCACCGTCGCTGCCGGGACCCTGGTCGCTCTGGCCGGGCTGGCCCTCATCGCCCTGGGCCGCGGCATCCTGCGGGGCCAGCGACTGGCCTGGCAGGTGGCGCTGGTGCTGTTGAGCGTCACCCTGGTCCTCCACCTCCTGGCCGGCGGCGACATCGAAGAGTCCCTGCTGGCCCTGATCGTGCTGGTGGTGTTGGTGGTCAACCGGCACGACTTCCGGGCCGGGTCCGACTGGCCGTCGCTGCGATCGGCCATCGTGGCCCTGGTGTTGGGGGCGATCGGCATCTGCGCCTTCGCGGCGGTGTCGATCGAGCTCTTCGCCCATGTCGGCACCCACCGTCTGCACTATTCCATCCCCTGGTGGCAGGCCTTCTGGGCGGCAGCGGAACGGATGGTCGGGATCCAGACCGTCGACCTCCCGGTGCGGCTCGAACGGGTCCTGAACCCGGCCCTGCTGGTGTTGGGGATCGCCCTGGCCGGAGTTGTGCTGTTCCTGTTGTCCCGCCCGGTGGTGGATCGCCGGTTGACCACCGGGCGAGCCGCGGAGTTCCGGGCCCGGGACATCGTGCGCCGCCACGGGGCGTCGACCCTTGACTACTTCGCCCTCCGCACCGACAAGCAATGGTTCTTCCATCGCGACAGCCTGGTCGCCTACGCCATCTACGGCGGCATCTGCCTCATCTCCCCCGACCCGATCGGACCGGCCAACGAACGGGAGCTGGTGTGGATGGCGTTCCGCCGGTTCGCCGACAGTCACGGCTGGGTTCCGGCGGTGATGGGTGCCGGCGAGGAATGGCTGCCCATGTACCGGGACTCGGGCATGCACCACATCTACCTGGGTGATGAAGCCGTGGTCGACATCCCGCGCTTCTCGCTGGCCGGCGGCGACAAGAAAGGTCTGCGCCAGGCCCACAACCGGATCAAGAAGCGGGGCTACACCGTGTCCTTCCACGATCCCGCCCACATATCCCCCGACCTGTCCAAGGAGCTGGCCGCCCTCATGAGCCTCAGCCGGCAGGGCGAGCACGAGCGTGGGTTCTCGATGATGCTCGGACGGGTGTTCGATCCCCGCGACACCGGGATGTTGCTGACCGTGGTCCGCACCCCGGCGGGACGGGCGGCGGCCATGTGCCAGTTCGTGCCGGCCACCGGCATCAACGGGTTCTCGCTCGACCTCATGAGGCGGGATCCGGGGAACCACCCCAACGGGCTCCTCGACTTCGCCCTCTGCTCCACCATCGAATACCTGCAGGACCGCAATTACGGTGGGCTGAGTCTCAACTTCGCCACCCTGCGGTCCACGCTGGCCGGCGAGAAGGGTGACGGAGCCATGCAACGGGCCGAACGCTGGTTCCTCAAGCGCTTGTCCAGCTTTGCCCAGATCGAGTCGCTCTGGTTGTTCAACGCCAAGTACGACCCCGAGTGGCTACCGAGGTATGTGGTGTTCGACACCGCCGAGCACCTGGTACCGGTGGTGATGGCCATCCTCCGGGCCGAATCGGTCTGGGAGATCCCGGTGCTCGGTCGGCTGCTGGCGGCCGGCGCCGAGAAACGGATGCAGACGGCCCAGCAAGAGACCCAGGAATTCATCGCCGCGTCGTTCGGGGATCTCGACGGCCAG
>DASZNG010000096.1:0-2736 GCA_035551535.1 Acidimicrobiales bacterium | reverse complement strand
CCAGTGCTGGTCCCCGTCCCGGTTGTCGGAGATCAAGCTGTCGGCCGAGGCGCCGCCGGGGACCCGGGTCACCGTGCTGTACCACCTGGGCCTGGAGGACGAACGGGTGTGGGAGGTCGAATGGGACGACCTCGATCGCTCTTTCGAGCCCGATCACCTCACCTCGTTGTGGATCGGCACACTGGGAGCGCCGGTGGCGACCGAACTGGTCCGTCTCGACGAGCTGGTGCACACGCTCCGGGAGCAGTGCCCGTGGGACCGCGAGCAGACCCACGGCTCCCTGGCCCGCCATCTGCTGGAAGAGTCGCACGAGGTGCTCGAAGCCATCGACAACCTGGCCGCCATCGACGCCAAGCTCGCCACCGCCGACGGCGACACCAAGCTCGCGGTTGCCGGGGACGCCCGGATCGGCCCCAAGGTCGAGGAGCGGGCCGTCGCCCATCTGGAAGAGGAGCTCGGCGATCTTCTGTTCCAGGTCTACTTCCACGCGACGTTGGCGGCGGAGTCCGGTCGGTTCACGTTGGCCGACGTCGCCCGAGGGGTGCACGACAAACTGGTGTCACGCCACCCGCACGTCTTCGGCGATCTCACCGGTGCGACCAAGGATCAGATCGCCTCCAACTGGGAGACGCTGAAGAAGGCGGAGAAGAACCGGGCCAGCATCACCGAGGGCATTCCGGCGGCGATGCCCGCCTTGGCCTTGATGGCCAAGTTGCAACGCAAGGGAGTTGCGCTGGGCATGGAACTTGCCGGACGCCACGACCAGGCGGAGATCCTGGCCGCCGCCGCCGCCCATCTGGCCGAACCCCCGGACGTCGACACCGGGGCCGACGCCGCAATCGGGGAGCTGCTCTTCTCGTTGGTCAACCTGGCCCGGGCGATGGGGGTGGATCCGGAGAGCGCCCTCCGGGTGAGGGCGGCGGCGTTCCGGGCATCGGTCGACGCCCTCGGGTAGCTCCGGTGCCCCAGGCATGAGCCACCCGCGCCTCCGTCTCCGCGAGGTCGGAGCTAATGCCCTGGTCGAGACAGGTATCAGTGATAACTTTTCTCACACCAGCAACAGGAGTCACAGGGCACAGTGAGCAGCATCGAACAGGTCATCGGTCGGGAGGTCCTGGACTCCCGGGGCAATCCCACGGTTGAGGTCGACGTCCTCCTCGACTCGGGAGCCATGGGCCGCGCCATCGTGCCGTCCGGGGCGTCGACCGGCAGCTTCGAGGCCGCGGAGTTGCGCGACGGTGGCGACCGGTACCGGGGTAAAGGCGTCACCCGGGCGGTGGCCAACGTGAACGGCGAGATCGCCGACATTCTCGAGGGCGCCGACGCCCTCGACCAACGGGGGATCGATCTGGCGCTGGTCGACGCCGACGGGACGCCGAACAAGACCCGGTTGGGGGCCAACGCCATTCTCGGGGTGTCGCTGGCCACCGCCAAGGCCGCGGCCGACGAGCTCGGCCTGCCGCTGTTCCGGTACGTGGGTGGCGCCGACGGCCACGTCCTGCCGGTACCGATGATGAACGTGGTCAATGGCGGGGTCCATGCCGACAACTCGATCGACTTCCAGGAGTTCATGATCATGCCGGTCGGGGCGGCCTCCTTCTCCGAGGCCCTCCGGTGGGGGGTCGAGACGTACCACGCGCTGGCCGGGGTGTTGAAGGAGCGGGGCTATTCCACCGCCGTCGGCGACGAGGGAGGGTTCGCGCCCAACCTCGGTTCGAACGAAGAGGCGGTCCAGGTGTTGGTGGAGGGCATCGAACGGACCGGGCGGTCGGCGGGGACCGACATCGCCATCGCCATGGACCCGGCCTCCAGCGAGATCTACAAGGACGGCGCCTACGTGCTGGCCGGCGAAGGTCGGAGCCTGGCGCCCGACGAGATGGTGGCGTACTGGGTGGATCTGATCGGCCGCTATCCGATCGTCTCGCTCGAAGACGGGATGGCCGAGGACGACTGGGACGGTTGGGCGGCGCTCACCGCCGGGTTGGGCGACCGCATCCAACTGGTGGGCGACGACCTGTTCGTGACCAACCAGGAGCGACTCAGCCGGGGCATCGACGCCGGCGTCGCCAACGCGGTGTTGATCAAGCCCAACCAGATCGGCACCCTGACCGAGACCCTCGGGACCATGTCGATGGCCACCCGGTCCACCTATGCCTGTGTGATGTCGCACCGGTCGGGGGAGACCGAGGACGCCACCATCGCCGACCTGGCGGTGGCCACCAACTGCGGCCAGATCAAGACCGGCGCCCCGGCCCGTTCCGACCGGGTGGCCAAGTACAACCAGCTCCTCCGGATCGAGGAGATGCTGGGGGAGACGGCGGCGTTCCGGGGTGGGGAGGCGTTGGCGTCGTGGGGGAGCTCCCGGTGACCACCCGCACCCACGCCCGGGCCAAGGCCAGGAAGCCGACGGCGTCGGCGGCCCGTGGCTCGAAGTCGAGGCCGGCGGCGCGGACGAAGGCGGGCCCCCGCATGCCGGTGTCGTCGGCGGCGGTGGCCAAGCGGCCGGCCAAGCCCCGGGCCAAGCCCCCGGCCTCCCAGGCCCGGACGGCGGCCGGCAACCGGAAGGCGCCGAGCCGGTCGAAGCCGGCCGAGCGAGGACGCTCGACCAGCCGGCCCGCGGGGCCGGCTCGGCCCCGGAGCGCCGGCCCGCGGTCCCGCCCGAATGCCCGCCGCCTGCCCATCGCCATCGCCGCGGTGATCGCGCTGGTCATCGTCGGAACCAGCTTCCCGGCCGCC
>DASZNG010000095.1:0-2491 GCA_035551535.1 Acidimicrobiales bacterium | reverse complement strand
CACCGTCCCCTTCGGGATCCTCGGCGGTCTGTTCCTGGCCGAATCCGACGGACCCATCGCCGGCGCCGTCCGGTTTTCCGCCGACGTCCTCACCGGGGTCCCCTCCATCACCATCGGGATCTTCGGGTACATCATCTGGGTAAAGAACTTCGGTTACAGCGGGTATGCCGGGGCCCTCGCCATCGGCATCATCATGCTGCCGGTGATCATGCGAGCGGCGGAGACCGCCCTCCGAGGGGTGCCGGTCAACCTCTACGAAGCCGGGCTGGCCCTTGGTGCCCGGAAGGCAACGGTGGCCCGGAAGGTGACGCTGCCGGTGGCGCTCCCCGGCCTCATCACCGGGGTCCTGCTGGCGGTGGCCCGAGGGGCGGGAGAGACGGCGCCGCTGATCTTCACCATCTTCGGTAACCAGTTCCTGCAGACGAATCCCTCCAAACCCATGGAAGCCCTTCCCATCGCCATCTACTCCTACAGCAGCCAGCCGTACAACGATCTGATCCAGATTGCCTGGGGCGGGGCCCTGTTGTTGATGGTGGTGATCCTGGTCCTGAACATCGGGGCCCGGCTGGTATCGGCCCGACTGAGACGAGAGCGAAGGTGAGCGACGAGATGACCACGCCCAGCCACACCACCCAGACCATCGGTCTGACCACCCAAGAGGTATTCGTGACCCCGGAGCCAGGTACGACAAAAGTCATGAGCCTCGAAGACGTGACGGTGACCTTTCGCGGTCGACCGGCGGTGCGCGGGGTGTCATTCGACGCCTACGAGCAGGAGGTCACCGCCCTCATCGGCCCCTCGGGATCCGGGAAGACCACCCTGCTCCGGGCGCTCAACCGCATGCACGACACCGAACGCACCGCGGCAGTGACCGGCAGGATCATGCTCGGGGACACCAACGTCAATGACAAGTCCACCGACCCGACCCTGCTGCGTTCGCGGGTGGGCATGGTCTTCCAGCGCCCGAATCCGTTCCCGACCATGTCCATCTACGACAACGCCGTCGCCGGGCTGCGCTTCAACGGGGTGCGGAAGAAGTCGCTCCTCGACGAGGCGGCGGAGTCCGCCCTGGTCGCCGCGGCGCTCTGGGACAGTGTGCGCGAACGGCTGAAGGTGAGCGCCAGCACCTTGTCGGGCGGTGAGCAACAGCGCCTGTGCATCGCCCGGGCCCTGGCCGTCGAGCCCGAAGTCCTGCTCATGGACGAGCCCACCTCCGCCCTGGACCCGATCGCCACCAAGCGGATCGAGGAGCTGATCGGCGAGCTGAAGGACCGGGTCACCATCATCATCGTCACCCACAACATGCAACAGGCGATGCGGGTGTCCGACCGGTGCGCCTTCCTGCTCATGGCCGAGGACCGGAGCGGCGAGCTCATCGAGTACGCCCCCACCTCCAAGCTCTTCAGCGAACCGGACGACCCCCGGACCCTGGACTACGTCAATGGACGGTTCGGCTGACCTCGAGCGACGGTGGCTGACCTGGATCCTGGCGGGTCGGACTCGGGCTCAGGCGTCGGGCACTTCGGCGGGCCCGCCATTGCCGTCGGTGGCCGGGGCCCCGTTCGCCCCCGACCCTGACGATGCCAGCGAGGCCGTCTCGTCAACATCGATCCGGAACCCCACCCCCCGCACGGTCATGATGATCCGAGGCGAGGACGGGTCGATCTCGAGCTTCGACCGAAGCCGGTAGATATGGGTGTCCAGCGTTCGGCTGTCGGTCAATTCGCTGTCCGGCCAGAGCAGGTCGATCAACTCGTCTCGGGTTCGCACCGTTCCGAGCGGGGACAACAACGCGGCCAGCAGGTCGTACTCACGTCGAGAAAGGTGCACCTGCACCCCGCCGACAACGACCTGGCGCCGGGCGAAGCTGACCAGCACCCGCCCGAACCGGAGGTCGGGTCGATCGGCGGCCAGGGCCGCCCGGGCCTGGGCGGCAATCCCCCGATTGGCCCCGGGGGTGCGCCGGTGAGCCGGAGGCTTCTCCACCTCCTCGCCCGGTGGGGACACCCGCCGCAGGATGGTGTGCATCCTCGCCACCAGCTCCCGTAGGCGGAACGGCTTGGTGACATAGTCGGCGGCTCCCAGCTCGAGGCCGAGCACCACGTCGAGCTCGGCGTTCACCGCGCTGATGATCAGGACCGGCACCGGGGCAATGGCGTGCATCCGGCGGAGGAGGTCGGTCCCGTAGGTGTCAGGTAGCAACAGGTCCAGCAGCACGATGTCGGGAATGTGCTCGGTGAACCGGGCGATCCCGTCGGCCCCGTCGGTGGCCACCTCGACGTGGTACCCCTCGAGCCGGAGTGCCGATTCGAGCGCCAGCCGGTAGGACTCCTCGTCCTCGACGACCAGCACCCGCACCTGGTCCTCGGCCGCCGGTTCGGTCGCGTCGGTGTCGGTGTCGTCCTCGTCCTCACGACCATTGCGGCCAGATGTGCTGCCAGATGTGGTCGACATGACGACGGGGCGACCTCCTCACCGCATCGTATGAAGG
>DASZNG010000094.1:0-1737 GCA_035551535.1 Acidimicrobiales bacterium | reverse complement strand
GGTGGCAGTTCCGGCCGAGGCGGCAGTTCCGGCCGAGGTGGCAGTTCCGGCCGAGGTGGGCCGTCTCCCCGGTCGGGGAAGCCGGCTCCCGCTCCGGGTCGGCGCGGCCGCGGGTCCGGTGCGCCGGGCCGGGACGGATTCCCGCCCGGTGGCGGCGACCGGGGGCGGGACCGACCGGTCAAACGGGACTCGGAGTCATCGGGGCTCGGGGGCGATCAGGTGGAGGGTCGCCAGGCCGTCCGCGAGCTGCTGAGCGCCAACCGGCGTCCGGTCAAGTCGCTGCTGATGGCCGAGGGGATGGATCAGGCCGCCATCCTCGACGAGATCGAAGCTTTGGCCACCAAGCGACGGATCAAGGTCTCCTACGTCTCCCGTCGGCGTATCGACCTGGTGGCCCGTACCGAGGGGCCCCAAGGGGTGGTGGCCCTGGCCCGGCCGGTGGAGGAGACGGCGTTCGAGAAATTGATCGAGCCGTCTTCGGGTGGGCGCCAGCCGTTCCTGCTGGTGCTCGATGGGATCACCGACCCCCACAACCTCGGCGCGCTCCTCCGGAGTGCCGAGTGTGCCGGGGTCACGGGTGTCATCCTTCCCCGCCATCGCTCCGCCCATCTGTCCCCGACGGTGGCCAAGGTGGCGGCCGGGTCCATCGAGTATCTCCGCTTTGCCCTGGTGCCCGGGGTGCCGAACGCCCTGCAACGGCTCTCGACGGCGGGGGTCTGGAGTGTGGGCCTCGACGGCGAGGCTCCGTCCTCCCTCTACGAGCTCCCGCTGGGGCCGGAGCCGGTGGCTCTGGTCCTCGGATCGGAGGGCACCGGCCTCGCCGCCCTCACCCGGAAGCGGTGCGACGCCCTGGCCTCGATCCCCCAGCACGGGAAGCTGTCGTCGCTCAACGTGGCGACGGCCGGAGCCATCGCCTGCTTCGACATCGCCCGACGCCGCAGCTGACACCGGCCGGACTCCCGGTCCGACGGACAACGGCGATCCGGTCAGCCGCTGAACAGTGGCAACACCAACGAACAGGTGGGACGGAAGGTCGGGGTGTCCGGCCCGAGGGCGTTCATCACATCCTGGAGGGCGACCGGGTCGTAGATGATGCCGATGTGTTCGGTGTAGTCCGAAGCACACTGGTTCTGCAGCAGGATGTTCTGGGCTCCCGGCCCGTGCAGAAAGGCGTTGGTGTACGGGGTGACCACCTCGTCGTAGCGGGACTCGATGACCACGTACTTGACCCCCGGGAGCGTGTCGCCTCCCTGGTTGAGGGTGGCCAGGAACGACGACCCCACGAATTGCTGGTCGAAGGACGGGGCGCCGAGGGTGGAGAACGAGAGTCCGGGGACCGAGGACGACAACGCCCCGTAGAGAGCCGTCACCCCGTTGAGGTTCGTCCCGTAGTTGGACGGCGCCAACCCGATCAGCATGTTGACCTTGGCCGCACCGCCCAGGAACTTGAGGTAGTAACGGGGCATCATCCCGCCCTGGGAATGGCCGACGATGTCGACTTTCGGTGCGCCGGTGGCGGCCAGGACCCGGGAGACGAAGGTGGCGAGCTGGCCGGCCGACTGCGGGACGGGGGCCAGTCCGAAGACGTGGCCGAAGGTCAGCGAGGTGGCCCCGTAGTTGAAGCCGTAGACGCAGTAGCCGGCGTTGGCCAGCATCGGCGACAGCGCCTGCCAGCTGAGCGCCTGGTTGGCGATGGTGCCGTGCACCAGCACCACCGGGTAGGGATGTTGGGCGGAG
>DASZNG010000093.1:0-6194 GCA_035551535.1 Acidimicrobiales bacterium | reverse complement strand
GGAGGGTCGACGTCCGCTCCGCCGGGTCGGAGCCGGGCGACGATCTGAATCCGGCCGTCGTCTCCCTCCTCCGCGACCGCGGACTGGACCCGAGCCGGGAGTTCCCCAAGCCGCTCACCGATGAGCTGGCCCGGGCGGCCGGCATCATCGTCACCATGGGCTGCGGGGACGCCTGCCCGGTGCTGCCGGCCACCCGTTACCTCGACTGGGAGCTCGACGATCCCGCCGGCCTGCCGGTCGAATCGGTGCGTCCCATCGTCGAGGAGATCGATCGCCGGGTCCAGGCCCTGCTGGCCGACCTACTCGACTCCCCCTCCACCTAGCGGTCACGGGTGCCGACAAGACAACGCCGCGGAACGAACGTTCCGATTGCCACCGCCGTCGCTCCACGCGTGGTGACGGCCAAAAGCTGCGAGGTGCCACCATTCGTCGGCACGATTCCCCGGTCAACGTCTTAAGCAATTCGCAAGGAAGCACCGATTCGACCGTTACCTTCAAGCAATCTCCTGCGGGCTTCCCGCCCGGATGTTGCTGTGCCGTCGTAGCTGAAAAGCCCGATGTGCAAAGGGGGTCGGAAGATGCGAGCAAAGGGTAAGCGGAGGGGTAATCGCACCCGAACCAGCCGACAACTGATGATGTTGGGGCTGTTGCCTTTGGCGTTCGTCGCCTATTGGGTTGTGCCGGCCAAGGTCGCGGGCGGCGCGCCTCCGGGAAACAACGGCCATATCCAAATCGATGGGTTCGTATTGGACCAAGGCAACAACAACGACCCCATGGTCGGCTGCGGGTTTGCCGTGGACTTCTTCGGTTACGACGCCGGGACCCAAAACGCGACGATCACGCTGACGCCGCAGGCACCCACCTCGGGAGGCACGCCATTCACCGTGTCCACCTCGTGGACGACCGCGACCTTCACCGGTGGAAACCAACTCGATCAAACCGTCCTGATCAGTGCGGCACAGATCACCGCCGCATTTGCCGGCGTCGCTCCTGCCGCTCAGGGATTCCACGCCAAGCTCGAGGTCGAGGTAACCGGGGCAACCGGGTCTGACGACAAGTTCCACACCATTTGGATGAGTGGATGCTCTACACCGGCCGCTCCGCCTCCGCCTCCGCCACCGCCGGCTCCCGTAACCCCACCGCCGGCTCCCGTAACCCCACCCCCGGCCGTAACCCCGCCGGTGACAGGGGACTCGACGTCTTCGGGGACGACTGCGGGTTCGGCCGATACCCCGGCTGCGACTTCGGTCGATACCCCGGCTGCGACTAGCGCGGTCCCGGCCACTGGTGCCTCGCCGGGTAGCAGCGGGTCGGTCGCGGCTGCCGCACCGAGCACCAGCACCGGACCGGTCGCGACCGCCGGAAGCGCACCCGCCGTCTCGACGGCGGCCGTCGCCGGGACCGTGATTCCCACCGGTGCTCCGCACACCGGGTTCGGCGGGGCCGCTCGTTCTCCGAACACCCTCCTCATCACCCTCGGCGCCCTGCTGCTGGTGGCAGCGGCCCTTGTCCCGGGCTTGGGACTCCGTCGACGCCTCCGCGATCGGGGCTGGTTCGGAGCCGTGGGGGATGAATGATCAGGCGTGCCTCAAGCAGCAACCGCCGATCGTCGTCTCGGTGGGTCATCACCGGACTTCTCCTGTTGGCCGCGGTGGTGTGTCTGACATCAGGCCTGCGGGGTGAGCTGCACGGGTTGGCCGGACCGGCGCCAGGCCCGCAGCTCCTCCCGGCGAGCTCGTGGCGGGGGATCAGCACCGCCATACCGGCGGGACCCGTAGTCAGCTTTTCGATTGCGAAAACGGTCACCAGCGCTCAGCCGGCGAAACCCGCCAGTCCGGTTCCGCCCGCGGCACCCGCCGTCCCGCGGTCGATGCCGGTGGCGCTGAACATTCCGGCCATCGCGGTATCCGTGCCGGTCTCCGAATTGGGGCTCAATCCGGATAATTCCGTCGAGGTGCCGTCGAACTCCCAGAATGTGGGTTGGTACGACCTGGGGCCATCTCCGGGTCAAACGGGGTCGGCGGTCATCCTCGGTCACGTCGACACCTACCAGGGACCTGGGGTGTTCTTCGAAGTGAGGTCGTTGGCACCCGGCGACGACGTGAGCGTGACATTAGTGAGCGGTGCGGTCGCCCATTTCACGGTGACCTCGGTTGTGTTGTACTCGAAAGACGACTTTCCCGACGACGAAGTCTACGGACCGCATGGCGGCAGTGACCTTCAGCTCGTCACCTGTGGAGGCGAATTCGACCATCAAACCGGCCACTACCTGTCGAATGTGGTCGCCTACACCTCGCTCACTTCGATGACCGACCCCCCCGCCTGAGCGACTGGGACTGATCGTCAACGAGATAGATCGGCTACTCGACCATCCCGGGGTTCCAACCGCGGACCGCGGGGTTCCCGATCGACGTCAGCCTCGGGCAACGGGGGCAGCGGGGTCGGCCGGGACGGAAGGAGGAGGGCGGCGAACACCGCGCCCCCGAGGGCCACCCCTCCCGCCACCCGACACGCACCGGCAAAGCTGTGCAGGAAGGCCAGGGTCGACCCATCCTGGAGGCGGCGGGCCAGCGGTCCCAAGCCCGCCTGGGCCAGCCGCTGGGAGGCGACCGCGGCGCCGCCCACCGATCCCTTGGCCGCCACCACGGCCGGGGTGGGGAGGCCGGTCGGCAGGGTCGACGCCAGCCGGCTGGCGTACAGCGAGGCGGCCACGCTCCCGATCACCGCCACCCCGAGCGTCCCCCCGAAGAGCCGGGTGGCGTCGTTGACCGCCGAACCGATCCCCGCTTTCTCCTTCGGGACGACCCCCATGATCGCCTCGGTGGCGGGAGCACTGGTCAACCCCATCCCCGTCCCGAGTGCCACCATCTGGACGGCGATGATCCAGTAGGAGGTGAATTGCGAGCCGGTCGAGACCCACAGCAGGGCGGCGCCGAAGAAGACCAGTCCGCTGCCGACCACGATCTTGTTGCCGATGCTCACCGCCAACCGGGTCCCGAGCAGCGAGGAGATCCCCACCGAAGCGGCCACCGGCAGCAGCCGGACCCCGGTGCCGAACGGGGTGTACACCTTGACGAACTGGAAGTACTGGGTCACCAGGAAGATGAATCCGAAGAGGGCGAAGAAGGAGATGGTCACCGCCCCGCTGGCCCCGGTGAACCGGGGGTTGGCGAACAGGCTCACGTCCAGCATCGGTTGATCCCGGCGCCGCTCCACCCAGAAGAACACCAGCAGCAACCCGACGCCGGCGGCCAGGGTGACCAGCGAGGACTGGGCGGTCCAGCCCCAGTCGGGAGCCTGGATGACCCCCAACACCAGCAGCCCCATTCCCGCCGTCGACAGCACGAACCCCGGCCAGTCGATGGTCGGGGTCGAAGGGTTCCGGGACGGCGGAACCGAGACGGCGACGAGCACCCCGGCCAGCACCGCGAACGGAATCAGGAAGACGAAGATGCTCCCCCACCAGAAGTGTTCGAGCAGCCATCCGCCGAAGATCGGGCCCATGGCGATCCCCACCCCGGTGGTGGCCCCCCACAGGCCGATGGCCTTGGCCCGTTCCTTCCGTTCCGGGAAGATGTTGGAGATCAGCGACAGCGTGGCCGGGAAGATCAGTGCGGCTCCGAGCCCCATCACCGCCCGGGCGGCGATCAGCTGATCGGCACTCGAGCACAACGCCCCGGCCAGGCTGGCCGCCCCGAACACCCCCAACCCGAACAGCAGCATGCCCTTTCGGCCGTAGCGATCGCTCAGGCTGCCGGCCACCAGGACCAGCGCCGCGAACACCAGGTTGTAGGCGTCGACCACCCACTGGAGCTGAGTGGTGGTCGCCCCGGTCTGACGGACCAGGGTGGGCAGGGCCACGTTCACGATGGTGGTGTCCAGATTGATGATGAAGGCGGCCACGCACAGCGCGGTCAGGGCCAGTCCACGTCCTCGCATAGACAAGAAACTAAAGTACTAAGACAAAGGAGTCAAGTCTCGGTGGGATTGGGCGTCCGCCGGGTATCCCCACCGGGCGGCCCGATGGGCCGGGCCGGATCAGACCCGGGCCACCGACTTCGACGGGACCAGCCCGAAGACGGCCAGAAACCGGGAGGTGGCCGCGGCCGGTCCGCTGACCTCGAAGGGATGCGAGGCCCGCGAGGCCCGGGAGGTGTCGGCCCGCCAGCCGAGCAGGTCTCGGGCGGTGGCGCGAAGCTCGACGACCGGCTCACCGGCCGGAGCGGCCAGCGATCCGCGACGCACCCCGACGTCGAAGGGGGTTCCGTCCACGGTGATGCGGTACGACTCGTCGACCTGGGCGGCCCGATGGGCGTCGAACCCGAGCAGCACGGCCAGGTACCCGGTGAACGGATGGATGCCGGCGGGAACCTCGGGAAGGAGCTCAAAGCCGAATCCTGCCAACGCCTGGAGCACCGGAGGCACCCGGCTCCATCCGCGTGGCGTGAGCCGGTAGAGGGTTCGGGCCACCGGGGGCGGAACCTCCACCTGTTCGATGAGCCCGAGGGCGGCGAGCCGGCGCAGGCGATCCGACAGCAGGTTGGTGGCGATCCCGGGCAGCGTGTCGCGGAAGTCGCTGTACCGCTTGGGCCCACCCAGCAGGTCGCGGAGGATCAGCAGCGTCCACCGCTCCCCGATGGCGTCGAGGGACTCGGCAATCGGGCAGAACTGGTCGTACTTCCGGGTCGACACGATGCTTAGTCTACCAGTCGGAACTATTTTCTATCTGTTCGCTTGATTTTATTGTGCATTCCGGCCTCGACGGTGGCGGCGGTGGGAAGCCCACGAGCTCCCCGGCTGTACAGTGCCGACATGCACCTGTCGGGGCTCCTGGGTCGACCCACGCTCTCGCCCAACGGAGAGAGTGTGGGCAAGGTCGACGATGTCATCGTCCGACTCCGGGGTGGGGACTACCCGGTGGTCACCGGGGTGGTGGCCAAGGTCGGCGGGCGCCAGGTCTTCCTGGCGATGGACCGGGTGGCGGAGCTGGGCCAGGAGGGTGTCTCCATGGCCAAGGCCAAGGTCGATCTGGGCGGGTTCGAACGGCGGGACGGCGAGGTCCTCCTCCGCCAGGACATCCTCGGCCACCGGCTCATCGACGTGGCCGAAGCCGAGTTGGTGCGGGCCTGGGACGTGGAGTTGAAGCACACCGGCGAGGGCTGGGTGGTGTCCTGCCTCGACACCCGGCGCCCGGCCCGGCTGCTGGGGCTCATCCGTCGGAGCCAGGGACATCCGTGCCAGGACTGGAAGGCGTTCGAACCGCTCATCGGCCACATCCCCAGCAGCCGGATCCGATCCGGCTTCGGCCGGGTGGTCAAGCTGAAGCCGGCCCAGATCGCCGACCTGCTGGAGGACGCCTCCCGCACCGAGGGCGAAGAGATCCTCGACGTCGTCCACACCGACCCCGAGCTGGAGGCCGATGTGTTCGAAGAGCTCGACCCGGACATCGCCACCCGGCTGTTCGGGGACAAGACCGATCCCGAGGTGGCCGACGTCATCGCCCACATGCAGGCCGACGACGCCGCCGACGCGGTGGCCGAACTCCCCCAGGCCCGCCGGCAGCTGATCCTCGACCTCCTCCCGGCCGGCACCCGGACCAAGGTGCTGACCCTGCTCGGGTTCAACTCCTCCAGCGCCGGCGGCATCATGGGCGTCGACTTCCTGGCCGCCCCCGCCGACATCAGCGTCGAGGAAGCCCTCCACCGGGTCCGGCTGGCCGAGAACATCCAGCCCGAAGCGCTGGTCACCGTGCACGTCCTGGATGAGGCCAACCGGCTGGCCGGGACGGTCAGCGTGATCGACCTGCTCCAGGCCGATCCGCTCGCCCGCCTGGCCGACGTCGACGACTCCGACCCGGTGCGGGTGACGGCGGCGGTCGACGTGGTCGACGTGACGTTGCTGATGGCCGACTACAACCTCTTGACCGTGCCGGTGGTCGACGCCGACAACCAGGTCCTGGGGGTGATCACCGTCGACGACGTCCTCGAGGCCACCATCCCCGATGACTGGAGGCGGCGAGAACCCCCGCCCCATCCCGAAGTGGCCCATGCTGATTCGGATCCGAACGGCACGCCCATCACCCACGCGGAGCACCAGGGGTAACCATGACGGACCGTCCAACCGCCACGGGTGCCCCCGGGGCGGACGATTCGTCACGCCCCGACACCCCTGCTGGCCCCCAACTCCAGGCCCCG
>DASZNG010000092.1:0-6762 GCA_035551535.1 Acidimicrobiales bacterium | reverse complement strand
GGTGGTCGGGACCGGCGTCGATCCGGTGACCTCACGCTTTTCAGGCGCGCGCTCTACCAACTGAGCTACCCGACCTCGCCCCGGCGAACCGAGGTGGCGGACCTGACGGGATTTGAACCCGCGACCTCCGGCTTGACAGGCCGGCGTGCACTCCAAGCTGCACCACAGGTCCCCAACCAGCAACTGGAGCTGGGGCACCACGCACCCCCAACGGGATTCGAACCCGTGTTACCGCCTTGAAAGGGCGGCGTCCTAGGCCGCTAGACGATGGGGGCTCAAACCCGATCTGGGCTATTGGAGAGTAGCAGAGGCTTCACAGGCCCCTGGGCGGTTCACCCTCGTCGGGGAGTTCCTCGGCCAGGACATCCACGATGGTCGCCTGGAGCATTCCCAGCAGGTCGAAGACCGCATGTTCGGACTCCGACGGATCCCCCGGAGCCGGCTTCGGCATGTCCTCGCTCACATCCAGGCGGGTCCCGATCACCAGTCGCATCGAGCCGATCGCCGACAGCCACCCGGACAGCTGGTCGGCGGTGAGGGTGTCGGCGGTGACGGTCTCGGCCAGGATGTCGAGAGCTTGGTGATGGTGGTTTTGGAGCGCCCCGTCGACCAGCTTCCGGTACTCCTTCTCGGCGTCGGTGGAGTCATCGCCGATGTAGGCAGGAGGGAACAGCCGGGTGACGGCCGGGTCGTCCGATTCGATCAGGGGGCTCATCTGTTCGGCCAGGGAGCCGAGCATCGTCCGCACCTCGGCGGGCAGGCGCACCGTGTACCGGCCGTCTCGCCGCCGGCGGATGGGTGAGGCAAACGCCATCAGCCGACCGGGACCGGGGGCGGATCCACCCTCAACCGGACGGTTCCATGGTCGCCCACAGCCCGTGCTCATGGAGGCGATAGACATCGAGCTCAGCCCGCTCGCGGGTGCCCGACGACACCACCGCCCGGCCCTTCACGTGCACATCCATCATCAGCTTGGTGGCCTTCTCCTTCGAGTAGCCGAATAGCTGTTGGAAGACGAAGGTCACGAACGACATCAGGTTGATCGGATCGTTCCAGACGATCACCAGCCAGGGTCGGTCGGTCAATACCGACTCGTCGAGGTCGGTGCGCTCGTCCTCCACCGGGGCGGTCTGCACGTCGCTCATCCGACTCCGACCTCGGCGGGGGCCGGTTCCGCCTGGCCGGCGCCGGTGGGTGGACGGTCAGCGACACCGGTGGGCACCTCGGGAGCATGGACGGACATCTGATGATGGAACCAGAGCACCGCCGCCCAGACTACCGACGCCCCGAGGACGTGGATCCCGACCAGTACCGCGGGAAGGTGGGTGAAGAACTGGGTGTAGCCGATGAGTCCCTGGACGAACATCACCGCCAGCACCACCCGCCCGGCGTTCTGCACCGACGCCGGGGCATCGCTCCGCCACAGCACCCAGAGCAGGGCCAGCACCGCCACCACCGCGACGATCACGACCTCGGCGTGAATCCGGGTCATGTCCTCCAACCCCAGCGGTATCCGCTTCGCCCCCTTGCCGCCGGCATGGGGGCCGGTGCCGGTGGTGGCCGCCCCGGCCGCCAGCACCAGCACCACCAGGCCGATCACCAGGCGGCTGAGCCGGAGGGAGGCGGTCGACACCACCACCACGCCCCGGCCACCGCCGTGGGAGGCCCGCAGGGTCAGGACCACCGCCACCGCCAACAGCGCCATCCCCACCAGAAAGTGGGTGGCGACCACGTAGGCATTGAGTTTGGAGTACACCACCACCGCGCCGAGGACGGCCTCGCCGATGACCCCGACGATGAGGCCGCCGGACAGCCACCGGAGGTCCCTCCGGGCCGGGCGTCGGAGGAAGGCGGCGATGACGGTCGCCGCGCAGGCCACCACCAGGAGCACGACCACCGCCCGGTTGGCGAACTCGATGACCGGGTGGAGGGAGAGGACCGGGGTCAGATGGTGTTGCGAACAGTTGGGCCAGTCCGGACAGCCCAGGCCCGAGTCCGACAGCCGCACCGCCGCCCCGGTGACCACGTTGAGGACGATCACCGCCAAGGTCAGCTGGCAGAGTCGGAGGAAGGGGCGGGGGCCGATACGCAGGGAGGACACCGTCCGTCCATGGTACCGGCCGGTTCGGGCCCGCCGCCGCTCGGCCGAGGGTGGTGCCGCTTTGTGGGATTTCGGGCCCAGGTCGTAGGGTGTGCGCAATGTCCACACCGGCCGTCGCCCTTGCGGGCCCGCTCACGGGTCGATCCCGTATCGGTGCCTATGTGGCGCTGACCAAGCCGCGGATCATCGAGTTGCTGCTGGTCACCACCCTCCCGACCATGGTGGTGGCCAAGCGCGGGCTGCCCTCGGTCTGGTTGATGGTGGCCACCCTGGTGGGTGGATCGTTGGCCGCCGGGGGCGCCAACGCCATCAACATGGTGGTGGACCGGGACATCGACAAGCTGATGCAGCGCACCAAGAAGCGCCCGCTGGTGACCGGGGCGATGACCCCGGCCCACGCCCTCATCTTCGCCGTCACCCTCGAGGTGGTGGCCTTCATGGAGTTGTGGCTGGCCGTCAACCTGCTGTCGGCGGTGCTGGCCGTCTCCGCGACCCTCTTCTATGTCTTCGTCTACACCCTGTGGCTGAAGCGGACATCGAGTCAGAACATCGTCATCGGCGGGGCCGCCGGGGCAGTGCCGGTGCTGGTGGGGTGGTCGGCGGTGACCAACAGCCTCTCGTGGACACCGGTGGTGATGTTCGCCGTCATCTTCGCCTGGACCCCTCCCCACTTCTGGGCGCTGGCCGTCAAGTACAAGGACGACTACGCCGCCGCCGACGTGCCGATGTTGCCGGTGGTCGCCACCTTCCGGCGGACGGCGATGGAGATCCTCGCCTACACCGTGCTGCTGGTCGGGGTCTCGTTGCTCTTGGCCGTCGTGGGCCACCTCGGGGTGATCTACGTGGTCTCCGCCTCGGTGCTGGGGGTGGTGTTCATCGCCATGTCGGTCCGGCTGTGGATGCGGGCCACTCCCAAGGCGGCCATGCGGCTGTTCAGCTACTCGATCACCTACTTGACCCTGCTGTTCGTCCTCATGGCGGTCGACATCTTCACCAAGCATTGAACCCGACGCGCCGGCGCCGACTCCGGGCGCTGATGCTGGGGTCGGCCGTCGCGGTGGTGCTGGCGGTCTTCCTGTTCCTGGTACTCCAGCCGGCGGCCACCACCAGCACCGGTCAGTCGGCGGTGGTGGGCGTGGGGAGTGTCGCCCCCAACTTCTCGTTGCCGAATCTGTTGAGCACCTCGTCGACGCCGCTGGCTCCGGTCAGCCTCAACGGGCTGGGCAAGAACCGTCACCGACCGGTGGTGCTGAACTTCTTTGCCTCCTGGTGCATCCCGTGCCAGGCCGAGACCCCGCTGCTGGCCCAGACGGCCAAGGCGGAGCTGGCCAAGGGATCGCCGGTGCAGTTCATCGGGGTGGACGTGGCCGACGCCCCGTCGTCGGCGGTGGCGTTCGTCCAGCAGGCGGGGATTCCCTACCCGGTCGGAGCCGACCGCACCCTCAAGGTCACCTCGGTCCTCTACGGGATGAACGACCAACCCAACACCTACTTCATCGATGAGTCGGGCAAGGTCATCGGTCACCACCTCGGCGCCCTCACCGCCGGTGAGCTGACCGGCTGGCTCCACCGCCTGGCCGGGTCCGGCGGCTAGCCGTCTCGCCGCCTCCGACCCGTCACTCCCAGCGGAAGGTGAGCCCGGCCCCCACCGGCGCCGCCACCGCCCAGGCGGCCAGCACCACCCAGTCCCGCCCGGTGACCGCGGTCCCGTGGCCGAGGGCGGCGTGGAGCCCGTCGGCCAGGGCCGAGGCCGGGAGGGCCTTGGACACCCCGGCCAGCCAGCCGGGCAGTCTGGCCAGCGGGATGAGCATGCCCCCGAGCAGCAGCAGGACCACGAACAAGCTGTTGATCACGGCCAGGTTGACCAGCGGCTTGAGGGTCCCGGCCAGGAGGAGGCCGATGCCCCCGAAGGCGACGGTGCCGAGCACCATGACCGCGACGGCCACCCCGACCAGCACGCCGCCCGACGCCGATCGTCCCGGGCTCCAACCCAGGGCGAGCCCGACCACCACCAGTACCGCCGCCTGGACCAACTCCACCCCGATGACGGTCACGATCTTGGCGGCCAACAGCCGGGGCCTCCCGAGCGGGGTGGTGCCCAGCCGCTTGAGTACCCCGTAGCCGCGTTCGAACCCGGTGCCGATGCCGAGGGCGGTCATGGCCGTCGACATCACCGCCAGGGCCAGGATGCCCGGGACCAGGAAGTCGACCGGGTGGGCGGTCCCGGTCGGGAGCACGTGCACCCCGGAGAAGAACAGCAGGAACAGCACCGGGATCCCGACGGTCAGGAACAGGGTCTCCCCGTTGGTGAAGATCATGGTGACCTCGACCCGGATCTGGGCCAGCAGCGGGCGCATCAGCCGGTTCCCCGGCCGGACCGTCGGCCCCGGCCCCGGCCGGGGACGGTTTGGCCCACCGGAGCCGGGGTGCCTCCGGAGCCGGTGATGGCCAGGTAGGCCTCCTCCAGCGAATGACCGGTGCGGAGATCGCCGAGAGTCAGCCCGCGCTCGGCCAGCCACCCGGCCAGGGCGGCCACCACCGCCGGGTTGTCGGTCCCGGTCGCCGGGTGGAGGCGGTAGATGCCGGGGCCCTCCTCGTCGATGGCGGTGCCGCTCCCGACGGCCAGGGCGAGGGCGGCGGTGTCGAGCCCGGGGTCGGTGGTGAACCGGATCGAGCCGTCGGCGGTGCCGGCGGCCAGTCCGGCCGGGGTGTCCTCGGCCAGTTTCCGGCCGTGGTCGATGATCACCACCCGGTCGGCCAGCCGCTCGGCCTCGGCCAGTTCGTGGGTGGTGAGGATGACGCAGATCCCCCGTCGGCGGAGGCCGGCGACGATCTCCCGCACCACCACCCGGCCCTCGGGGTCGACTCCGGCAGTGGGCTCGTCGAGGAACACCACCTCGGGCTTGCCGACCAGGGCGAGGGCCAGCGACAGCCGCTGTTGCTCGCCTCCCGACAGCCGCCGCCAGGGGGTGCGCTGTACCCCGGCCAACCCGACCAGGTCGACCAGGGCGTCGGGATCCTCGGGGTCGTCGTAGTACTTGGCGAACAGATGGAGCACCTGGACCGGGCCGAGCATCGGGTAGACGCCGCCCCGTTGCAGCATGACCCCAATCCGGGGGACCAGGGCGGTGTGGTTGCGCCGGGGGTCGAGGCCGAGGACGGTGACCGAGCCGGCGGACGGTTGCCGGTAGCCCTCGAAGCACTCGACGGTGCTGGTCTTGCCGGCCCCGTTGGGCCCGAGCAGCGCCACCACCTCACCGGCGCCGGCCCGGAAGGAGAGCGCGTCGACGGCGACCAGACCCCCGTAACGGACCACCAACCCGTCACAGACGACCACCGGTGCCTGGCCGTCGGTGACATTCTCCACGGGCGGTCACGCTACCGTGATGTCGTCATGATCGATATCCGGCTGGTCAGGGAAGACGCCGACGGGGCGAAGAAGGCGCTGGGCCGCCGGGGGGTGGATCCGGCGGAGATCGATCGGCTCCTCGGGCTGGACGCCGCCGCCCGCTCGACCGTCGGGCGCCGCGACGATCTCCGGGCCCAGGTGAAGGCGCTGTCCCAACAGGTGGGCGAGGCCCGCCGCGCCGGCGACGCCGATGTGGCCGGGGAGCTGACCGCCCGGAGCCGAGCCCTCGGCGTCCAGGAGACCGATCTCGACCACCACGCCGCCCGGGCCCAGGAGGCGGTGCGGGAGGCGCTGCTCTACCTGCCCAACCTCCCGGCCGACGATGCCCCCGACGGGGCCGGCCCCGAGGACAACGTCCTCGTCCGCAGCTGGCCCGGGGTCGCCCCCACCTACGGCGAGGCCCAACGGGTTCCCCACTGGGAGATCGGCGCGGCGCTGGGGATCCTGGACATGGAGCGGGGGGCCAAGCTGTCGGGCTCGATGTTCCCGCTCTACCGGGGGTTCGGCGCCCGCCTGGTGCGGGCCCTCACCAGCTTCGCCCTCGACCGTCACGCCGACGCCTTCGAGGAGATCCGCCCCCCGACCCTGGTCCGGACCGAGACCATGGTGGCGACCGGCCAGCTCCCGAAATTCGCCGACGACGCCTACCACCTCGAGCGGGACGACCTGTGGGCCATCCCCACCGCCGAGGCCCCCCTCACCTCCATGGCCCGGGGCGACATCCTCGACGAGGACGAGCTGCCGGTGCGGTTGACGGCGGCCACCCCCTGCTTTCGCCGGGAGTCGGGGGCGGCCGGGCGGGACACCCGGGGACTGCTCCGGGTGCACGAGTTCGAGAAGGTGGAGCTGTTCGCCTACGCCACCCCCGACCAGGCTTCGGCGGTCCACGCCGACCTGGTGGCCCGGGCCGAGTCGTTGCTGGTGGAGCTCGGGCTCCAGTACCGGGTGCTCGACCTCTGCGCCGGCGACCTCGGGATCTCGTCGGCCCGCACCTTCGACCTCGAGGTGTACGCCCCCGGGGTCGACCAGTGGCTGGAGGTGTCTTCGATCAGCTGGTTCCGCGACTACCAGGCCCGGCGGGGGAACATCCGGTTCCGACCATCCGAGGGGGGGCCGCCGGCCTTCGTCCATACCCTGAACGGCTCGGCGCTGGCCTGGCCGCGGATCTGGGCGGCGCTGGTGGAGTCGGGCCGGCAGCCCGACGGCTCGGTGGCGCTCCCCGAGGTGTTGCATCCCTACCTCGGCGGAGCCG
>DASZNG010000091.1:0-2253 GCA_035551535.1 Acidimicrobiales bacterium | reverse complement strand
GCCCGGCCCAGCTTTTCGGGATCGTCGCCGGAGGCGGTGTGGCGCAACACCATCCGGCCGTCTTCGCTGGCCATCATCCCTGAAAGGGTCATCGCCCGGTCGTCCTCGCCGTCGCCGCCTTCGCCGGTGTCCCGGCGGTCGCCGCGGTCGTCATCGGCCAGGGTCCCGTAGGCCCCGACCGGCAGGGTGCATGACCCGCCGAGCTCGGCCAGATACGAGCGCTCGGCGGTCACCACCCGGCGAATCGACGGATCGTCGATGACGGCCAGGGCCGACCGGATCGCCGAATCGTCCTCCCGGCACTCGACGGCCAGGGCGCCCTGGCCCACCTGGGGAAGCATCACCATCGGGTCGAGGACTTCGGTCTCCAGCCCCGCGGGGGCGGTCCATTCGAGGCGCTCGACCCCGGCCACCGCCACCACCACCGCGGCCACGTCGCCGGTGCCGTCGACGCCAACCGAGAGGCGGGTGGCCAGGTTCCCCCGGAGATCGCTGAACAGCAGGTCGGGCCGCAGGTTGGCCAGCTGCACCCGCCGCCGGGCCGAGCCGGTGGCCACCCGGGAACCGGAGCCCAGGGTGTCGAGGGTGGCCCCGACCAGCAGGTCGCGGGGGTCGGCCCGCTCGGGGAAGGCGGCCAACGTCAAGCCCGGCGCCTGCAACTCGGCGGCGGCGGGCAGGTCCTTGGCCGAGTGGACGGCGGCGTCGGCCTCGCCCCGGAGGACCGCGGCCTGGACCTCTTTGACAAAGACGCCCTGTCCCCCGATGGCATGCAGCGCCACACCGGTCCGGCGGTCGCCTTCGGTCTCCACCGTGACCAACGAGGTCGCGACTCCCGAGGCCTCCAGCAGGAAGGCCACCCGGCGGGCCTGCCAGAGGGCCAGCGGTGAACCCCGAGTGGCCAGTCGGACGACAGCAGGCTCGGTCACCGGCCTAGAGGTCGAACAGGGTTCGTAGCGACTCGATCAGCCGCTCCCCCCGAGGGGTGCCGACGGCGTCCTTGAGCGTCACCGTGGGCTGGTGCAACAGCTTGGCCACCATGGCCCGGGTCACGGTGTCCACCTGGTCCCACTGTTCGTCGGTGAGGTCGGAGCGTTTGGCCCGCTGCCGGTCGAATTCGGCCTGCCGCACCTCTTCGACCTGGGCCCGCAGCGCCGAGACCACCGGCGCCGCCCCCCGGGCCCGGGACGACGCCCGGTACCGCTCCACCTCGTCGCCCACGATCTCTCGGGCGTGACTCACCTCGCCCTGGCGCCCGGAGAGCGCCCCCTCGACGGCCGCCCGGAGGGCGTCCATGTCCAGCAGGGTCACCCCGTCGAGGTCGGAGGACGACGGCTCCACGTTACGGGGCACCCCGAGGTCCACCACCAGCAAGGGCTCGGCGGCGGTCCGCCGGGACACGGTCGCCTCCAGCAACGAACGCTCCACGATGGGACGGACGGTGCTCACCGAGGTGAAGACCACATCGGCCCCATCGAGCTCCGGCCCCAGGTCGGTGAGCGGGACAGCCCGGGCCCCGGCCGCCAGTCCGTCGGGAAGCCCGGCGATCACGGTGTCGGCCCGGGTGGCCGTGCGGTTGGCCACCACCACCGACGCCGGCCGGTGGACGGCCAGCGCCTGGACCACCCCGTCGCCCATCTCCCCGGCCCCGACGACCAACACCCGAGCGCCGGTCAGGCCGCCGGCGGCATGCTTGGCGGCCAGCGCCACCGCCCCGTGGGACAGCGAGGTGATGCCCCGGGCGATGGCCGTCTCCGACCGCACCCGCTTGCCGGTCTCCACCGCATGCCGGAACAGCGCGCCCAGCACCGGGCCGGAGGCTCGCTCGCGCTGGGCCTTCTCCCACGCCCGGCGTACCTGGCCGAGCACCTCGGACTCCCCGAGCACCGCCGAGTCGAGCCCGGAGGCCACGGTGAACACGTGGTCGGCGACATCGTCGTCGAACCGGATGGTCAGGTACTCGCCCAGGGCGTCGACGGTGGTGTCGCCCATGATGGCCAGGAACTCCCGGAGCTCGTCCACCCCGTCGTGGAACCGCTCGACCACCGCGTAGACCTCGGTCCGCAGACAGGTGGAGAGGATGACGGCTTCCGACAGGTTCGACCGGTCCCGCAGGGTGGCGAGCGCCTTGGGCAGCGCGGCCTCGGTGACCGCCACCTGCTCGAGCAGGTGCAGCGGGGCGTCTCGTTGCTCGATGCCTACCACGATCACTGACACGTTGTCACCGCTTCGGTCGCTCGGTCGCTGGGTCGATCA
>DASZNG010000090.1:0-4705 GCA_035551535.1 Acidimicrobiales bacterium | reverse complement strand
CCAGTACAGGCCGCCGGCCGCCAGCAGGCCACCGGCCACGATGAGCGGTCGGGGCCCGAATTTGGGTACCAGCCGACCGGCCAGGGTGGCCCCGATGGCGATGGCCGCGGTCTGGGGCAAAAAGGTGAACCCGGTGACCAGCGGGCTGTAGCCGAGCACCTGTTGGAGGTAGAGGGTGAGGAAGAACCACATGGCGAACATGGCCGCCCCGACCAGGAACATCGCCAGGTTGGCCCCGCGCACGGCCCGAGATCTGAACAGCCGGAGGGGCATCAGCGGGTGGGCGGCCAATCGGCCCTCGATGAACACGAAGGCGGTGAGGAGGACGGCGGCGATGGCCAGGGTGATGATGGTCGGGGACGATCCCCAGGCGTGGCGGTCGGTGCTGACGATGCCGTAGACCAGGACGATGAGCCCGGCGGTGACGGTCAGTGAGCCGGCGATGTCGAGGTGCTGGCGCTCGCCCTCGGCCCGCGATTCCCTCAGGTAGAAGCGGGCCAGCAAGAAGGCGGCGATGCCGATGGGGACGTTGACGAACAGGATCCATCGCCACGACAGCAGATCGGTCAGGATCCCTCCGAAGAGCGCCCCGGCGGCTCCACCGCCTGCCGCCACCGCCGTCCAGACTCCGAGTGCCTTGGCCCGGGCCCGCGCCTCGGTGAAGGTGACGGTCAGGATGGTCAGGGTGGCCGGCGACAGGACCGCGCCTCCCACTCCCTGGAGGGCGCGGGCGATGATGAGGGTCGCCTGGTTCTGGGCAAATCCGCCCAGGAGGCTGGCCCCGGTGAAGAGGACCAGGCCGAGCAGGAAGATCCGCTTGCGCCCGAACAGGTCGGCCAACCGGCCGCCGAACAGCAACAACCCGCCGAAGGTCAGGGCGTAGGCCGTCACCACCCACTGGAGGTTCACCTCGGAGAAGCCCAGGGTCTTCTGGATGGACGGCAGGGCCACGTTCACGATGGAGACGTCCAGGATCACCATGAACTGGGCCAGGCACACCAGGGAGAGGATCAGCCAGTCGGGGGTGGCGTGGCCGTCGCCTCGGGATGAGGGCCCGGAGGGGGCCGCCGTGACGATCTCTTCCATGATTTCCGTCCTTTCCGGTCAACGCGGCATCGGCGATTTCCACAGGCCGGGTGTACGACCCTCATTCCTACGACGGATGCGATCGCCGAATTTCGACACCGATGCCGGGATCGTAGGGGAGAACGTTCGATGTCCCGACGGGGCCGGGCCGGCTCCGTGGCCGGACGCCCATCCAACGTGGCCGGATGACGCCGCTCGGTGCCGGTGGCCGCCGCCAAGATCGCCGGAATGATCAGCGGACCTGGGGCGTTGGCAGTAGTAGACCTCTTGGAGGGCCCGGTTTTGTCGCGGACCGGGACGACGACCTGTTAGTTGAAGGACTTCATGCCTCGGATTCACATCAGCCAGAAGATCGCCGTGAGCGTGGTCTTCGTCTCCGCCATGTTCATGAGCATCATGGACATCACCATCGTCAACGTGGCCCTGCCCAGCATCGGCCGGCAGTTCCACGAACGGACATCCAGCCTCGACTCGGTGGCGATCGGCTTCCTGGTCAGCCTGGCCGTCTTCATCCCCGCCGCCGGGTGGCTGGGGGACCGGTTCGGCATGAAGCGGGTACTCCTCACCGCCATCACCATCTTCACTGCCGCCTCGGTGCTGTGCGGCACGGCCAACTCCCTCTCCGAACTGGTCCTCTACCGGGTCATCCAGGGGGTGGGCGGCGGCATGCTCACCCCGGTGGGGATGGCCATGCTGTTCCGGGCCTTTCCTCCCGCCGAGCGGGTGCGGGCGTCGAGCATCCTCACCGTTCCGACCGCCGTCGCCCCGGCGGTGGGCCCGGTGCTGGGTGGGCTGCTGGTCACCGACCTGTCGTGGCGCTGGGTGTTCTTCGTGAACCTCCCCATCGGGATCCTGGCCTTCCTGTTCGGCCTGGTCTTCCTGGACGAGCAGCGGGAGGCGTCGGTCGGCCGCTTCGACATCCCCGGTTTCATCCTGGCCGGCTTCGGCTTCGCCCTCTTGATGTTCGGGATCAGCGACGCCCCGACCCGGGGCTGGGGGTCCCCGTTGATCCTCGGAGCCATCGCCGCAGGGGTGGTGATGATCGCGGTGATGATCCGGGTCGAGCTGCGGACCAAGGCGCCCCTGGTCCACCTCCGGCTGTTCACCAACCGGCTGTTCCGCTCGGCCAGCCTGGTGTTGATCCTGTCGGTGATGGCGTTTCTCGGGGTGCTGTTCACCGTGCCCCTGTTCTTCCAGCTGGCCCTCGGGCTCTCGGCGCTGCAGTCGGGGTTGAACACCTTCCCCGAGGCCATTGGCATCATGATCGGCGCCCAGCTGGCCAGCCGGTTCTTCTACCCGGTCATCGGGCCCCGCCGGCTGATCGCCTCCGGGCTGGTGGGGGTGTCGATCTCCATCGGGTTGATGACCCTCATCGGGTTCAGCACCGACCTGTGGTGGATGCGGCTGCTGATGTTCACCTTGGGGCTGTGTATGGCCCAGGTCTTCATCTCCAGTCAGGCGGCGTCCTTCGCCACCATCTCCCGGGCCGAGACCGGCAACGCCTCCTCCCTGTTCAACAGCGAACGGCAACTCGGGAGCGCGGTGGGGGTGGCCATCCTCACCACCGTGCTGGCCCTGATCGGCACCACCCACGTGGTCGGGGGTCACCTCACCGGCAACCTCTGGGCCTACCACGCGGCGTTCCTCACTGCCGCCGGCATCGCCCTCATCGGCGCCTGCGTCGCCCTGACCATCAAGGACGCCGACGCCGCCAACACCATGGTCCGGCACGGCGAGGCCAAGGCCAACGCCCGGGCCGCCAGCCGGCAAGCCAACGCCGAGGCGGCAGCCAGACGGGAGGGCGTGGGCGCCGGGGTGGCCGCGGCATCGGGCATCCAACCCGAGTCCGAACCCTCGGGTGAACCCACCGACACCCCCACCTTGACCCCGACCAGCTGAGCCGGCCACCGGGTCGGATTCGCCCGCAGTACGGTGCGGAGAGCACCCGGAATTCCGGGTCGATCCGAGGGCAACGTGAACGGAGGCCGTCATGTCGGCAGTCGCAGCTGAGGACGTCACCGCCACCCCCGAGTGGCGACTCCTGGCCGGGCATTTCGAGAAGGTCGGCGCCGAGGACCTGCGCCACCTGTTCGCCGCCGACCCCGGGCGGGGGACCCGGATGACGGCCAGCGCCGCCGACCTCCGGCTCGACTACTCCAAGCACCGGGCCACCGACGAGACCCTGGCCGCGCTCATGGCCGTGGCCCGGGCCGCGGGGGTGGAAGCCCGGCGGAACGCGATGTTCGCCGGCCGGCACATCAACACCACCGAGGACCGGGCCGTCCTCCACGTGGCCCTCCGGATGCCCAGGGATGCGCACCTGGTGGTGGACGGCGAAGACGTGGTCGCCGAAGTCCATGAGGTGCTCGATCGGATGGGGGAGGTGTCCCGCCGGATCCGCTCGGGGGAGTGGACCGGCCACACCGGGCAGCGGATCTCGGCGGTGGTCAACATCGGGATCGGGGGATCGGACCTCGGCCCGGCCATGGCCCACGAGGCCCTGTTCGACTATGCCACCCCGGACATCACCTGCCGGTTCGTCTCCAACATCGACCCGGTCGACCTCTCCAACAAGACCCGCGACCTGGATCCGGCCGGGACCCTGTTCGTGGTCAGCTCCAAGACGTTCACCACCCTCGAGACCCTGACCAACGCCGCCGCCGCCCGAGACTGGCTGCTGGCCGGGTTGGGGGCGGGGAAAGAGGCGGTGGCCAAGCACTTCGTGGCCGTCTCCACCAATGAGGCGGGGGTCACCGAGTTCGGCATCGACCCGGCCAACATGTTCGGGTTCTGGGACTGGGTGGGCGGCCGCTACTCCTACGATTCGGCCATCGGCCTCTCCCTGATGGTGGCCATCGGCCCGGAGGCCTTCGCCGAGATGCTGGCCGGCTTCCACGCCATCGACCAGCATTTCCTCACCACCCCGCTCGAGGCCAACCTGCCGGTCATCCAGGGGATGCTCAACGTCTGGTACAACAATTTCTTCGGGGCCCAGACCCATGCGGTGCTGCCCTACAGCCAGCGCCTGGCCCGGTTCCCGGCCTATCTGCAGCAGTTGACCATGGAGTCGAACGGCAAGTCGGTCAAGCGGGACGGCTCGCCGGTCACCGGCCAGACCGGGGAGATCTTCTGGGGGGAGCCGGGAACCAACGGGCAGCACGCCTTCTACCAGTTGATCCACCAGGGCACCAAGCTCATTCCCTGCGACTTCATCGGTTTCGTCAACTCCACCCATGAGACCGGCGACCAGCAGGACCTGCTGATGGCCAACTGCTTCGCCCAGTCGAAGGTGCTGGCCTTCGGGCGCACCGCCGAGGAGGTGGCCGCCGACGGGACCCCGCCGGCGCTGGTGCCCCACAAGGTGATGCCCGGCAACCGCCCGAGCTCGACCATCGTGGCCCCCAAGCTGACCCCGTCGGTGCTCGGCCAGCTGGTCGCCCTCTACGAGCACACCGTGTTCACCGAGGGGGTCATCTGGGGAATCGACTCGTTCGACCAGTGGGGCGTCGAGCTGGGCAAGGTGATGGCCAAGCAGCTGGCCCCGGCCCTCATCGACCCCGGCGAGCCGGATCTTTCCGATCAGGACGGTTCCACCGCCGAGTTGGTGCGCCAGTACCGC
>DASZNG010000089.1:0-15981 GCA_035551535.1 Acidimicrobiales bacterium | reverse complement strand
TCGGCCGAGCCAGCGACCAGGTCCCGACCCCGACCACCGGAGTGCCGGCTCGAAGCGCCAGCGCGATCTCCGAGAGGGTGCCGTACTCCCCGTCGACCGCGATGACCACAGCTGCGGATCCCACCACTAGCGCGTTGCGGGCTTCGCCGAGTCCGGTGGCGATGGCCACGTCGACCCACTGATTGGCGGCTGACGGGTCGTCGCCGGGCAGGATGCCGACGGTCAGCCCACCTGCCGCCTTGGCCCCCCGGCAGCTGGCGGCCATCACCCCACCGAGGCCACCACAGACGACGATGGCTCCGGCCGACGCCAGGGCGGCGCCGATGGCTTCCGCCGCGGCCATCTGCGGAGGGGCCGCTTCGGAGCCTCCGATGACTGCGATCTGGGTCGGCATAGTCGGCCAGCGTAGGCCGCCTCTCCCGGCTCGGGTCCACGCCGACGTCGTCGCCGCCGCTGTCCCCCATGGGCCGAGAACGGCGGGCGAGTGTCATCCTGAAGAGGTGCCGTACGACCCCACCATCTACCGGGGAGCCGCCCCCCACTACCGCCCGGGTCGCCCGCGGTACTCGCCGGAGCTGGAGGATGTCTTGACCCGGGAGCTCGGCCTCGACCGGACGGGCAGCCTTCTCGACGTGGGCTGCGGGCCGGGGATCCTCTCGGTGAGGTTGGCGCCACTTTTCGACCAGGTGGTAGCCATCGATCCCGATCCCGACATGCTCACCGAGGCCCGCGGGGCCGCCGCCGCCGAAGGCATCGGCAACGTCCGCTGGGTGCAGGCTCTGGCCGAGGATCTGCCGGAGCCGGCTCCCGGCCCTCACCGATTGGTGACCTTCGGACAGTCCTTTCACTGGACCGACGAATTACGGGTCGCCGAGGCGGTCTACGACCTGCTGGAGCCGGGCGGTGCGATGGCCCTCATCGTCCACACCGTCGCCGACCGACCTTGGCCCAGCAGCCCGGGACCGCCGCCCATCCCCCACGACGAGATCAAGGCGCTGGTCGAGAAGTACCTGGGCTCCACCCGGCGGGCCGGCCAGGGCTCGACGCCGGTCCGGACCCATCGCTTCCAAGAAGTCCTGATCCGGACCCGCTTCGGTGCTTCCCGTTCCGTCTTCTCTCCGGGGAAGCCGGACCTGATCCGGGACCGCCAGAGCGTGGTCTCCGGCTACCTTTCCATGTCTTCGTCGGCACCCCATCTCTTCGGTGCACGGTTGGACGCTTTCACCCGAGAGGTGGAAGCCCTCCTGTTGGCGCGGTCACCCGGCGGGCTGTTCTGGGATTGGCCCGGCGACACCGAAATCGTGCTGGCCGAAAAGCCTCGCGGATCCCCGAGGGCGTGAGCCAACGTCTCGCCGAATGGCGCCCTCGGCAGGAATTGAACCTGCGCACATGGCTTCGGAGGCCAATGCTCTATCCGCTGAGCTACGAGGGCAGCGGGCGGGGCCGCAACCCGGCCAGATGACCGTGGAACCGCACCACCGAACCACCAACTGTAGTCTGCCGCCGATCGTCACACCCCGCCGTCAACCGACCGACTGGCCCCAACGACGTATTCTCCCTTACAGCATGCCCATCCGTGATCAGCTCGCCGAGTCCGTCAGTCGCGCCCTCGCGGCGGCCGCCGCCGCCGACGGTCTGGACGTCGCCGTCGATCCCGACGACGTGTTTCTCGAACGGCCGGCCCGCCGGGAGCACGGGGACTGGTCGACGAATATCGCCCTGGTGACGGCCAAGAAAGCCGGGACGAATCCCCGGAAGTTGGCCGAGTCCCTGGTCGGGGAACTCACCGCTCACCTTCCGGCCCATACCCTGTCGGTGGAGGTTGCCGGTCCCGGGTTCATCAACTTCCGCCTCGACACCGGGTGGCTTCATGACGCCCTCGCCGAAGTCGTGCGGGAAGGCGCGGACGGCTACGCCCGCCCCGACATCGGGCACGGCGAGCGGGTCCTGGTCGAATTCCTCTCCGCCAACCCGACCGGACCGATCCACGTAGGCAACGGATGGTGGGGGAGCTACGGCGATTCGCTGGCCCGGATGCTGGCCCGAGCCGGTTATCAGGTGAGCCGTGAGTACTACGTGAACGACACCGGGGCCCAGATCCGCACCCTGGGCGAGAGCCTGCTGGCCCGTCACCACGGCACCCCGGTTCCCGAGGACGGGTATCAGGGCGTGTACATCACCGAGTTGGCCGACGTCTACGACGGGCCCGATGACGTCGTCGTCGCCGGGCGCTGGGCGGCGGACCGCATCCTCGAGATGATCAGGGCCACCCTGGCGTCGGTGCACATCGAGTTCGACGAGTGGTACAGCCAGGCCTCCATCGAGGAGAGCGGCGCGGTGGACGAGACCATCGCCCTGCTGGCCGACAAGGGCCTGGTCTTCGAAGAGGACGGGGCCACCTGGTTCCGGACGACCGAACTCGGTGACAGCCGCGACCGGGTGCTGCGCAAGTCGGACGGAGATGCCACCTACCTGGCCGGCGATATCGCCTATCACCGCGACAAGTTCCTCATCCGGGGCTTCGATCGGGTCATCGACATCTTCGGCGCCGATCACCATGGCCAGGTCGCCGGCCTGATGGCCGGAGTCGAAGCCCTCGGGGTCCCGAGGGGACGGCTCGAGGTAAAACTCGGACAGATGGTCTCGGTGGTGGATGGTGACGACAGGGTGAAAATGGGCAAGCGGGCCGGGACCGCCATCTCGCTGGATTCGCTGGTCGCCGACATCGGCGCCGACGCCACCCGGATCTTGAGCCTCATGACCACCCTCGATCAGGCCACCACCTTCGACCTGGCCGGCGTCCGCGAGCAATCCGTGGAGAACCCCGTCTTCTACGTGCAGATGGCCAATGCCCGGATCGGCGGCGTGGCCCGGAAGGCCATCGAGCGCGGGGTGATGCGGGGGCCCCTGGAGGACGCCGACCTTTCTCTCCTCACCCATCACCGCGAACTCGAGCTGATCCGGGATCTGGAGGAGCTTCCCGAGGTGGTGGCCGTGGCGGCGGTCGATCGGGCCCCGACCAAGGTGACCACCTGGGTCCGGCGTCTGGCCGGGGATTTCCACGGCTTCTACCACGACTGCCCGATTCTGGCCGAGGATGTGGACCCGGCTCTGACCCAAGCCCGCCTGTGGCTGGTGGAGGGCACCCGGATCGGCTTGGCCATCGGGTTGGGCCTGCTCGGAGTGTCGGCGCCGGAGGTGATGTAGCGATGGGCCCCACCGATCCGGTCGAGCGCCGCATCCTCCCCGCCACCGCCACCATCGACGGCGACGGCCGGCTGAGCGTCGGCGGCGTCGATCTGGTGGAGTTGGCCGAAGAGCACGGAACCCCCTTGTTCGTCTACGACGAAGAGCATCTTCGCATCCGCTGTCGCGAGGCGGTGGAGGCGTGGGGTGACGGGGTGTCCTACGCCACCAAGGCCTTTCTCTGCGTCGCCATGGCCCGACTGGCATACGAAGAGGGCATGCACCTCGACGTTTCCACCGGGGGCGAGCTCCACGTGGCCCTCACCGCCGGCGTTCCCGCCGACCGTCTGGTCTTCCACGGCAACAACAAGTCCGAAGCCGAACTCGCCAGCGCCTTGGCGGTCGGCATCGGTCGCATCGTGGTGGACTCCTTCGACGAGATCGATCGGATCGAGACGTTGGTCGCCGAGCGGTCGAAGGGCTTGGGCGCCGACGAACCGCCCCCGCCCCCTCCCAAGGTCCTGGCCCGGATCACCCCGGGGGTCGAGGTGCACACCCACCGGTACGTCCAGACCGGCCAGGACGACTCGAAATTCGGGTTCGGCCTGGCATCCGGCGCCGCCGGGCGGGCCGTGGAGCGCCTGACGTCCCTCGATGATGCGGGCGTCGTCGAGTTCGCCGGCATCCACGCCCATCTGGGGAGCCAGGTCTTCGCCCTCGCCCCGTTCGTCCGGGCCGTCGAGGTGTTGGCGGCGTTCTTTGCCCCGCTCGGCCTCCCGGAGTTGGTGGTCGGCGGCGGCCTGGGCGTCGCCTACGTCAACGGCGAGGAGGCCCCGCCGATGGCCCAGTGGGCGGCCCGGGTCAAGGCTGCCTGCCTGGATGCCGGCATCCCCGCCTCGGTGCGGATCTCGGCCGAGCCCGGCCGCGCCATCGTGGCGGCGGCCGGGGCCACCCTCTACACGGTTGGCACCGTGAAGGACGTCCCGGGTTACCGGACCTACGTATCGGTCGACGGTGGGATGAGCGACAACCCGCGCCCGGTGCTGTACGGGAGCGGTTACGAGGCATTTCTGCCCCGGGAAGTGGAGGCCGAGCGGCCCATGGCGATCCGGCTGGTGGGCAAACACTGCGAGACCGGCGACGTAGTCGTTGCGGAAGGGTTCGTCCCCGACGATCTCCAGGTGGGTGACATCGTCGCCACCCCGGTCACCGGTGCCTACGGGTACTCCATGGCGTCGAACTACAACAAGGTCCCGCGACCGGAGGTGATCTTCGTGTCCGGGGGGGTGGCCCGCACCGTGGTCCGCCGCGAGTCGCTCGACGACCTGACCCGGCTCGACCTCTGATCGCCTCTCGGTTCCCGGGCCAGGCGGTAGCGTGATCCGATGACCTCGGACCGCCCCTCTGCGCCCGTGGTGCGGGTCGCCATTCTCGGTTGCGGCGCGGTCGGCGCTTCTCTGGTCGCCCATCTCCTCTCCCGAGCCGATGATCTGAGCCGCCAAAGTGGGGCCCGCATCGAAATTGCGGGGGTGGCGGTGGCCGACCTGTCGCGGGCCCGGCCCGACCACGTGGCGACCGTGCTCCTCACCGACGACGCCGCCTCGTTGGTCGCCGACCCCTCGATCGATATCGTCGTCGAGTTGATCGGTGGGTTGGAGCCCGCCGGCAGCCTGATCCGGACGGCGCTGGAATCCGGAAAACCCGTGGTCAGCGCCAACAAGGAGCTGTTGGCCTCGCCCGAGGGCATCGCCCTGCGGGCGGTGGCCAACCAGCGCGGGGTGGACCTCATCTACGAGGCGGCGGTGGCCGGAGCCATTCCTCTGGTCCGGGTGTTGCGTGAGTCGTTGACCGGCGAGCGGATCCAGCGGGTGATGGGGATCGTCAACGGGACCACCAACTTCATCCTGACCAAGATGTCCGACGACGGGACCGAGTACGCCGAGGTCCTGGCCCGCGCCCAGGAGCTGGGCTTGGCCGAACGGGATCCCACCGCCGACGTCGAGGGCCACGACGCCGCGGCGAAGACCGCCATCCTCGCCGGGGTGGCCATGGGGTACGACGTCGTCACCGCCGAGGTGCCCCGCGAGGGGATCACCCACATCGGATCGGTGGACATCGAGTTTGCCGATCGGTTCGGCTACGTCGTCAAGCTGCTGGCCGTCGTGGAGCGGATCGGGGAGGACGAGATCTCCGCCCGGGTCCATCCGGCCATGGTCCCCAAGTCCCATCCGCTGGCCGGGGTGCGGGATGCGTTCAACGCGGTCTTCATCGAGGGGGAGTGGGCCGGAGAGCTGATGCTCTACGGCCAGGGCGCCGGCGGCCTGCCCACCGCCAGCGCGGTGGTGGGCGACCTGATCGACGCCACCCGAAACCTGTTGGCCGGGACCACCTCTCTGGTCGCCGAGCGACGTCCGGGACGCATCTACCCGGTGGCCGACCTCCGGTCGGCGTACTACCTGACCATCGACGTGGAGGACCGTCCGGGTGTCCTGGGTCTGGTGAGCGCCGTGTTCGGTGACCACAACGTCTCGATCCGGTCCATGGAGCAGATCGAGGAAGACGAGCTCATCGGGCTGGCCAGGTTGATCTTCCTCACCCATGCCGCCCGGGAGGGTGATATGAACGAGACGATCGACGCGCTGGCCGCCCTCGACGCGGTGAAGCGGGTCGGCAGCACCATCCGGGTCTTTGGAGAAGACGCCACATGACCGACCGACCCGCCACCGCCTGGCGTGGGGTGATCGAGGAGTACCGCGAGTTCCTGCCGGTGTCGGGGACCACCCCGGTGGTCACCCTGCTCGAAGGCGGGACGCCGCTGCTCCCGGCCCCCCGATTGTCGGCCCGGGTCGGGGCGAGGGTGTTCCTCAAAGTGGAGGGAGCCAACCCCACCGGGTCGTTCAAGGACCGGGGGATGACGGTGGCCATCTCCAAGGCCGCCGAAGAGGGCGCCAAGGCGGTGGTCTGTGCTTCGACGGGCAACACCTCGGCGTCGGCGGCCGCCTTCGCCGCCCGGGCCGGTCTCACCTGCGCGGTGCTGATTCCCGAAGGGCACATCGCACTGGGCAAGTTGGCCCAGGCGCTCATCCACGGAGCTCGGGTTCTCCAGGTCCGGGGGAATTTCGACCAGGCGCTGGCCATCGTCCGCGACCTGGGCGAGCGAGCGCCGGTCACCGTGGTGAACTCCGTCAATCCCTACCGGATCGAGGGACAGAAATCGGGGGCCTTCGAGATCGTGGACGCCCTCGGCGACGCCCCCGACGTGCACTGCATCCCGGTGGGCAACGCCGGGAACATCACCGCCTACTGGAAGGGGTATCTGGAGTTCAAAGCGGCAGAAAGGTCCACCCGCCTGCCCCGGATGTTGGGGTTCCAGGCCGCCGGCGCCGCGCCCATCGTCGAGGGGCACCCGATCGAATTCCCCGAGACGGTGGCGACCGCCATCCGGATCGGCAACCCGGCCAGCTGGTACGGGGCCACCTCGGCGGCGAGCGAGTCGGGCGGCGGCATCGCCGCCGTCACCGACGACGAGATTCTCGAGGCCTACCGGTTCCTGGCCAGCGAGGAGTCGGTATTCTGCGAGCCGGCGTCGGCGGCATCGGTGGCCGGTCTCTTGAAGACGGGGCTCCCGGAGGGCGTCGGTCCCGGTGCCACCGTGGTGTGCGTGTTGACCGGCCATGGTTTGAAGGATCCAGACATCGCCATCAGCCAGATCTCGGTTCCGACGGTGATCGATGCCGACCTGGGGGCGGTGCTCGCCGAGCTCGGCCTGTAGGGGGCGCCAACTGGGTGTTGTTGCCGTTCGGCGGGCGGGCAGGTATCATGGGTACACCTTCGCTTCCAGCTGTGCCCGTTCGGGTACCTGGGCGGGATCCCCTGATTCGCACTCCTGACTGTGCGACCAGCCTGTACACGGCGTAGGTGGGAGTTGTAGACGGGGGCCTGTTGCCCGGTGTACTCAACTCCCCGCCCCTGATTCCTTGGAGGATGGCTCCGATCCATCCTCCAAACGAGGACATTCGAAACGAGGAGGCCGATGACTGCGGAACAGCAGCTCGAGCGCTCGGTGTTGGAAGGCAAAGAACGCGATGAGCTTCACGCCATCGCGCAGGCCCTGTCTGTAAAGACCACCACCCGGACCAAAAAAGCAGACATGATCGACGGCATTTTGAAGGCCACCGGAGTATCGGTGGATGGCGACGGCACCGCCAATTCCCGAGCCGACGATGGTGGCCGGGTTTCCGGCTCCACCAACGGCAGCGGCAACGGCGCAACTCCGGATTCGGGCGGGAGCTCGACCTCGGACCGGTCCGATCCTGCCGGAGACGAGGCCGGCGACGGAGCCCGGGCGAGTCGGGGATCCGGGCGACGCCCGCCGGTCACCCTCTCCTTCGGACCTGACGATGACGCAAAAACCACCGAGTTCGAGGCCGCCGAGCTCGATGATCCGGCTCCGGAGTCGGCGACGGCGGGTGGCGACGGATCGGCGACCACGGCCACCGAAGTGGCCCCCGACGCCCGTCGGAACGGCCAGGGCCAGCCCGGCCAGAACAACCAGGGCGGCCGCCAGAACAACCAGAACAATCAAGGCAACCGTCAGAACAACCAGGGCAACCGGCAGGGGACCCAGGACAACCGGCAGGGCGGGAGCGATGACGCCGGCAACCGGCGCAACAACCGCCGGCGCCGGGGCCGTGATCGGCCCGGTGAAGCCGGAGAGCGCGACCTCCAGGGGGCGGGTGGCAACCAGGAGCAGCAATACCAGGGTGAGCTCCTCCCCGTCCGCGGCCTGCTCGACCTCCGCGACGAGGGTTACGGGTTTCTCCGCTGCGACGGCTACCTCCCATCCTCCAAGGATGTCTACGTCTCCATCAGCCAGGCCCGGCGATTCGCCCTTCGCAAGGGGGACTACCTCGAGGGGGCGTGCCGCCCGGCCGGGAATACCGAGAAGTTCCCGGCGCTGCTCCGCATCGACACGGTGTCGGGGCTCGATCCCGAGGTGGCCCGAAATCGGCCCCGCTTCGAGGACCTGACCCCGCTCTTCCCCGACGAGCGCCTCGACCTCGAGGCACCCGGCGAAAAGGAGAACCTGACGACCCGGATCGTCGACCTGCTGTCACCGGTCGGCAAGGGCCAGCGCGGCCTGATCGTGTCGCCGCCGAAGGCCGGCAAGACCACGGTGATGAAGCACATCGCCCACTCCATCGAGGCCAACAACCCCGAGGTGCATCTCATGGTGCTGCTGGTCGACGAGCGCCCCGAAGAGGTGACCGACATGCGCCGGTCGGTCAAGGGCGAGGTGGTTGCCTCCACCTTCGACCGTCCGTCCGACGAGCACACCGCGGTGGCCGAGTTGGCCATCGAGCGGGCCAAGCGGTTGGTGGAGGTGGGCCAGGACGTCGTGATCATGCTCGACGGCATCACCCGACTGGCCCGGGCCTACAACCTGGCCCAACCGGCCACCGGCCGGATCATGTCCGGTGGCGTCGACTCGGGCGCCCTGTACCCACCCAAGCGGTTCTTCGGAGCCGCCCGGAACATCGAGGAGGGCGGGTCGCTCACCATCCTGGCCACCGCCCTGGTGGAGACCGGCTCCAAGATGGACGAGGTCATCTTCGAAGAGTTCAAGGGCACCGGCAACATGGAGCTCCGACTCGACCGTCGACTGGCCGAGCGTCGGATCTACCCGGCCATCGACGTCAACGCCAGCTCGACCCGGCACGAAGAGCTGCTCTTCGACCGGTCGCAGCTCCAGCAGGTCTGGAAGCTTCGCCGGGTGCTGAACGCCTTGGCCAACGACGGCAGTGCCGCCGCCGGTCTCGAACTGCTGCTGGACAAGATCCGCACCACCAAGAGCAACGACGAGTTCCTGGCCGAGATCGCCAAGGGCCCGGCCGCCAACTGATCGAAGCCGCCGCCCAAACCGGTATGATCCGTTGGCTGCGAAGGCCGGTGCGGGCCGATCTCGCCGCTACTACCAGGGAGAACTCATGAAAACCGACATCCACCCCAAGTACGTCGAAACCACGGTGCGCTGTTCTTGCGGCAATTCCTTCACGACCCGCTCCACCAAGGGCGACGTTCACCTCGAGCTGTGCAACGAGTGCCACCCGTTCTTCACCGGCAAGCAGAAGTTGGTCGACTCGGGTGGCCGGGTCGAGCGCTTTCAGAAGCGCTATGCCAAGTCGGGCGCCCGCAAGAAGCCGACGGCGCCACCCGCCTCCTGAGCCAAGCGCCGGCCACCGCCGGTGTGACGGGGGGCCTTCGCCCGTGTTGAGCGCGTCGGTGGCGCCCCGGGCGGCGGCCAGTACCCTTGGCTCGTGCTGAACGACCGCCTGAACGAACTCGAACGGGAGTACGAGACGGTCGTTGCCGCGCTGAACGATCCGAACGTCTCGGCCGACCCCCGCCGCCTGCGGGACGTCTCCCGCCGCCACAAGGAGCTGGAAGAAGTCGTCGGCACCTGGCGGCGCCTCCAGCAGGCCGAGTCCGATCTCGACACCGCCCGGGAGATGGTCACCGACTCGGCCGGCGACGAGCGGGACCTGGCCCGGACCGAGGTGGAACGGGCCGAAGCCGACATCAGTCGCCTCGAGGAGGAGCTCCGGCTCCAACTCCTGCCCAAGGATCCCAACGCCGGCCGGAACGTGATCATGGAGATCCGGGGCACCGAGGGTGGGGAAGAGGCCAACCTCTTCGCCAAGGACCTCTTCGACATGTACACCCGGTACGCGGCAGCCAAGGGCTGGAAGGTGGAGGTCCTGTCGTCCAGCCCCTCCGAACGGGAGGGATTGAACGAGGTCACCTTCCTGGTCAAGGGGGAGGGCGCCTGGCAGCGCCTCGAGCACGAAGGCGGTCCGCACCGGGTGCAACGGGTGCCGGTGACCGAGTCCCAGGGACGGATCCACACCTCGGCGGCTTCGGTGGCGGTGCTGCCGGAAGCCAAAGAGGTGGATGTGGACATCAACCCCAGCGATCTGAAGATCGACGTCTACCGTTCGACCGGTCCCGGGGGCCAATCGGTCAACACCACCGACTCGGCAGTGCGCATCACCCACCTCCCGACCGGCATCGTGGTGGCCATGCAGGACGAGAAGAGCCAGATCCAGAACCGGGCCAAGGCCATGATCGTGCTGCGGTCGCGCCTGCTCAAGGCCGAACAGGACCGCCAGGCCGCCGAGCTGTCGGCGGTCCGCCGCAGCCAGGTCGGAGGCGGGGGTCGCTCGGAGAAGATCCGGACGTACAACTACAAGGAGAACCGGGTCACCGATCACCGGATCCACCTCACCTTGCACAAGCTCGACCGCATCCTGATGGGGGACCTCGACGATCTGACCGACGCGCTGATGGCCGACAAGCGTGCCCGCCAGTTGGCCGAGGGCTGAGATGCCCTCGGTCGAGTCACGCCGGGGTCCGGGGACGACCGAGCGCGGTGACCGGCGACCGGCGTTGCTGGCTTCGGTCGCCGATCGGCTGGGCTCGGCCCGGGAGGCCCGGTGGATCCTCGAATTCGTGGAGGCGGAAAGTCAGGCACCGTTGGCTGCCGGTGAGCTCCACCGACAGGTCGAGGCGCTCGTCGCCCGGCGCGGCTCCGGCGAGCCGCTCCAGTACGTCTTGGGCCGCTGGCCGTTCCGCTCGCTGGAGCTGACCGTTGACCCGCGGGTCCTCATCCCCCGGCCGGAGACCGAACAGGTGGTCGAGGTGGCGCTGGCCGAGTTGGCCCGGATCTGTGCCGATCCGGCTGTCGGCCCGCCGACCGGTGCCCTGGTCCCTTCGGTTGTTGCCCCGGTGTGTGTGGATCTGGGTACCGGCTCGGGCGCGATCGCCCTGGCCCTGGCCACCGAAGCCGGCCCCCGGTTCCCGGCCATCGAGGTGTGGGCCACCGATGCCTCGGCCGACGCCTTGGAGGTGGCCGGCCAGAACCTCGGGTTCCTCTCCCGCCGCGATGCTGCGGCCGGGGCCCGGGTCCGATTGGCCCAGGGATCGTGGTTGGCGGCGTTGCCGACCGAGTTGATGGGCCGGGTGGACCTGATCGTGGCCAACCCCCCGTACGTCTCGGTGTCCGAATACGCCGACCTGGATCCGGAGGTCCGGGACTGGGAACCGAAGGAGGCCCTGGTGGCGCCGTCGGGCGCCGGAGGGGTCGGCGGGACGGCCGACATCGAGGAGATCGTCGGCACGGCTCCCCGGTGGCTCCGGTCGGGCGGTGGGTTGGTGGTCGAGATCGCCCCGGCCCAGGCCCCGACGGCCATCGATGCCGCCTTGCGTGCCGCGTTCGCCTCTGTCACCCACGCCACCGACCTGACCGGTCGGATCCGCATGTTGGTGGCCAGGCGCTGACGGTGTCGGTGCGGTTGGATGCCGACGACCCGCTTGAGCTGGAGCAAGCGGCCTCGCTCCTCACGGCCGGGATGGTGGTGGCCATCCCGACCGACACGGTCTACGGGCTGGCGGTCGACCCGATGCAACCCGGAGCCGTCGGTCAGATCTTCGCGTTGAAGCGGCGCCCCTCCGAGGTGGCGCTGCCGGTCCTGGTGGGCGGCTGGATCCAGGTCGAGGCGGTGGCCGGCGAGCTCGAGCCCGCCGCCGGTGAACTCGCCGACCGGTTCTGGCCCGGACCCCTGACACTGGTGGTGCCCCGGGCCAGCGGTTTCGGTGCCGATCTCGGTGGACCGGCGGAGGCGAGGGAAACGGTCGGGGTGCGGTGGCCGGACCATCCGGCGGTCCGGGCGCTGTGTTCGGCGGTCGGGCCGCTGGCGGTGACCAGTGCCAACCGGCACGGCCGACCCCCGGCGACGCTGGCCCAGGAGGTCATTTCCGTGTTCTCGACCGATGACCGGTTGGCCGCGGTGGTGGACGGCGGGGTGTGTGACGGCGTCCCGTCGACGGTGGTGGAGTGCCGCGGGGACGAGGCCTGGGGCCTGCGACGGGGTGGCATTCCCTGGAGCGGTCCGATGAAGGCCCCGGAGTCACCGGGTTGACTCCACGCCGTCGGCCGAGGGACACTGGTGCCGATGTCGAGCCGTGCGGCCTATTGCCACTACGTAATTATTATCGATTAGCCACATACCGAACCGGTGTGTGGCTCCTGGCCGTCCACTTGGTGGGCGGTTTTTCAATTTCACTTTTATCGACGGGACGGAACAGTGTCTGGGCACAGACAACCGAGAGAGAACGGATGACAGGGTGAGCACGTACAAGGTTGGCGTGATCGGGGGCGACGGGATCGGACCGGAAGTGGTGGCCGAGGCCCTGAAGGTGGTCGAGGCGGCCGGCGTCACCCTGGCCACCACCGACTACGACCTGGGCGCCGGCCGGTTCCTCCGCACCGGTGAGGTGCTGCCCGACCCCGTCCTCGATGAGCTGCGCCAACAGGACGCCATTCTCCTCGGCGCCATCGGTCCTCCGGTCGGGTCGACCGACGTGCCCCCGGGGACGCTCGAGCGCGGCCTGCTTCTCCGCCTCCGGTTCGATCTCGACCTCTACGTCAATCTCCGGCCGTTCACCGGCGTCCCCGGAGCCCTGGCGCCCGACTGCGACTTCGTGGTCATCCGGGAGAATACCGAAGGCACCTATGCCGGGGAAGGCGGGTTTCTGCGCAAGGGGACCCCGTATGAGGTCGCCACCCAGGGGTCGGTCAACACCCGCCACGGCGCCGAGCGGTGCGCCCGGTTCGCCTTCGAGTTGGCGGCCAAGCGACCCCGGCGTCACCTCACACTGGTGCACAAGACCAACGTGCTCACCTTTGCCGGGGATTTGTGGAGTCGGACGGTGAACGAAGTGGCGTCCGACTACGCCGACGTCACCCACGACTACAACCATGTCGACGCCACCTGTATCTACCTGGTGGAGAACCCGGGACGCTACGACGTGATCGTCACCGACAATCTGTTCGGCGACATCCTCACCGACCTGGCCGGTGCCATCTCCGGGGGCATCGGGTACGCGGCCTCGGCCAACCTCAATCCCGCTCGCACCGGGCCTTCGTTGTTCGAACCGGTCCACGGTGCCGCCCATGACATCGCCGGCACCGGCAAGGCCAACCCTGCCGCCGCCATCCGCTCGGCTGCGCTTATGCTTGACCACCTGGGAGAGGTGGCCGCCGCCGAACGGGTCACCAAGGCGGTGCAGGCGTTCATCGCCTCGACCCCCGACCCGCCGCTTTCGACCGCCGACATCGGCGACGCCATCGCAGAAAGGCTCTAAGCCGTGCCCATAACCCCGACGGACAAGATCTGGATGGACGGCGACATGGTGGATTGGGCCGATGCCACCGTCCACGTCCTCACCCACACCATGCACTACGGCTCCGGCGTCTTCGAGGGCATCCGGGCCTATCCGACGGCAAACGGGGTGGCGGTGTTCCGCTTGCGGGACCATATCGAGCGGTTGTTCCTCTCGGCCAAGGTGTTCATGATCGGGATCCCCTATACCGTCGACGAACTGGTGGCCGCCGCCACCGCGCTGGTCCGGGTCAACGGCCTCGACGACGGCTGCTACATCCGCCCGCTGGTCTACCTGGGCTACGGCGAAATGGGGCTGAACCCGATTCCCAGTCCGGTCAACGTGTCCATCGCCGCCTGGCCGTGGGGTACCTACCTCGGCGACGAGGGGGTGGCCAACGGTGTGTCCACCAAGATCAGCTCCTGGCGCCGTCACGACCCGAATGCGGTGCCGACCGCGGCCAAGGGGACCGGCATGTACGTCAACTCGTCGCTGGCCAAGGTGGAGGCACTCCGCGCCGGTTATGACGAGGCCATCCTGCTCTCGCCCGACGGGAACGTGAGCGAGTGCACCGGCGAGAACATCTTCATCGTCCGCAACGGTCGGTTGGTCACCCCCCCGACATCGGACTCCGGCGCGCTGGCCGGGATCACCCAACGGTCGGTCGAGACCATTGCCCATGACCTCGGCTACGAGGTCGTCTACGAGCAGATGATCCGCACCGACCTCTACTCCGCCGACGAGGCCTTCCTCACCGGAACCGCCGCGGAGGTGGTGCCGATCCGGTCGGTGGACGATCGCGCCGTGGGTACCGGGAAGCCGGGCCCGATCACCCAGCAGTTGCAGCAGACCTACTTCGCGGCGGTGAGGGGTGAGATCGACCGCTACAAGGACTGGTTGGAATATGTCGAATGACGGTCCGACGCTGAATGACGGGCCGGAGCACAGCCACGGCCACGGTCACCGGCACTCCCATCCGCTGACCGCCGGCCAACAGGCCCACGCCCACGGAAAACAGCGGACAGCCGGGGGCAGGGAAACCGATGCCGGGGCGCCGACCGAGGGAGCCGGCCACCAGTTCGACCTCCCGGCCCTGCCTTCCGCCGTCGACGTGTTCGACACCACCCTCCGGGACGGATCCCAGCAGGAGGGGCTGTCGCTCACCGTCGACGACAAGCTCCGGGTCGCCGAACAGCTCGACCACCTGGGGGTGACCTTCATCGAGGGCGGGTGGCCGGGGGCAAATCCGAAGGACGAGGAGTTCTTCGCCCGGGCTCCGGCCGAGCTCCGGCTGTCCACCGCCACCCTGGTGGCCTTCGGGTCGACCCGTCGCGCCGGGGTCAAGGCGGAAGACGACGACACGCTGCGCCAGCTGGTCAAGGCCCAGACTCCCGCGGTCTGCATCGTGGCCAAGTCATCGGAGATGCACGTGGTCGACGCCCTCCGGACCTCACTCGACGAGGCGGTGGCCATGGTGGCCGATTCGGTGGAGTTCCTCCGGGCCAACGACCTCCGGGTGTTCCTCGATGCCGAGCACTTCTTCGACGGGTACAAGGCCAACGCCGAGTTCACCACCCGGATCCTCCGGGCCGCGGAAGAAGCCGGCGCCGAGACACTGGTCCTGTGCGACACCAACGGGGGCACCTTGCCCCACGAAGTGGAGCGCATGGTGACCACCGTGTTCGGTGGGTTCGAGACCCAGGTCGGTGTCCATTTCCACAACGACAGTGGGTGCGCGGTGGCCAATTCGCTGGCTGCGGTCGGGGCCGGGGCGACCCACGTCCAGGGCTGCGTCAACGGCTACGGCGAGCGGGCGGGGAACACCGATCTGTCGGCCACCATCCCCGACCTGTCGCTGAAGCTCCGGGTGCGAACCATTCCGGCCGACCGCCTCGAACGGATCACCCCGGTGGCTCACCACATCGCCGAATTGGTGAACATCGCCCCGAATCCGCAACAGCCGTTCGTCGGCGGGTCGGTGTTCGCCCACAAGGCCGGGCTCCACACCTCGGCGATCGCCCGTCGCTCCGATGCCTACGAGCACATCTCCCCCGACCTGGTCGGCAACGGCACCCGCTTCGTCGTCTCGGAGATGGCCGGCCGTTCCACCCTCGCCTTCAAAGCCAAGGAACTCGGGCTCGAGCTCGATTCGGACGCCATGGGCGCGGTCCTCGATTCGCTCAAGCGGCTCGAGCACGAGGGGTATCACTTCGAGGTGGCCGACGCCTCGCTCGAACTGTTGCTCCGCAACTCGACGGGATGGGAACAGGACTTCTTCGATCTCGAGTCGTACCGGGTGATCGCCGACCACACCCTCACCCGGTCAACCGAGGCGACGGTCAAGGTCTTCGTGCACGGCGAGCGAATCGTCGCCACCGCCGAGGGCAACGGGCCGGTCAATGCCCTCGACGGCGCCCTCCGGGGGGCGATCGGGCCCCGCTACCCACGGCTGGCCGATATCCGCCTGGTCGACTACCGGGTCCGGGTCCTCGACTCGGCCAAGGGCACCGGATCGGTGACCCGGGTGCTCATCGACTCGACCGACGGCGACCGTACCTGGACCACCATCGGGGT
>DASZNG010000088.1:0-7680 GCA_035551535.1 Acidimicrobiales bacterium | reverse complement strand
TCGGTCTCCACGTGGAGCATCACCCGGATGCAGAGGGGCACCGAGCCCACCACCGCCAGTTCGCGGGCGCAGATGAGCGGGACCGCCCCCAGCCCGATGGACCGGGCGGCGGTGGCGGGAAACGTCGAGACGATGTCCTCGGTGGCGGTGAAGAGGATGGAGATGATGTCCTCCTCGACCAGGCCGTTGCGCTCGAGGATCTCGCCCAGCAACGCCACCACCCGGGTGGTGATGGCGTCGACGTTGTCGGCCTCGATGGTGGTGGCGCCGCGCACGGCCCTCACGGAAGTAGGCATCAGCCAGGCATGCTACTCAGGGGTCCCGGCCGGGTCGTCCGCCGGGACCGCCGCCGCCGCCAGCGCCCGGACCTCGTCGATGGTCAGCGGACGCCAGGCGCCGGGCTCGAGGGTGGGATCGGTGAGGGGCCCGATGCGGGTCCGGACCAGGCGGACCACCGGGTGCCCGACCGCCTCGCACATCCGGCGGACCTGGCGGTTCCGACCCTCGTGGATCACGATGCGGAGGAGGGTGGGGGCGACCACCGCCACCCGGGCCGGCGCCGTCCGGCCGTCCTCGAGGTCGATGCCCTCCCGCAGGCGGCGCACGTCGCTGGCCGCGGGTTCCCCCTCCACCTCGGCCAGGTACTCCTTCGGGACCCCGAAGGACGGGTGGGTGAGCCGGTGGGTGAGGCGGCCGTCGTTGGTGAGGAGGAGGAGGCCCTCGCTGTCCATGTCCAGCCGGCCGACCGGGAAGACCCGGGGATCGTCGGGCACCAGCTCGACCACCGTCGGCCGCCCGTGGGTGTCCTCGGCGGTGCTGACCACCCCGGCGGGCTTGTTCAACACGTAGTGCACCAACCCGGGGAGCACCGGCAGCGGCACCCCGTCGAGCTCCACCTCGTCCACCGTCGGGTCGATCCGGCGCCCGAGCACCGGGACCTCGCCGTTGACGGTGATCCGCCGGTCGGTGATCAGGTTCTCACACGCCCGCCGGGATCCGAGCCCGATCCGGGCCAGCACCTTCTGCAACCGCTCGCCTTCGGAGAGTGGGGAGGGACCGGGCTCGGGAGACGGTTCAGCCATCGACGATCGGGCGCATCTGGTCCTCGAACTCGGCCACCGCCTCCGGCCCGGGCAGCAGGTCGGCCACCGCCGGCAGTTGATCGAGCCGATCGAGGCCCAGCCGCTCCAGGAACGCGTCGGTGGTGCCGTAGAGCACGGCCTGGCCGGGGCCGCTGGCTCGGCCCACCCCGGCGATGTAGCCCCGGTGTTCGAGCAGCCGGACCACGCCGTCGACGTTGACTCCCCGGAGGGCGGCGATCTGCGACCGGGAGACCGGCTGCTTGTAGGCCACGATGGCCAGGGTCTCCAGGGCCGCGGCCGACAGCCGGGAGGACACCCCGACGTTGGCGAACCGCTCGACGTAGGGGGCGAGGTCGGGGTGGGTCTGGATCCGGTACCCGCCGGCGATGCGGGCGACCTCGAATCCCCGGTTCCCGGCCCGGCACGACTCGGCCAGCTCCTCGCACAGAGGCTCGATCTGCTCGATCGGCAGCTCCAGCAGCTCGGCCAGCAGCCCGGGGGCCACCGGCTCGACGGCCACGACGAGCACCGCCTCGATGGCCCGGGCCTCTTCCGACAGCGCCACCGTCAGCCCTCGTACTCGTCGTACTCGGCCCCTACCAGCACCGGGTCCGACGGGGCCACCCACTCCACCTGGAGCTCGCCGAAGGTCTGCCCCTGGTCGAGCGAGACCCGTCCCTGCTTGCACAGCTCGAGGAGGGCGAGGAACCGCACGATGATCTCGATCCGGGTGGAGAGGTGCCGGGTGAGCGCCCGGAAGGTGGCCCGGCCTTCGAGCGGCAGCCGGACCTCGAGCTCGTTGACCGCCTCCGATACCGTGACCGCGTCGACGGTGACGTGATAGAGGTCGACGGTCGGCAGCGGCTGGGCGGCGGTGGCCCGCCGGTAGGCGGCGGCCATGTCGGCCGGGGTCACCCCTTCGAGGAGGTCGGGAGCGTGGGCCACGAACCCGTCCTCCAGGCCGGCGGTGCGGGCCACCGACCGCGCCGCCCGCTCGATGAGCAAGGTGAAGCTGTCGGCCGCCGCCGCGTAGGCCTGGCATTCGAGGAGGCGGGCCAGCAGCAGGTCCCGTTCCTCCCAACCCACCAGCTCCTCGTCGGCGTCGACGTCGTCGGGACCCGGGAGGAGCCGGCGTGACTTGAGCTCGATCAGCACCGCCGCCACCACCAGGAACTCCGACAGGGTGGCCAGGTCCATCGACTCCCAGGTGGCCACCTCGGCGACGAAGGCGTCGACCAGGTCGGCCAGGGAGATGTCGTAGATGTCGATCTCGTGGCCGTTGACCAGCTGCAACAGCAGGTCGACGGGCCCGTCGAAGACCGGCGTGGAGACGTTGGCACTCACGACCACCGACCATACCGGTTGCACCCGGGTAATCCGCGCACCATCCGGGCCTACGATGACCGGCTATGTCGAAGGTTTTCTCCGGTATCCAACCCAGTGGCGAGCTCCATCTGGGCAACTATCTGGGCGCCATCCGCAACTGGGTGGCCGACCAGCATGTCTACGACGCCATCTACTGCGTCGTCGACCTGCACGCCCTCACCCTGGACATCGACCCGGCCGAGCTCCGGTCACGGACCTACGAGACCGCCCTCGACCTGCTGGCCGCCGGTCTCGACCCCGACGCCTGCACCCTGTTCGTCCAGAGCCAGGTGCCCGAGCATCCGCGCCTCACCTGGCTGCTCGAGTGCACGGCCTCGATGGGCGAGCTGCGGCGGATGACCCAGTTCAAGGAGAAGTCGGAAGGCCGGGAGTCGGTCCGGGCCGGCCTGTTCACCTACCCGGTCCTCCAGGCCGCCGACATCCTCCTCTACGACACCGACCGGGTGCCGGTGGGCAACGACCAGCGCCAGCACGTCGAGCTCACCCGGGAGCTGGCCATCCGCTTCAACGGGCGCTACGGGGACACCTTCGTGGTGCCGGAAGCCGCCTTCCCCCCGGTCGGGGCCCGGGTCATGGACCTCCAGGACCCGACCCGGAAGATGTCCAAGTCGGTGAGCTCCCCGCTGGGCACCCTGCTGGTGCTCGACCCCCCGGAGGAGATCGAACGGAAGGTCCGCAAGGCGGTCACCGACACCGACGGCGAGGTCCGGTTCGACCCGGCGGCCAAGCCCGGCCTGGCCAACCTGCTGGAGCTCCTGGCCGTGGCCACCAACCGGACCCCGGCGGCGGCGGCCGAGTCCTACCAGCGGTACGGGGATCTGAAGCGCGACCTCGCCGACGCCCTGGTCGAGCTCCTCCGCCCGATCCAGAAGCGGCGGTCGGAGCTGGCCGCCGACCCCGGGGCGGTCACCTCCCTGTTGGCCCAGGGGGCGGAGAAGGCCGGGGCCATCGCCTCGGTCACCTACCGGCGGGCCGCCGATGCCATCGGGCTGCTCGCCTGACCGGGTTCGCCCACCGACCTGACCGGCGTCCTCGAGCTCGGGTCACGCCAGGAGGTGTGACCACCAGTTGAACAGGTGGCCGAGCAACTCACCCCACTGGTTGCGGAACAACAGGATGAGGATGAAGGGCAGGAAGATCAGCACCGGCTGGAGGCGGTAGTAGTCGGGCAGCATCCGGACCGGGATGAACCGCTCGAGCACCGCGGCGCCGTCCAGGGGTGGGCACGGGATCAGGTTGAAGATGGCCAGCACCAGGTTGGCGATCCCCCCGATGAACAGGACCTGGCCGAGGAGGGTCGGCGGGTAGTACTGGCCGGTGCTCGACTGGGCCAGGCCCCCGACGTCGGCGATGATCTGGCGCACGTCCAACGGGGTGGTGAGGACGAAGGCGAGGCCGAACACCGCGGCCAGGACGATGTTGGTCAGGGGTCCGACCAACGACACCAGCACCGTCTGGTTGCGCGGGCTCCGCAGCCGGTTGGTGCTGACCGGCACCGGCTTGGCCCACCCGTAGGCGCCGAGTCCCGACAGGGACAGCACCGCCGGCACCAGCAGCGTCCCGATCGGGTCGATGTGGCGGATCGGGTTGAGGTTGAGCCGGCCCATCCGTTTGGCGGTGTCGTCCCCGAAGGCCAGGGCGACGACCCCGTGGGAGATCTCGTGCAGGATGATCGACGGGATCAGGACCAGGAAGTAGATGATCTCGAAGCGGGTGAGACGGTGGGTCCGCAGCAGGATGACCACCAGGGCGGCGGCCACCACCACGATGATGGCGGTCCGTTCGTTGCCGGCCAGCGGGCGTTGCGGGCGGCGGTTGCCGCCGCCGTAGCCGCCAAACGCCACGTTGTTCCGAACCGCTCAGAGCCGGGAGGCGTGGCTGATGCAGAACCGGGTGGCGGGCATCGCCTCCAGCCGGGCGGCACCGATGGGCTCCTTGCACTCCTCGCAGATGCCGTACTGGCCGTCGGCCAGCTTGTCGAGGGCATGGGCGATGTCGTCGAGCGAGTCCTGCAGCTGGGAGGCCAGCCCTTCGGCCTCGCTCCGCTCGGCCGTCACCTGGCTCGAGTCGGCGAAGTTGGAGTCGTAGGACAGGCCCTTCCCGCCGTCGCCGAACCCGAGCTCGGACAGCTGGGACACCAGTTGCTGCCGCTCTTCCTCGAGCAGACGGCGGTAGTCGACGGTTGGGGCTTCGCTGGACACGAGAGAGATCCTACCCCCGTTGGTGCGTACCGGCTCGCGGGTGGGCGCGCTCATAGGAAGCCCGCAGGTGCTCGGGGCTCAGCTTGGTGTAGATCTGGGTGGTCGAGATCGAGACGTGGCCCAGCAGCTCCTGGACGATCCGGATGTCGGCCCCGTGGGCCAGCATGTGGCTGGCGCAGGAGTGGCGGAGGACATGGGGGCTCACCAGGTCGGACAGCCCGACCTCGCCGGCCCGCCGCTTGAGGATGGCCCAGGCCCCCTGGCGGCTGAGCCGGCCCCCCCGGGTGTTGAGGAACACCGCCTCGGCGTCGTCCCGGCGGGCCCAACGGGCCGGGACGACCCGGGCCCGCCCGTCGGCCGACAGCCACTCGTCGAGGGCCCGGCGGGCCACCCGGCCGAGCGGCACCATCCGCTCCTTGGACCCCTTCCCGAACACCCGCAGCAGGCCGTCGTCGTTCTGGACGTCGAGCAGCGACAGCCCGGTGACCTCGGAGATCCGGGCGCCGGTCCCGTAGAGCAGCTCGAGCAGGGCGCGGTCCCGGAGGTCGAAGGGGTCGCTCCCGGTCACCGAGTCGAGCAACTTGAGGGTCTGGTCCTCGTCGAGCGCCTTGGGCAGCCGCTGCGGGAGGCGGGGCGAGGCCAGGTCGACGGTGGGGTCGACGGCCAGCGAACCCTCGTCGACCAGGAAGCGGTAGAGGCCCCGGAGGGCGGTGATGGTCCGGGCCATCGATGCCGGGTTCCGCCCGCCGGCCCGCAGGCCGGACAGGTAGCGCTCGAGGTCGCCGGGGCCGGCGGCCAGCGGCTCGATCCCCTCGGCCCTCCCCCAGGCTTCCCAGCCGCGGAGGTCCCGCCGGTAGGACACCAGGGTGTTGCGGGCCCGCCCCCGTTCCACCGCCAGCCACGACAGGTACTCCTCGGCCCCGCTCGACAGTGGCTCGCTCACCGTCCGGCGGCGAGGCGGCGACGGGCCAGGCCCACCCCCAGGATGGTGGCCGCATCCACGATGGTCCCGTCGTCCACCAGCCCGTCGAACCGGTCGAGCGGGACCTTCGCCACCGTCATGAAATGCTCTTCGATCCCCTGGCGGTTGTCGGCCACTTCGGTCAGCCCGGTACCCAGGAAGATGGTGGTGACCTCGTCACAGAACCCCGGGGTGTTCAGGCATCGGGTCAGCTCGGTCAGCTCGGTTGCCTGCTGGCCGACCTCCTCGGCCAGCTCCCGGTGGGCGGTGGTCTCCTCCGGCTCCCCGTCCACGTCGCAGGTCCCGGCCGGGATCTCGTAGAGCCACCGGTCCACCGCCGGCCGGTACTGGCGGACCAGCAGCACCGCATCGTCGTCGGTGACCGCCACCACCGCCACCGCCCCCGGGTGGCGGACGATCTCCCGCTCGAACACGGTCCCGTGGGGATCGACGAAGTGGGCCCGGACCATGGAGATGAACCACGCCTGGTGGATGAGACTCTCGTCGAGCTGGCGGAACCCGGGATCGCCGCCCGCCGGTCCTGCCCCGGCCGTCCCGGCGGTCAACTGATGTCGATCAGACGCGGGTCGCGCCCTTCGGCTCGGACCAGGGACGCCCCCACCAGCTCGCGGAACAGCGGATGGGGCACGTCGGGGCGGCTCTTGAACTCCGGATGGCCCTGGGTGCCGACCCAGAACGGATGGCCGGGCAGTTCGATGAACTCGACCAGCCGCCCGTCGGGGGACATCCCCGAGCAGACCAGCCCGGCCGCCTCCAGCCGGGAGCGGAAGCGGGGATTGACCTCGTAGCGGTGCCGGTGGCGTTCGGAGACCATCTCGGTGCCGTAGGTGAGCGCCACCTGGGACCCCGGGACCAGCTGGGCCCAGTAGGAGCCGAGCCGCATGGTGCCGCCCATGTCCACGATGTCGTTCTGGTCGTCCATCAGGTCGATGACCGGATAGCGGGTGGTGGGGTCGAACTCCCGGGAGTTGGCCCCCTCGAGTCCGGCCAGGCTCCGGGCCGCCTCGATGACCATCACCTGGAGGCCGAGGCACAGCCCGAGGAGGGGGATCTCGTGCTCCCGGGCGTAGCCGGCGGCGGCGATCTTCCCCTCCACCCCCCGCTCCCCGAACCCGCCGGGGATGACCAGGCCGTCGAAGTCGCGGAGGCCCTCGGTGCGCAACAGGTCGGGGACGTTGGCCGCCTGGATCCAGTTGATCTCGACCTTGGCCCCGTGGTGGAAGCCGGCGTGCCGCAGCGACTCCACCACCGACAGGTAGGCGTCGGGGAGGTCGATGTACTTGCCGATGATCCCGACGCGGACCGGACGGGTCGAGGCGTCGACCCGGTCGACCAGGTGCTCCCATCCGGAGAGATCGATGGGATGGGTGAGCTCGTCGAACTGCAGGAGCCGGAGGATGTAGCGGTCGAGACCCTCCTCGTGGAGGACCAGCGGGATCTGGTAGATGCTGGCGGCGTCGACCGCGGAGACCACCGCTTCGATGGGCACGTCGCACAGCAAGGAGATCTTCCGCTTGAGGTCGTCGGAGATCATCCGGTCCGAGCGGCAGACGATGACGTCGGGCTGGATGCCCCGGCTGCGGAGCTCGGTCACCGAGTGCTGGGTGGGCTTGGTCTTCTGCTCCCCCGACGGGCCCAGGTACGGCACCAGGGTCAGGTGGACGTAGCAGACGTTCTCCCGGCCGACGTCGCGCCGGAACTGGCGGAGCGCCTCGAGGAACGGGACGATCTCGATGTCGCCGACGGTGCCGCCCACCTCCACGATGACCACGTCGACGTCGTCGGTCCCCAGCCGCTTGATCCGTTCCTTGATCTCGTCGGTGACGTGCGGGATGACCTGCACGGTACGGCCCAGGTAGTCGCCCCGACGCTCCTTGGCGATCACCGACGAGTAGATGCGACCGGTGGTGGCGTTGGAGTCCTTGTGGAGGTTCTCGTCGATGAACCGCTCGTAGTGGCCGAGGTCGAGGTCGGTCTCGCCGCCGTCCTCGGTGACGAAGACCTCGCCGTGCTCGAACGGGTTCATGGT
>DASZNG010000087.1:0-4238 GCA_035551535.1 Acidimicrobiales bacterium | reverse complement strand
GGCGGCCACCCCGGCGGTGATGAAGGCCACCGGGTCCGCCCCCATGGTCAGCCCGCCGATGGCGGTAACGTCGTCGGGGAGGAGGGAGAGGATCCCGTCGGCCACCAGCACCATGGCCTCGGGTCGGCACACTGTCTGCTTGGAGTCGATGAACCAGCTGCTGCGCCGGCCCGACTTGAGGACGAAGTCGCCGCGCTTGACCGAGTGCTCGAGTAGGTGTTGGCGGAGCGCCTCGAACTCGGTGGACGGGAGGGTGGTGCTCATGGTGTGGGGAAAAGGTTGGGGCCGACCAGTTCCACCCCCCGGTCCCCCGGCTCCACCCAGCCCACCACCACCGGATCGAGACCGGCGGCGATCAGCGCGTCGATGGCGGCATCGGCGCTGTCGGCGGAGGCGGCTACCACCATCCCGAGCCCGAGGTTGAAGACCCGAAGCATCTCGGTTTCCTCCACCTGCCCGAGCCGTTGCACCTCGCGGAAGATGCGCGGCAGCTTCCAGGTATCGGTCTCGAGGATCGCCCGCAGGCCGTCGGGAAGCGCCCGGGGCAGGTTGCCGGGAATCCCGCCACCGGTGATGTGGGCCACCGCGTGGATGTCGGCGGCGCCGATGGCCGCCCGCACCGCCGGGGTGTAGAGCACCGAGGGAAGGAGAAGCTCGTCGGCCAGGGTGGTGGTCGCCCCGTCCCAGGCCGGGGAGTCGAGGGTCAGCCCGGCCCGTTCGAGCAACACATGACGGGCCAGGGTGTAACCGTTGGACCGGAGTCCCGGCGAGGGGAGGCCGATCAAGACGTCGGCCGCCCGCACCCGCTCCGAGCTCAGGATCTGGTCGCGCTCGACCACCCCGACGGCGAAGCCGACCAGATCGAACTCACCCGGTTTCATGACCCCGGCGTGCTCGGCCATCTCGCCACCCAGCAGCGCCGCCCCCACCTGCCGGCACCCGTCGGCCACCCCGGCCACCAACGCCGCCATCTGCTCGGGATCGACGGAGCCGGTCGAGATGTAGTCGAGGAAGAACAACGGTTCTGCCCCCTGGCACACCAGGTCGTCGACGCACATGGCCACCAGGTCGATGCCGATGCTGTCGTAGCGACCGCTGGCCTGGGCGATCAATGCCTTGGTACCGACGCCGTCGGTGCCGGCCACCAGCACGGGTTGCCGGTAGCTCTCGGTGGCGAGGGCGAACAGGCCCCCGAAGTCGCCGAGCCCGCCCAGCACCTCGGGCCGCAGGGTGGAGGCCACCATCGGCCGGATCCGGTCGACCGCGGCTTCGCCGGCGTCGATGTCCACGCCGGCACCGGCGTAGGTGGCTGACGAGGGGTTGGAAACGGGAGTGACGGGGTCCGGTGCGGCCGGTTTTGGTGGTGCCGGTTCCGTCACGCCGGTGACCCGGTGGCGACGGCGCCGAGCGGATGATGCACGCTCAGTTCGACGGGCACGGGGACCGGGGCCGGATAGTTCCCGGTGAGGCAGGCGTCGCAGAAGCCGGCGCCGGGGGCATCGATGGCCGTTTTCAGGTTGTCGAGGGTGAGGTACTCGAGTGAGTCGACGTTGAGGAATTCGACGATCTCGTCGAGGGTCTTGACCGAGGCCAGCAACTCGTCCTTGTCCGGGGTGTCGATCCCATAGAAGCACGGCCACCGGAACGGCGGCGAGGAGATCCGCAGGTGGACCTCGCGAGCACCGGACTCCCGGAGCATGATGACCAGGGCCCGGAGGGTGGTCCCCCGCACGATGGAGTCGTCCACCACGATGAGGCGCTTCCCGGCGATGTTGTCCCGGAGGGGATTGAACTTGCGACGGACACCGTCGGCCCGCTCCAGCTGGGTCGGGGCGATGAACGTCCGGCCGATGTAGCGGTTCTTGACCAGGCCCTGTCCGTACGGGATCCCCGACCCGAAGGCGTATCCCTCGGCCGCCGGCACCCCGGAGTCGGGAACCCCCATCACCAGGTCGGCGGCCACCGGTTTCTGGGCGGCCAGCAGTTGGCCCATGCGCCGGCGGGCACCGTGGACTTCATTGCCATAGAGGATGGTGTCGGGCCGGGCGAAGTAGACGAACTCGAGGACGCAGAGCTTGGGGTTGACCCGCTCGGCCGGGAACGGATACACCGAGCGGACTTCCTTGCCGTCGATGATCACCATCTCGCCGGGCTGGAGCTCGCGAATGAAGGTGGCGCCGATGACATCCAGCGCCGGAGACTCGGAGGCCAGAACCCAGCCTTCCTCGAACTCCTCGGTGGCTTCGATCCGGCCGAGGCAGAGCGGGCGGAAGCCGTTGGGATCCCGCACCCCGATCAGCCGGTCGGCGTCGAGCAGCACGAAGGAGAACGCCCCCTCCAAAAACGGGAGCACCGAGGTGAGGGCGGCCTCGAGATCCTGGGCCGAATCGGCCGGTAGCCGTTCGGGTAGTTGTGGAGGAAACACCTGGCCCAGGAGTTCGGCCACCAGGTCGCTGTCGGAGTCGACCAGACCCGGCAGCATCCCGGCCTGTTCGGCCAGCGCGTCGGTATTGGTGAGATTGCCGTTGTGGCCGAGAGCGAACCCGGCGCGGCCCGCGTCCCGGAACACCGGTTGGGCGTTCATCCAGTCGCGGGATCCGGCGGTCGAGTAGCGGGTGTGGCCGATGGCCAAGTCCCCGCGCAGTGCCGACAGCTTGCGTTCATCGAAGACGGTGGTGACCAGGCCCATGTCCTTCATCACCATGATGGCTTCGCCGTCGCTGACGGCCATCCCGGCGGCCTCCTGGCCACGGTGCTGCAGAGCGAACAGGCCATCGAAAGTAATGTGTGCGACCGATCGCCCCGGGGCATATACCCCGAAGACTCCGCACGCTTCCTTGGCCTCCATCATCGGTTGGTCACCGTCTTCACCGGGGGTCGTAAGGCGGGTTGCCGGTCCCGATTTGCCCGCCAGGCGAACAAACCGCTCCTCCATAGACTAATGGCGAAACGTCGCCATATGGCCAAAACGGCTCGGCACCGGTCCTGAGCAGCAAAGGTATCCTCAACAGGAATGATCGACCTCCACACCCACTCCACCGTCTCCGACGGGACCGACCCTCCCGAAGTCATCCCGGAGTTGGCCGCCAAGGCCGGCTGCCGCGCGGTGGCGCTCACCGATCATGACTCGCTGGCCGGTATCGGCGCCGCCCGGAGCCGGGCCGCCGAACTCGGGGTGACCCTGATCCCCGGGTGCGAGGTCTCGTGCCGATCGGTCGGCAAAGGTGGCATGCATGTGCTGGTGTATTTCGTCGAGGACGACGACGGTCCGCTCTCCAAGGAACTGGCCCGCCTGCGTCACGACCGGCACATGCGGAACATCCGGCTGTCCGACAAGCTCGCCTCCTTGGGCCTTCCCCTCACCTATGCGCAGGTGGTGGAGGAAGCCGGAGGCGAGGAGGGGATCGGGCGTCCGCATTTCGCCGCCGTACTGGTCAAGGCGGGTGCCGCCGATTCCATCCAGGACGCCTTCGACCGGTATCTGGCCAACGGCCGGCCCGGTTTCGTTCCGAAGTCCCGCCTGGAGGCGCTCGACGTCGCCCGCTTGGCCAATCGGTCCGGAGGCGTCGCGGTCCTGGCCCATCCCTACAGCCTGGAACTCGACGGCGCCGATCTGGCCGCGGTGGTCGGCGAGTTGGCGGCGGCCGGGTTCGCCGGGATCGAGGCGATCTACGGTCGCTACTCCCCCCGCCAACGCGAAGACCTCTCCAACCTGGCTCGCCGCTTCGGGCTGGTCGCCACTGGCGGTTCCGATCATCACGGCACCATCAAGCCCGACCTCACGGTGGGCACCGGGCAGGGGGATCTGAAGGTGCCCGACCAGGTGCTGGCTGAACTCGAGGCCCGCCGTCCGGTCCGGGCCGCCTGATCCCTGAACCTGACTCTGAGCAAGGTTGTTCAAGGGTTCCCTGGGATGTGAATTCGCGCCACCTTTGAGCGAATCGATCGGGCAGGGGATCGCGATGCCCGACCTCAGTTGGAGACCGCCGGCTCGAACTCGTCGAGCAACGACGGCAGCCGGTCCCGCCACGCACGGGTGGCATCGCCCACGCTGACGTCGACCAATCCCTCGACGGTGATGCGGTCGCCGCCGGTCGAGCCCAGCACCGTGAACCGCACTCCGGCATCGGCGGCCCGGGAGGCCAATTCGGTGACCTGGGTGGTGCACACCAGCACCCGGGACGGCGACTCGGTGAACAGTTCGTGATGGTCGGGAACGCCGGCCACCCGCAGGCCGA
>DASZNG010000086.1:0-7956 GCA_035551535.1 Acidimicrobiales bacterium | reverse complement strand
GGAGCTCGGCCCCGACCAGCCCCAGCAGTTCGCCGACCGGCGGGCCCGGACCGTCGACCTCGGCAATCCCCACCTGGTGCTCCTCGGCCCCGACCCGGCCGGGGTGGACGTGGCCGAGATCGGGAGCCGGCTCCAGGGGGTCCACCCCGGAGGCATCAATGTCGAGTTCATCTCCCTCGGTCCGACCCCCGAAGACCTCACCCTCCGGGTGTGGGAGCGCGGGGTGGGGGAGACCCAGGCCTGCGGCACCGGGAGCTGCGCGGCGGCGGCCGCGGCCCGGAGTTGGGGCCTGGTCGGTGACCAGGTGCGGGTGCACAATCCGGGCGGCACCCTCCGGGTCGGCCTCAACTCCGACGGGATCCGGCTGGCCGGGCCGGTCCGCAAGGTGGCCGACATCCAGGCCATCCCCTCGAGTGTGCTGGGAGCGGCTCGTCGATGAGCCCCCCCGATTCTGCCTTCACCGACACCCTCATCTCCCGCACGGTCCGGGAGCGCATCGTGCTGGTCGGGGTGGTGTTCCCGCACACCACCCTGGCCGCCGCCGAAGCGGGCCTGGACGAGCTGGCCCGGTTGGTGTCCACCGCCGGGGCCGACGTGATGGACCGGGTCATCCAGCGGCGGGCCACTCCCGACCCGGCCACCTACATCGGGAAGGGCAAGGCCGAGGAGCTCCTGTCGGTCTGCCTGGCCGTCGATGCCGACACCGTGGTGTTCGACGACGATCTGAGCCCGGCCCAGCAGCGGAACCTCGAGAAGATCCTGGGCCGGACGGCCATCGACCGGACCGCGGTGATCCTCGACATCTTCGCCCAGAACGCCCGGTCGCCGGAAGGCCGCGCCCAGGTGGAGCTGGCCCTGCTCCGCTACCGGCTGCCGCGGTTGCGGGGCCGGGGCACCGCCTTCAGCCAGCAGGCGGGTGGGATCGGCACCCGGGGCCCGGGCGAGACCCAGCTGGAAGTGGACCGCCGGCGGCTGGTGCGCCGGATGACCCGGCTGGAGTCCGATCTCCGCGACCTGGAGCGCACCCGCCGCACCCAGCGGAAGGGGCGGGCCCGGTCGAGACAGCGCACGGTGTCGTTGGTGGGGTACACCAACGCCGGGAAGTCGACGCTCCTCAACCGGCTGTGCGACAGCGACGTGCTGGTCGAGAACCGGCTGTTCTCCACCCTCGACCCGAGGACCCGCCAGCTGGCCCTGCCCGGCGGCGAGACCGTCCTCCTGACCGACACCGTCGGGTTCGTGCGCAAGCTGCCCCACCAGGTGGTGGAGGCGTTCCGGTCCACCCTCGAGGTGGTGGCGGAGTCGGATCTCATCGTCCACGTGGTCGACGGTCCCGCCCCCGACCTCGAGGGGCAGATCGACGCCGTCCGATCGGTGCTCGGCGAAATCGGGGCCGACGGGATCCCCGAACTGCTGGTGGTGAACAAGGCGGACGCGGTGGCGGCCCTGGGGGAGGAGGCCACCGAGGAGGCCCGGCGGCTGATGGACGCCCACCCGGGCTCGGTCATCGTCTCGGCCCGAACCGGCGAGGGCATCGACAAACTGCTGGTGGCCATCAGCGACCGGCTCCGGGTCGGGAGCCGGGTGGTGGAGCTGGTCATCCCCTGGGCGCGGGGCGACGTCCTGGCCGCCGTCCACCGCGAAGGCGAGATCGTCAGCGAGGAGAACGGCGACGACGCCACCCGTCTCCACGTGGTGCTGGACGACGTCGGCAAGGCCCGGTTCCGGGAGTTCGCCGCCTCGTGAGCATCGTCACCCCCGCCGCCGCCGCCGGTTTCACCCCGCCGCCCTACCCCTACGACCGCTTGCACGCGGTGCGGGATCGGGCGGTCGAGCGGTTCGGCGCCGACACCGACGGGAGTACCGGGATCGTCGACTGCTCGATCGGCACCCCCTTCGACCCGCCCCCGGAGGCGGTCATCGAGGCGGCGGCGGCCTCGGGCACCGAGCGGGGCTATCCGGCTTCCAGCGGCTCGGTCGCCTACCGCCGGTCCGCCGCCGGCTGGCTGTCCCGGCGTTTCGGGGTGACGGTCGATCCGGAGCACGAGCTGGCCGCCTGCGTGGGGACCAAGGAGATGGTGGCGTCGACCGCCCAGTACCTCCGACTCCGCCATCCCGAGCGGGACACCGTCCTCTACCCGTCGGTGTCCTATCCGACCTACGCGATGGGGGCGCTGCTCGGCGGGTGCCGGCCGGTACCGGTGAAAGAGCTCCCGGGCGGCGGGCTCGACCTCGACTCGATCGCCGTCGCCGATCGTGACCGGTCGCTGCTGTTGTGGGTCAACTCCCCGTCCAACCCGACCGGGCTGCTCACCGACATGGCGCCGGTGGCCCAATGGGGTCGCGACCAGCGGGTCCCGATCTTCTCCGACGAGTGCTATGCCGAGTTCACCTGGGGCGGTCCGCCGAGGACCATCCTGTCCACCGGGGTGGACGGGGTGGTAGCGGTGCACTCGCTGTCCAAGCGGTCCAACCTGGCCGGGTTGCGGGCCGGGTTCTACGCCGGTGATCCGGATCTGGTCGGCTATCTCCTCGACGTCCGGCGCCACGCCGGGCTGATGGTCCCGGGTCCGGTGCAGGCGGCCGCGGTGGTGGCCTTCGACGACGATGCCCATGTCGAGGTGCAGCGCCGGCGCTACCGGGAGCGGCTGGGCTACCTCCGCGAGGTGCTGGAGGCGGCCGGCCTCCCGACCCCGATGCCGGCCGGGGGCTTCTATCTCTGGGTGCCGGTCCCCGACGCCGTCCCCGGGGGAGGCTGGGGCCTGGTCGAGGAGTTGGCCCAGCTCGGCGGGCTGCTGGCCAGTCCCGGCGACCTCTACGGGGAAGACGGGGCGGGGTTCGTCCGGGTGGCGGTGGTCCAACCCCTGGAGCGCCTGCGTCTGGTCGGCGAGCGGCTGGCCGGCCGGCACCTGTCGCCGGCCTGAGGGCGAGGTCGGGGTCCGGAACCGCCGGCCCCCGCAGGTAACGTCTCATCCCATGGCCGATCTCCAGTCCCGTATCGAGGAGTTGTGGGCCCGGGTGTCGGAGCTGACCCCCGAGGACACCGAGGCGCGGTCGGTGGTGACCGAGGCCATCGAACTGCTCGACCGGGGCGACGCCCGCATCGCCGAGGTGGACCCGGCCACCGACGAGGTGGTGGTCCACCGGTGGCTGAAGCAGGCGGTGCTGATGCTGTTCCGCCTCCAGGCGATGGAGACCATCGAGGTCGGGCCGTTCGAGTACGCCGACAAACTGCCGCTCAAGCGGAACTTCGCCGCCTCCGGGGTGCGGGTGGTTCCCGGGGCCTCGGCCCGTTGGGGATCGTTCCTCGATCGGGGGGTCATCTGCATGCCCAGCTACGTCAACATCGGGGCCCGGGTCGGGGCCGACAGCATGGTGGACACCTGGGCGACGGTGGGCTCCTGCGCCCAGATCGGCGAGCGGGTCCACCTGTCCGGCGGGGTCGGCATCGGCGGCGTGCTGGAGCCGGCCCAGGCGGCACCGGTGATCATCGAGGACGACGTCATGGTCGGGAGCCGGTGCATGATCACCGAGGGGGCCCGGGTCGGCCGGGGGGCGCTGCTCGGCGCCGGGTTGATCCTCAACCCGTCGATCCCGGTCATCGACGCCGACACCGGCGACGAGATCTCCCGGGGTCGGGTCCCGCCCTGGTGCGTGGCCGTGCAGGCGTCGCGCCGCCGCGAGTTCGCCGGCGGGGAGTTCTTCCTGCCCTGCGTGCTGGTCATCAAGCGGCTGACCGAGGGGCAACGACACGACAAGGCGAAGCTGAACGACATCCTCCGCCAGCACGGCGTTTCCACGTGACCGCCGCGGTGTCGAGCGACCTGCTCGACCTGACCGCATCCCTGGTGGCCATCCCGTCCCTGAGCCGTCAGGAGGGGAAACTGGCCGACGCGGTGGAAGCGGCGTTGCGGCGGTGCCCGTGGCTGGGCGTCGACCGGGTGGGGGACAACGTGGTCGCCCGGACCGATCTGGGCCGATCGAGCCGGCTGCTCCTGGCCGGCCACCTCGACACCGTGCCCCCGGCTTCCGGCAACGACCAGCCGCGGCTCGACGGCGACACCCTCTACGGACTCGGGGCGGTGGACATGAAGGGGGGCCTGGCCACCTTCCTGCATCTGGCCGGAACCATCCCGGAGCCGGCGGTGGACGTGACCTGGTGCTTCTATGCCCGCGAAGAGGTGGCCCGGATCGAGAGCGGGCTGGAGGAATTGTGGCAGCACCGCCCCGACCTCCTGGGCGCCGACGCCGCCATCCTGGGCGAGCCCACCGGGGGGGTGGTGGAGGCGGGTTGCCAGGGGACGATGCGGATCCGGGTGGCGATGGACGGCGAGCGGGCCCATACCGCCCGGCCGCTCGCGGGCCGGAACGCCATCCACCGGCTGGGCCCGGTGCTGGATGCCGTCGCCGCCTACCCCGGCCGCCGGGTGATGATCGACGGTTGCGAGTACGCCGAGCAGCTCCAAGCCGTGCACATCGAAGGCGGGGTGGCCAACAACGTGGTCCCCGACCTGGCGGTGGTGATGCTCAATCACCGGTTCGCCCCCGACCGGGACGCGGCCGAGGCGGAGGCGTCGGCGCGGGCGGTGCTGGGGGACACCGTGCAACCGGGGGACTGGTGGCAGGTCGAGGAGGCCGCCGCCGGCGCCGCCCCGTCGCTCGGCAATCCCCACCTGGCCCGCCTGGTGGCGGCCACCGGGGCCGCTCCCCGGGCCAAAGTCGGATGGACCGACGTGGCCTCGTTCGCCGCCCACGGGATCCCGGCCACCAACTTCGGGCCCGGCGACCCGTTGCTGGCCCACACCCCGGGCGAGCACGTGAGCCTGGAGGAGCTCGACCACGCCGCCGAGGTCCTCGAGCGGGTGCTCACCACCGACTCCTCGTCCCGGCCGCCGGCGCCGCCGGCCCCTTGACGTTGGCCGCCGATCGCGCTGGAGTGGGAGGTGGGGAAGGCCACCTCCATCTGTCCACGCCCTGGGCGTGTGACCTTTCAAAACGTTCCCTGAGAACCAAGCGAGGGGCCTTCCCCATTTCGCGGCGGCGTCGCCATCGCCGCGGCGTCGGGTCGCGGTGGCACACCTCCGAAGGTCGAAGGACAAACGGGGTAGGGTCGGCCCATGGACCAGATCGAACTGCTCGAGGGGGTGCTGACCAAGACGGGCAAGGTGGTGGCCGATGTCGCCCAACCGCGGTTGGCGTCGGCGACGCCGTGTGACGACTACACCGTCCAGCAATTGATGGACCACATCGTCGGATGGGTGCAGGTGTTCGAGGCCGGCTGCAACGGACGCACCTTCGAAGGCGATCCGTCGGCCTATGTCGGAGGCCCCGATGCCGCCGATGAGTTCGCCCGACTGGCCGCCAGCCTGGTGGCCGGGTGGAAGGAGTACGGCTTCGACCGTGAGGTGCAGATCTCCAGCGGCTCGATGATGCCGGCGACGATGGTCTTCAACATGACGGTGATGGAGTACATGGCCCACGGGTGGGATCTCGCCTCCGCCACCGGCCAACCCAACCCGTACTCCGAGGCCGAGGCGGCCGAGGTACTGGCCCGGGCCAAGACGACACTTCCGCCCGAGTACCAGGGGGAGGGCATGGCCTTCGGGGCGGTCGTCCCGGTGGCCGCGGACGCCCCGGCCATCGATCAGCTGATCGGGTTCCTCGGGCGCGATCCGAAATGGGCGGAGTCGCCGACCGGGTAGCTTCGAGGCATGACGCTCCCTTCTCGCACATTGGGCACCGGCGGCTTGGTGGTATCGGCCGAAGGCCTCGGCTGCATGGGCATGTCCGAGTTCTACGGACCCGGCGACGAGGCGGAATCCATCGCCACCATCAATGCCGCCCTCGACCTCGGGGTGACCCTGCTCGACACCGCCGACATGTACGGGCCGTTCACCAACGAGGAGCTGGTGGGCCGGGCCATCGCCAACCGCCGGGACGAGGTGGTCCTGGCCACCAAGTTCGGGATCGTGCGGACCGAGGATCCCACCGTCCGGTCGATCCGGGGGGACGCCGCTTACGTCCGCCAGGCCTGCGACGCCTCGTTGTCCCGATTGGGGGTGGACCACATCGATCTCTACTATCAGCACCGCACCGACACCGGAGTCCCGATCGAGGAGACGGTCGGGGCCATGGCCGAGCTGGTGGCGGACGGGAAGGTTGGCCACCTCGGGTTGTCGGAAGCCGCGCCGGACACCCTGCAACGGGCCAGCGCCGTCCACCCGATCGCCGCCCTCCAGAGCGAATGGTCACTCTGGAGTCGTGACGTCGAGGGTGGGGTCATCGACACCGCCCGGCGGCTCGGGATCGGCATCGTGGCCTACAGCCCGTTGGGCCGCGGTTTCCTCACCGGGCAGATCACCTCGCCCGACGACTTCCCCGAGAGCGACTTCCGGAGATTCCTCCCCCGGTTCCGCGGCGACAGCTTCGACACCAACATCGCCCTGGTCGACCGGGTCCGTTCCCTGGCCGAGGCCAAGGGGTGCACCGCCGGCCAGCTGGCCCTGGCCTGGGTCCTGTCCCGCGGCGAGGACGTGGTGCCGATCCCGGGGACCAAGCGGCGCACCTACCTGGCCGAGAACGTGGCCGCCCTCGAGGTCGAACTGACCCCGACCGACCTCGCCGCCATCGAGGAGGTGTTCGCCACCGGTGCGGTGTCCGGAGACCGTTACCCGGACATGAGCGCGATCCGGCCGGCCAGTCCGACCCGCTGAGCCCCAGGCTCAGAGACGACGCAGGACGGTCACGACCTTCCCGTAGACGGTGACCTCGTCGGGGTCGAACTCCATCGGGGCCATGTGTTGGTTGGACGGGGTGAGGACCACCTTCCCCTCGCGGGTGGAGAATCGCTTCACCGTGGCTTCCTCGTCGGGTATCCCGGCCACCACGATCTCGTTGCGCTCGGCCTCGGGTTGCTGGCGCACCACCACGAAGTCGCCGTCGACGATGCCGTCATCGACCATCGAGTCGCCGTGGACCTTGACCATGAACAGCGATCCGGTCCCGGTGAAGTCCTCGGGGAGCGGATACAGCTCCTCGATGTTCTCCTGGGCCAGCACGCCGGTGCCGGCGGCCACGTCGCCGACCAGGGGGACGTGGCGGATCGGGCGGGAGTCCATGACCACCTTGGAGGACGGATCGAACCGGACCTCGATGGCCCGGGGCTTGGTCGGGTCCCGCCGCAGGTAGCCCTCCCGCTGCAAGACCGCCAAGTGGGCGTGCACCGTCGACGACGAGGCCAGGCCGACCGACTCACCGATCTCCCGGACCGAGGGCGGGTAGCCCCGGTCCCGCAGCGACTCGGAAATACAGTCGAGTATCTGCTTGCGCTTGATGCTGAGTACCTGGGCCACGGGTCCCCCTGCTCGCTGTGGTTCGCACGCTCCGCTGGGCTGGCCCGGCACGGCCGGGCGCGGGGCGGCGAACATCTGTTTGCCAGAACGTAACCCAGGGGGGCCCGAAAAGCAAACACCCGTTCGACAAACGGCTTGACACCGAACAGACGTTCGTGATTCGATGGGTCCATGACGAACAGACGTTCGACACCGGTCCGCAGGCGAGCGGCGGGGGAGGAACGGTAATGGCCGCCCTCTCGTTCCCGTCGGCGCTGGCCCGGGCCGATGGCCGCCGGACCCCGGGCGGCACCGCCCTCCAACTGGTGGAAGGCGGCCGCCTCCGCCGGCCGGGGATCGAAGGCGACGGCCCACCCTCCGCCGGGGGCAGCCCGGTGCTGGCCCTGGTCCCCGAACCGGTTCCCCTCCGCCGGGCCCGCCGCCGCCCGTCGGCCGCGGTCAGGCTCCGCCGCACGTTGCTGGCGGCCAGCGGCCTGCTGGTGATCGGACTCGCTCTTCCGCTGGGCGGGGCCGGAGGTCACTCCCACGCCTCCGGTCCCGCTCTGGCGGGGACCACCCATCCCGTCGAGTACACGGTGCAGCCCGGCGACACCCTCTGGTCGAT
>DASZNG010000085.1:0-10976 GCA_035551535.1 Acidimicrobiales bacterium | reverse complement strand
CTGGATGACGCCGCCGGTCAGGCCCTGGGAGGTGAGGGCGAAGGTGCCGAGCACGATGAAGCCGAGCTGGGCCAGGGAGGAGAACGCCACCAGGCGCTTCAGGTCCCGTTGGGCGCAGGCCACCACCGCGCCGTAGAGGATGCCGGCCACGGCCAGGGTCAGCAGCACCGGGGTCAGGGTGCGGGTGGCCTGGGGGAACAGGTTCAGATCGAAGCGGATGATCCCGTAGGCCCCGAGTTTGGCCAACACCGCGGCCAGCAGCACCGATCCCGCCGTCGGGGCCTCGGCGTAGGCCACCGGTGACCAGGTGTGGAAGGGGAAGATCGGCGCCTTCACCGCGAAGGCGATGGTGAAGGCCACGAACAACAGCACGCCGGCGGTCCCCGACAGGTGGGTGTGCATCAGGGCCGGGAGCTCGAAGGTGAGCACCCCGGTCTGGGACTGGTGGATGAACGCCACCGCCACCATGCCGACCAGCAGGAACGCCGAGCCGGCGAAGGTGTAGATGAAGAACTTGATGGCGGCATACCCCCGGCGGGCGTAGCCCCAACCGCCGATGATGAAGTAGGTCGGGACCAGGGTCAGCTCGAAGAAGAGGAAGAACAGGATCAGGTCCAGGGAGACGAAGCTCCCGAGGCAGGCGGCCTCCAGCAACAGCACCCAGGCCACGAACGACCGCGGATCGCGCTTCACCCGGGCCCCGAGCAGGGTCAGCGGGAACAACACCGCGGCCATCATCACCAGGAACAGCGAGATGCCGTCCAGCCCCAGGGACCAGTGGATGCCCAGCGATTTGGCCCAGATGTGATCGGAGGTGAACTGGTAGCCGCCGAAGCTGGTCTGGAACCGGACCAACAGGGTGATGGCGAGGGCCAGCGTGACGACCGACACGGCCAAGCCGATCGCCTCGTGCACCCACGCCGCCACCCGCTGGCGGGGAATCAGGGCCACCACCGCGGCGCCGGCCGCCGGGATCAGGATCAGCGTGGTGAGAAAGGGGAAGGCGGTGTCCGACATCAGCTCCACCACACCCGGCTCAACATGAAGCCGAACAGCACCACCACGCCCACCACGATCCAGAGGGCGTAGTTACGGACGTAGCCGGTCTGTACCCGCTTCAGCTGGGTGCCGGTCCGGCGCACCAGGGTGGCGGTGCCGTTGACCGCGCCGTCGATGACCTTGTCCTCGATCACGGAGGAGGAGAATTCGGCCAGGCGGGTGCCGGGGCGGCCGATGATCGCGTCGAAGAGCTCGTTGATGTACCACGAGTGCCGGAGGAAGGCCCACTCCAGCTTGGGCCGCTCGGCCCGGGTGACCCAGAGCCGGAGGCCGACGAACACCCCGATCACCGCCACCACCCCGTCCAGTGTCCCGAGCTTCCAGAGGGTGGAGGTCGACTCATGGTCGTTGTAGAGATTGCCGCCGAAGACCGGGTCCACCCAGTGGGCCAGCGACAGATGGGGGGTGGCGAAGGCCATCACCCCTCCCACCGCGGCCAGCACCGCCAGCACGATCAGCGGCAGCGTCATCACCCACTTCGACTCGTGCGGCTCGGGGATGGGTCCCTCGGCGTGATGAGCGTCGGCGAAGTCGGTGGCGGCGTCGATGGGCACCTTGTTCTTCCAGCGGTCCTGGCCGAAGAAGGCCAGGCCGGTGAGCCGGCTCATGTAGTAGGCGGTGAGCACCGCGGTGGCGAGACCGACGGCCCAGAGGCCCGGGTGCGCGGACCAGGTGTTCTCCAGAATGTCGCCCTTGGCCCAGAATCCGGACAGCGGCGGCACCCCGGCGATGGCCAACCAGCCGACCCCGAAGGTGACGAAGGTGATCGGCAGGTAGACCCGGAGGTTGCCCATCCGTTTGAGGTCCTGCTCGTCGTGCAGGCCGTGGATGATCGAGCCGGCGCCGAGGAACAGGAGCCCCTTGAAGAAGGCGTGCGCCACCATCAGGAAAATGGCCGCCTCGTAGGCCCCCGAACCGATGGCCAGCACCATGTACCCGAGTTGGGAGATGGTCGAATAGGCCAGCACCTTCTTGATGTCGTCCTGGGCGCAGGCGATGGTGGCGGCCACGAAGGCGGTCACCGCGCCGATGATGGCCACCGTCCAGGCGGCGTCGGGGGAGGCATGGAGCAGTGGGTTGATCCGGCACAGCAGGTACACGCCGGCGGTCACCATGGTGGCGGCGTGGATCAGCGCCGAGACCGGGGTCGGGCCCTCCATGGCGTCGGCCAGCCACGGGAACAGCGGGATCTGGGCGGATTTGGCCGCCACCCCGACCAGCAGGAGCAGGCAGATGGCGGTGACGTTGCCGGCCCCGATCTTGCCGAGGTTGGCGAAGATGGTGGTGTAGTCGACCGAGCCGACCTTGTCGAAGGTGAGGAAGACGGCGGCGATGAAACCGGCGTCGCCGATCCGGTTGTAGATGAAGGCCTTCTTGCCGGCGGCGGCGGCCGACTCGCGGGTGAACCAGAAGGCGACCAGCAGGTAGGAGCAGGTCCCCACCCCCTCCCAGCCGACGTAGGTGGCCAGCAGGTTGTTGCCCAGCACCAGGATCAGCATCGAGGCCACGAAGAGGTTCATGTAGAGGAAGAACTTCGGGTAGTCGCGGTCGCCCTTCATGTACCCGATGGAATACAGGTGGATGAGCGCGCTGATCCCGGTCACGAACAGCACCATGGTCATCGACAGCGGATCGACGTAGAGCCCGGCATGGACCTGCAGCCCGCCGACCGGGATCCAGGTCCAGAGGTTCTGATTGAACGACCGGACGCTGCCGGGTTGGGAGAGCAGGTTGAAGAACACCCCGACCGAGACCACGAACGACGCCGCCACGAACAGTGTCGCCACCGCGCCGGCCAGGGGGTCGCCGAGCCGGCGTCCGAACAGCACCTGGACGGCGAATCCGGCCAGGGGCAGCAGGATAATTAGGTAGGTCACGTGGAGCACGTTGCCGTCAGCCCTTCATCAGGTGGAAGTCATCGGCGGTGGCGCTGTCCCGGCGCCGGAAGATGGCGACCACGATGCCCAGGCCCACCACCACCTCGGCGGCCGCCACCACCAGCACGAAGAACACCAGCACCTGCCCACCGATGTCGTGGAGCATGTTGGCGAACGTCACGAAGGTGAGGTTGGCGGCGTTCAGCATCAGCTCCACGCACATGAACATCACCAGCACGTTGCGGCGGATGAGCAGGCCGAAGGCACCGATGGCGAAGAGCACCGCGGCCAGGGCCAGGTACCACTCACCGTTGATGTTCCCGTTGATCGCGGTGGTCGCGGCCGTCATGGCGTCACCTCCTGGTGGGCGTCGGTCGGTTGGCCGGCGTCTGCGTGTTGGTGGGCGTCTGCCTCTGTCTCGGTTTGGGCGGCGTCTTCCCCGGTTGGGGCGTCTCCCGCCGCCGCACGGGTGGTGGCGGCGGGACCGTCGTCAGTGTCCGAGGGAGTGGTGTCGGCGATCTCGGCTTCGGTATCGGGCACCCGGCCGATGTCGGCCATCGGCGGCCGGCGGGCCAGCGCCACCGCTCCGACCACCGCGATCACCAGCAGGGCCGAAGTGATTTCGAACGGGAACAGGTAGGTGGTGTACACCGATGTGCCCAACTGGGCCACGTTCGAGGTCGAGGTGTTGGTCGAACCCGCCACCGAGGGGGCACCGGTGGTCCATTTGGAGATCTCGCCCAGCAGCAACAGCCCGGTCACCCCGAGGGCGACCAGGGCCACCGCCAGCGGGCGCTGCCCCCGTAACGGCTCGGCGGCGATGTTCTCTTCCCGGTCGACACCCAGGAACATGATCACGAACAGGAAGAGCACGACGATGGCCCCGGCGTAGACGATGACCTGCACCGCGGCCAGGAAGTCGTCGCGTTGGAGGACGAAGAGTACGGCGATGCCGAACAGGGTCATCACCAGCATCAGCGCCCCGTGCACCGGGTTGCGGGCGATCACCACCCCGATCGCCCCCGACAAGACGATGGCGGTGGCCACCCCGAAGGTTCCCCAATCGACGGCGGAGGCATGACCGGTGGCGGTGGCGGCGGCCAGGAGCACGCCGTGGACGATCACCGCCATCAGCCGGCGCCTTCGGTGTCCGGGGTGGGGCCGGTGTCGCTAGGAGAGGTCGCAGAGCCGGCCGGGGTAGCGGCGCGGTCATCGGCGGCGGGCCTCGGCTCCGAGTCGCGTTCGGTGTTCCCGGCGGTCAAGGCGGCCGAGTAGTCGGAATCGGACTTGCTTCGGTACTTCCTCCCGGCCCCCGGCGCGAATCGCTCGGCCTTCTGCATCATCCGGCCGATGGCGCCCCGCGGGCCCCGCCGGGCAGCCGGCACGTCGATGGGGCGCAGGTGATGTTCGAGGGTGCTCCGCAGCTGCCGAGACCCGGTGGTGGCATCGTCGCGGAGGCCGCTCTGGCCACCCTCCGGGGCCCGGACCCCGAAGCCGAGCTCCCCCGACCACTGCACCTGTCCTTCGTATTCTGCACTGCCCGACGGCGAGGTGGCCCGCATCCATCCCGAGGTGTGGAGCTGATCCTCCTCCCGCCAGTCCTCCCAGGGCAGGTGCTGAGGATTGCCCTGGTCGTCGACCAGCAGGTCGTCCTTCTCGTAGATGGCGTCGTTGCGGTTGGTGAAGGAGAACTCCATCAGCTTGGTCTCGGTGATGGCCTCGGTCGGACATGCCTCGACGCACATGTCGCAGTGGATGCAGCGCAAGAAGTTGATCTCGTAGATGTAGCCGTAGCGCTCACCGGGGGACACCGGATGGTCGGGCGGGTTGTCGAGACCGCGGACGTAGATGCAGTCGGCCGGGCAGACACCTGCGCACAGTTCGCAGCCGATGCACTTCTCGGTGCCGTCCTCGTACTTGTTGAGGACGTGTCGGCCGTGCTGGCGCGGCTGCTTCGGCCGCTTCTCCTCCGGATACTGCCGGGTGACGGGCTGACGTCCCAGGTGCTCGAGCGTGAGCTTGAATCCGCCCAGGATGTTCTGCCGCTGCTTGGGGGGCTCGGGTGCCGGCATCAGCCACCATCTCCCTCGGGTGACGACGACGGTCCCGGGGACCCGACCGGCACCTCGGGCCGGTTCCACAACCGGATGCCGACCGGGGGCAGGATCCCATGGGTCTCCTCGCGCCCCATGCCGATGGAGAAGGCCCGGGTGATGAGCACACTGGCCATCACCACTGCCGCGGTCATGGCCAAGCCCCACCAGCCGTCGATGACGAAGCCGGCGACGATGAGGAGCCAACCGAGGGACAACGGGATCAGCCGTTTCCAGCCGAGGTCCATCAGCTGGCCGTACCGGAGCCGGGGCAGCGCCGCCCGGAGCCAGACGAAGACGAACAGGAAGACGATGGTCTTCCCCAGGAACCACAGGATCGGCCACAGCCACTGGGTATGGGGGATGTGGGGGATGGGCCCGTCGGGGCCGCCGAAGAAGAGGGTCACGGTGATGGCCGACATGGTGATGGTGTTCATGAACTCGGACAGGAAGAACAGAGCGAACCGGATCGACGAGTATTCGGTCACGAACCCGCCCACCAGCTCGGAGTCGGCCTCCACCAAGTCGAACGGGGGTCGGTTGGTCTCGGCGATGATGGCGATGAAGAAGATGATGAAGGGGATGACCCCGAGGCGGATCGCATTCCACTGCCACAGATGGAGGGCCTGGGCTTCGACGATGTTGCGGGTGCTGAGTGATCCGCTGATCAACACCACCATCACCACTGTCATGCCCAGCGCCGCCTCGTAGGAGATCATCTGGGCCGAGGCGCGCACCGAGCCCAGCAGCGGGTATTTCGACCCCGACGACCATCCGGCCAGCATCACCCCGTAGACACCGATGGACGACATGGCCAGCAGGAACAGAATGCCCATGGGCGGGTCGGCCAGCTGCAGCTCGAACGTGTGGCGGGCGATGGTCACCTCGCCGCCGATGGGCACGATGGCGAAGGCCAGGAAGGCGGGCAGGATGGCCAGGTACGGCGCCAGTTTGAACACCGCCTTGTCGGCCCGCTCGGGGAGCAGATCTTCCTTGAAGAACAGCTTGATGCCGTCGGCCAGCGTCTGCAGGATGCCGAAGGGTCCGGCCCGGTTGGGGCCGATCCGGCTCTGCATGTCGGAGATGACCTTCCGCTCGAACCAGATCATCAGCAACACCGCCACCATCAGGAAGGCGAACACCGCCAGCACCTTGATGATGACGATCAACAGGACGACCCAGTCGACTCCGCCGTTGTAGAGCGGGTCGTCGGCGGCCAACAACGACGGGATGGCGGCGAGGAGATGGCTCACGGGGTCTCCAGGCGGAGCTCGACCACCGGTGAAGTGGAGTCGATGAGGTCGGCCACGGTTCCTTCGGCCAGCGGCACGTTGAAGTCGGTGGCCACCACCTTGCGAGGCAGCGACGGATCGGGCACCGCCGCCAACACCATCGACGCTTTTTCCGTCCGCACCTTCACGTTCCCGCCGGCGCCGACACCGAGGTCGTCGAGGTCGTGGGGGTTGACCCGGAGGGGCGACCGGGGTACCAGAGCGTCCAGGACCGGGACGGCGGTGACCCCGCCGTCATAGAGGCGACGGGAGGCGACCAACCGCATCGAGTAGTTGTCGGTGTTCACCACCTTGGGCACGTCGATCTCGAACCGACCGGACAGGGTGGGGGGCGGCGGAGTCGCCCCACCGGTCGCCCCCGCGGTCGCCTCGGGGGTCGCCCCGGCGGCCGGCCGGTCACCTGCGGCGCGGATGGCCGCGGCGGCGAAGGCGCCCATGCCGATTTCGGCCGTGCGGGCCTCGGCCAAACCCGCCCGGGGTGGGGCCCCCTGCTGCTCCACCGACTCGACCCCGGGGAAGGCGATCGGGTCGAGGAGGGGGGCGCCAGGTCGGCGGGTGAATGCCACCGCGGTGGTGGTGAGGGGCGCCACCACTCCGTCGGTGGCCGCCGGCGAGTCGAGGATGGCCCGGGTGATGCCCCGGTAGGCCGGGGCCAGCCGTTCGATCTGGTTCCAGACGTCAGTTCCCGAGTCGAGGTGGAGGTCGGCGTCCAGGTGGACGGCCAACTCGGCGGCGATCATCCAATCCGGCCACGACTGCCCGGGGGGGACCAGCTTCTGGCCGAGCCGGCTGATCCGACCCTCGATGTTGGTGCAGGTCCCCGGGCGCTCGTGGGCCTCGGCGGCGGGGAGCACCACGTCGGCGTGATCACCCAGCGGGCTGGGCGAGGTGGCCACCGACACCACGAAGTCGGCGCCGGCCAGCGCCCGTCGGGCCAACTCGGCGTCGGGGAAGTCGGTGAGGGGGTCCGCCCCGATGACGACCAACGCCCGGATCCGGCTCCCCCCGGCGTCGGAGTCGTCGCCAGCCGCCGAGCGCAGCATCTCCGCCGTCCCCCGGCCCCGAGCGACGGGCACCTTGCCCCACGCCTCGGTGAACCACTGGCGCCCAGCATCGAGGCCGACCCGGCCGGGCAGCAATCCCGGCGCCAGACCCATGTCCAGGGCACCCATCACATTGCCCCGGCGAAGAGCCGGAAGGAACGTGGCGTTCGGCAACGCCCGGGCCAGCTCCTGGACCGCGTCGGCCACCAGCGCGCCGTCTTCGGCCAGCGAGGGCCGTCCGACCACGACGACCACTTTGTCGGCGCCGGCCCGTCGGCGGGCTTCGGCCAGGTCCGCCGGGTCGACACCGCTGGGCACGGCCACGCCCGGATCCGTCAATGCCTTGGCCAGCTCGGAAGCCGCACCCGGCCGGTAGCGCAACGACACCGCGGCGAGCGGGGTCAGCGAGGTGGCCTGGGGGGAGAGCTCGACCAGGGAGAGGTCGCCGTCCACGATCTCCGACCGCAGCCGGAGGAACAGCACCGGCAACTCCTCCCGGAGGTCGCCGGACAGCACGATCACCGTGTCCGCTCCGGCCGCTTCGTCGATGGTGGCCCGGGGAAGGCCGAGCACCACCTCGGCCGGGAGCCCGTCGCCCAGCTGGGCGTCGACCGAGTCGGTGCCGAGGACCCCCTTGGCCAACCGGGCCCAGGTGTAGGCGCCTTCGTTGGTCAGCCGGGCACCGCCGATGATCCCGACCCCGCCGGGGCCGTCGTCGTTCTTCATGGCGGTCCGCAACCCGTCGGCCACCACGTCGAGGGCCTCGTGCCACGAGACGGTGACCAGCTCACCGGACTTGCGGACCATCGGCTCGGTCAGCCGTTCCTCGCTGTTGACCGACTCGAAGGCAAACCGGCCCTTGTCGCAAAGCCATCCGTGGTTGACCGGGTCGGAGTCGATGCCCAGCAGCCGGGTCACCCGGTTGGAGGAGGACTGGACAGCCACCCGGCACCCGACCGAGCAGGTCGTGCAGGTCGACTCGACCTGGTCGAGATCCCAGGGCCGGGACAGGAACCGGTAGGGCACGGCGGTGAGGGCGCCCACCGGGCAGATCTGGACGGTGTTGCCGGAGAAGTAGGAGGTGAACGGCAGCTCGGGGAACACGTTGACCTCGAGCTTTTCGGCCCGGCCGATGAAGTCGATCTGGGCCTCACCGGCGATCTCGGCGGCGAACCGGGTGCACCGGCTGCACTGGATGCAGCGCTCCCGGTCGAGCAGCACCAGCTCGGAGATGGGGATGGGCTTCTCGAAGTGGCGCTTCTCCTCCACGAACCGGGTCTCCCCCGGGCCGTAGGCCAGGGTCTGGTCCTGCAGCGGGCACTCGCCCCCCTTGTCACACACCGGGCAGTCGAGCGGGTGGTTGATGAGCAGGAACTCGAGCACCCCGTCCTGGGCCTTCTTGACCTTGTCGGAGGTGGTGGTGACTTCCGCGCCTTCGTTGACCTCGACGTAGCAACTGGGTTGGAGCGATGCCCCCCGGGGCCCGCTGACCTCGACCAGGCACATCCGGCACACCCCGACCGACTTCATCCGCGGGTGGTAACAGAACCGGGGGATGAAGGTGCCCGCCCGCTCGGCGGCGGCGATCAGCATCTCCCCCTTGACGGCGGTGGCCGGGCGCCCGTCGAGGGTGAAGTGGATCAGCTCCCCGGAGGCGTCCGCCGGCGCCGTATGGGCCGGATCGGTGGTGGTGGCCCGGTCAGTCAAAGGGACAGCCCCCCTCCTTGATATGGACGAGGAACTCATCGCGGAACATCTGGATGGCCGATCCGATCGACGACGGGATCGACGGTCCCAGCACGCAGATGGTGGTCTGCTGGGGCGGCCAGCTGAGGCCGGGGGAGATGTTGTCGCAGGCGTCGAGCAAGAGGTCGAGATCCTCTTCCCGGCCGTTGCCGGTCTCGATCCGCTCCATGATCTTCTCCAGCCAGCCGGAGCCCTCCCGGCAGGGGGTGCACTGGCCGCACGACTCCCGGGCGAAGAACTTGGTGATCCGCCACGACGCCCGGACCGCACAGGTGTGGTCGTCCATCACCACCACCGAGCCGGAACCGAGCATGGAGCCGGCATCGGCCACTTCGTCCTGCCCCAGGGGGAGGTCGATTTGGTCGGGGCCGAACCAGGGGGCCGAGACCCCTCCGGGGACGAACGCCTTCAGCTCCCGCCCGTGGGGGATGCCGCCACCGAGCACCGGCGCATAGACCAGGTCATGGAAGGTGGTCTTCACCATCTCGATCTCGAAGACCCCGGGGTTCTTCACATGGCCGGCCAGCGCGAACAGCCGGGTTCCGGTGGACCGGCCCTCGCCGAGAGCCGCGAAGGCGGCCCCGCCGTGCAGCACGATCCAGGGGAGGTTGGACATGGTCTCGACGTTGTTGACCACGGTGGGCTCACCGTAGAGGCCGATGGCCGCCGGGAAGAAGGGTGGCTTGATCCGGGGGAAGCCGCGCTTGCCCTCCAGCGACTCGAGCAGGGCGGTCTCCTCGCCGCAGATGTAGGCGCCCGCTCCCGGATGGACGACGACGTCGACCGAGAACCCGGATCCGAAGATGTCGCGGCCCACCGCGCCATGGGCGTAGGCGTCGTTGAGGGCAGCCTGGGTCCGCTCGAGGCCGAGGGCGAACTCGCCCCGCAGGTAGATGAACACCTGGGACACCTGCAGCGCGTAGGCGGCGATCATCACCCCTTCGATGAGCTGATGGGGATCGCGCTCGATGAGGAGGTGGTCCTTGAAGGTGGCCGGTTCGCTCTCGTCCCCGTTGACCACCAGATAGGTGACCGGGTTCTTCCGCAGCATCGCCCACTTGCGGCCGGCCGGGAACCCGGCGCCGCCCCGGCCGAGCAGGCTGGCCGTGTCCACCTCGTGGACCACGGCTTCCGGCGTCATGGTGAGCGCCTTCCGCAACCCCTCGTAGCCGCCGGTGGCCAGGTAGCGCTCGAGGGTATGGGAATCGGCGTGGCCGATCCGGCCGGTGACGATCTTCGGCGCTTCGGTAATGGCCATCAGCTGCCCGCCTGCTTGGCCGCCGCCGCCCGCTCCGACTGGGCTTCGGCCATGGCCGACCGCTCGACGGCGATCTGGCCGCGATCGGCCTGCAGCCCGGTGGTCCGCTCCACCCGGACCAGGGTCCCGTGACTCGGGATGTCGGCCGACCGGGCACCCGAGCGGAGATCGGCCACCAGGGCGTCGAAGCTCTCGGCGGTCTGGGCCCCCACGTAGCGGTGGTTGACCTGCACGCAGGGGGCGGCGTCGCAGTCGGCCAGGCATTCGGCCTCTTCGAGGGTGATCACGCCGTCCGCCGTCGTCCCCCCGGCGTTCACCCCGAGGGTGGACTCGGCGTGTTCCAGCAGCTCCATCGCTCCGTTGAGGAGGCAGGCGATGTTGGTGCACACCGACACCACGTGGGATCCCACCGGCTCGGTGTGGAGCATGTCGTAGAAGGTGGCCGTCCCCAGCACTTCGGCCGGGGTGATGTCGAGCAGGGCGGCGATGTCGACCATGACCCCGGGGGTGAGCCAGCCCTCTTGCTCCTGGGCCAGGTGGCAGAGGGGGATGAGCGCCGACCGGGGCTCGGGGTACAGGGCGATCAGGTTCCGGGCCCGGGCCGCGGT
>DASZNG010000084.1:0-2336 GCA_035551535.1 Acidimicrobiales bacterium | reverse complement strand
GTCGAGGGCCAGCAGCTTGCCGTGGTCGATGATCGCCACCCGGTCACTGAGGACGGTGGCCTCCTCCATGTCGTGGGTGGTGATCACCACCGTCGTCCCCTCCGACTTCAACTGGGCCACCCGCTCCCACATGAACAGGCGGGCGGCCGGATCCAGCCCGGTCGACGGCTCGTCGAGGAACAGGACGGTCGGGGCGTGCATCAGGGCCCGGGCGATCATCATCCGCTGGATCTGCCCGCCGGAGAAGTCGTCGGGCCGGCCGTCGGGCCGGTCGTCCAGGCCGAACTGGGCGAGCAGCTCGTCGGCCCGGACCCTCCGCACGGCCCGGGGCACGCCGTGGTAGCTGGCGTGGAAGAGCAGGTTCTGGCGGACCGACAGGGACCGGTCGAGGTTGTTCTGCTGGGGCACCACGCCCAGGACCCGGCGGGCACCGACCGGGTCGGACATCACATCGACGCCCGCCACCCGGGCGTGGCCGCCGGTCAGCCGGATCCGGGTGGTGAGGATCCCGATGGTGGTCGTCTTGCCGGCGCCGTTGGGCCCGAGGAACCCGAACACCTCGCCCCGACGCACCCCGAAGGTGATCCCGGCCACCGAGTCGACCGGTGCCTTCGGATATCGCTTGACCAGCTCGGTGACCTCGACCGCCGCCCCGGACTCGGAGCCCATTAAGCGGTCGGTTCGGCTGACGTCACCGCCGGCAGGCCGTGGTAGGCACCGCCCTGTTGTTGCCATTCCTCGTACCTGGCCATGAACCCGGGGCCGAACGGGTCCTCCCCGATGAGCGGCATCGCCGCCCGCCAGATGGTGAGGTCGTCGGGGGCCAGCTGGGCGGCGTCGGCCAGGTGGGACCGAGTGGCGTCGTGGTTGCCCTGGCGATGGGCCTCGGCGGCCACCCGGAAGTGGAGCCGGGCCCGGACCTCGCCGTCGGAGAGATCTTCCACCGCCGACCGGGCGTCGGCCTGGCTGATCGGGACCACCCCGTCCCGGGCCCATCGGCGCACCTGGTCGAGATGGGGGGAGGCCTCGACCCCGGTGATCTCCCGGAACAGGTCGGTGCCGAACGCATAGCCGTTGGGTCGGACGATGGTCTCCTCTTGGTCGATCCAGACCACGGTGGGGACGTTGGAGATGGCGTAGAGCTCACTCAAGATGTGCTGGGGGTCGTAGAGCACCGGCATGGTGATGCCGTCGCAATAGGGCACCACGTCCTCCGCCGCCTGATCCATGGCCACCGCGATCACCGAAAACTCGAACGCCGCGAGCTCGTCGTTCAGGGCCTGCCAGCCGGGCAGGTCGTAACGGCAGCCACACCAGCTGGCGAAGGTCACCAGCAACTTCTTCCTGCCGTCCCACTCCCGGCTCGAACGCAGGTGCTCGTCGAGGTCGGGCAGATCGAACTCCGGGGCCCGGAGACCTTCGAGGGCCAGATCCCGTTGTTCGGAGGGCAGCGACACCGCCGCCACCCCGATGCCGGTGTCGACGACAATCTGCCGGCGCAGGGCGCCGGCCAACGCGGTGAGGTCGACCTTCCCATCCACCATCAAGGCCGACGGATCCGCCACCGGCACGCAGATGTCATCGCGGCACAAACCGGCGGGCTTCAGCTCCCAACCCAGGGCGGCGGGCAACTGGTCGGGGGCGACCAGCAAGCTGGATCGAGCCTGGTCGACGAACCCTTCGACCGACTCGGCCGTGTAGCTGATGACGGTGATCCTGGACATCGCCCCCCTTTTGGCGGTTGCTGAGACCCGCTCTTCCTACCATCTGGTCCACGCTGGCCGCCTGTTCGGACCTCGCCGCCGCGCCGCCCAAGGTTCCGAGTTCGCTCGTCAACCGGCGCTTCAGAACCCTCGAGATGGAGCTCCATATTGGAGGTTCGGTCATAACCTCCAATATGGAAATTTGTTATCGGAGGTTTTCACCCCACCTCCGGGTCCAGCGGCAGCCCGACAGCGGAGATGAACTCGCGGCTGCGCTGGCGGTAGCCGCCCAGGCCCTCCGGGGTGGGAGCCGCCGGCGAGAACAGCACCACCCCGCCCGACGGGGTCAGCGCCACCGCCCTGGCCACCGCCTCCGCCAGATCCCCGGCCGTCTCCACCGACACCGGAGACGAGGAGCCCGAACCGGCGTTCCGGAATGCGGCCGCCATCCTCTCGGGGTCCGGGGGCAGCACCACCACCTTCGGGGTCGGGCGGTGGGCGACCAGCGAATCGGCCAACTCGCCGAGGTCGATTCCCCGGTCCGCCCCGCCCAGGATGACGGTGAGGTCGCGCCCCGGGAACGCCGCCACCGAGGCGGTGGTGGCGAACGGGTTGGAGGCCAGCGCATCGTCC
>DASZNG010000083.1:0-1680 GCA_035551535.1 Acidimicrobiales bacterium | reverse complement strand
CGGCACCAAGAGGGAACCGCCCTAAATTGATCAGAATGGCACGCCTGGATCGGCTCGAACGGGTCACCGACCTGTTGTTGGTACTGCTGGATACCCCGCGCCCGCTGAGCCTCCGCGAGATCGCCAACCGGGTGCCGGGCTACCCCGAAACCCACGGCGCCCGGCGCCAGGCGTTCGAACGGGACAAGCGGCTGTTGCGGGACGAGGGGGTTCCGGTCCTGGTCGAACAGCTCGACGGTGCCGACCAGCTCGGCTACCGGGTGGATCCCGATTCCTACTTCCTGCCCGATCTTGGCCTCGAGCTGGATGAGCAGGCCGCGCTCAACTTGGCCGTCGCCGGCGTCCATCTCGGCGAGCCTACCGGCCTCTCTGCCCTCTCGAAATTGGGCGCCACCGGCGAAACCCCGCTTCTGGGTGCCCCGTCGATGCCGGTGGTGGATCTGCCCTCGATGACCGACCTCCCGGCCCTTCCGGTGTTGTTCGACGCCGTCCGCCAGTCGGCCACCGTGACCTTCTTGTACCGGGGAGAAGAGCGCCACCTGGACGTCGGCGCCATCCGCTTTCGGCGGGGACATTGGTACGCGGTGGGATTCGACCGCGACCGGGGCGAGGCCCGGACCTTCCGGGTGGACCGGGTGGAGTCGACGCCGGCCGTGGGTCCTCCCTCGTCGGTGCAGCTCCCCGAGGGATTCGACGCCGGGGCCACCTTCTCGATCGACCCCTGGCAGTTCGGGAGCGGCGAGGAGACCGACGTCGATGTGCTGGTCGACGCAGCCGAGGCCGGACGGATCATCGGCGAGTTGGGCGACGACGCGGTCGTCGAGCGACGTGACGACGGGGCGGTGGTGGTCCGCCTGGCGGTCACCGACCACCAGGCGTTGGTGACCTGGGTGCTCGGGTGGTTGGATCACGTCGAGGTACTCGGCCCCCCCGAGGTCCGGGCGGCCGTTGTCCAGCGGCTCACCTCGATGGTCGACGCCGGCGGAGCGGAGCGGTCGTGAGCCCGGCTGACACCGCCGGACGGCTCCGACAACTCCTCGCCATCCTCGCCTGGCTGGCCCAGGTGGGGGAGGCGCCGATCGACGAGATTGCCAACCGGTTCGATCTGACGCCCGAGGAGCTGGTCACCGAGCTCGAGCTGGCCGCCTGCTGTGGACTGCCCCCCTACACGCCCGACCAGTTGATGGAGATCATCGTCACGGACACTGCGGTGTCAGCCAGTCACGGGAGCGCGCTGTCCCGGCCCCGGCGGTTGACTCCCAACGAGGGGTTCGCGCTGGCTGCGTCCGCCCGGGGGCTGCTGGCGGTTCCCGGAAGCGACGAGGACGGCGCCCTCTCCCGGGCCCTCGGAAAGCTCGAGGCGGCGTTGGGGGGTGAACGGCTGGTTATCGATCTGGATGCACCGCCGATGCTCTCGATCGTCCGGGACGCGGCGTCGACAAAGAAATGGCTGGCCATCACCTATTACTCGGCGTCCAGCGATCGCCGCACCCAACGAGAGATCGCGCCGTTGCGGGTATTCGGCTCCGAGGGTCACTGGTACGTGGATGCCGCCTGCTCGCTGGCCGGCGACGTCCGCCGGTTCCGCATCGACCGGATCGACGAGGCCCAGGTCGTTGTCGGTCCCTCGGGAGACGGCAAGGCGATGGTCTCCGACCTCGAGCCGAGTGGGTTCGAGAC
>DASZNG010000082.1:0-1938 GCA_035551535.1 Acidimicrobiales bacterium | reverse complement strand
ACCGGCCGGAGGCCGGCAACGCCATCAACACCGAGATGCGGACCCAGATCATCGACTGGCTCGAGGAGGCCTCCGACGACCTGGCGGTCCGGGCCGTGGTGCTGACCGGGACCGGGGAGAAGGGGTTCTGCACCGGGGCCGACCTCCGCAGCCCGGTGGTCCGCCCGCCCCGCCCGCCCGGCGCCCCCCAAAGTGCGGTCGGAGATTCCGCCCGGATGATCCGCAACGGCTGGCAGCTGCTGATCGCCGCGGTGCTCGACTGCGAGAAGCCGGTGATCGCCGCGGTGAACGCCACTGCCGCCGGCGGCGGGTTGCACCTGGCCCTGGCCTGCGATCTGGTGCTGGCCGCCGAGGAGGCCAAGTTCATCGCCGTCTTCGTCCGCCGGGGGATCGCCCCCGATGCCGGCGGCGCCTACCTGTTGCCCCGGCTCATCGGCCCCCAGCGGGCCAAGGAGCTGTTCTTCTTCGGTGATGCGGTGCCGGCCGCCGACGCCGAACGATTGGGGCTGGTCAACCGGGTGGTGCCGGGGGCGGAGCTGATGGCGCTGGCCGGGGAGTGGGCCGCCCGGCTGGCGACGGGCCCGACCAAGGCCATCGCGCTGGCCAAGCGCCTCACCAATCAGTCGCTCGAGACCGACCGGTCACAAGCGTTCTGGGACGAAGCGGCCGGCCAGGAACTGATCGTCGGGACCGAGGACTGCAAAGAGGGGCTCACCGCCTTCGCCGAGCGCCGGGCCCCGGAGTTCCGAGGATGGTGAGCCGGTTGGCTGCTCGCCGGCCCGGATCCGGTACCCGGTGGCCGGGAGCCAAGATGCTAGAAACTCCCCGATGAACTCGACCTGGTTGACCACCGCCGAATGGCTGGCCGTGCTCCGGATCGGCGTCGGGCTCTGGTGGCTGCAGAGCTTCCGGCACAAGGACCTCGGGGCGTGGCTGAAACGGGGTGCCGGCATCTCCTGGGGCGCTTCGGTGGCCGAGAAGCACAAGTGGCCGTTCGTGAAGACCGGGTTCGACAAGGTGGTCAAGCCGTATCCGATCCATATGGCCTATGTGGTGGTCTTCGCCGAGCTGGCCCTCGGACTCGGACTCACCCTCGGGTTCCTGACCCCCATCGCCGCCTTCGCCGCCATCGTCCTCAACTTGATGTACTTCGTGCTGATGATCAGCGACTGGGCCGAGCAGGGCCAGAATCTGATGATGATCCTGGCCGAGGTAGTGGTGTTGGGGACCCACGGCTGGAACGTGTGGTCGATCGACCACCTGCTGCATATCTTCGGGGCCTGACCAGATGGTGCGATGCTGGTCCGGCCGGGGATGCCAACCGCGACGAGGAGGACATCGATGACTTCAGGGACGCTGTACGTCGAAGACGTGGCCGAAGGCGATCAGGCCCCGGTTCGCCGCCAGGTGCTGACCCGCACCGACCTCGTGGCCTACGCCGGGGCGTCGGGCGACTTCAACCCGATGCACCACGACGAGGTCCTGGCCACCGCGGCCGGCCAACCCAGCGTCTTCGGGCACGGCATGTTCTCGATGGGGTTGCTGGGCTCGGCCCTCACCGACTACGTGGGGGTCGGGAACGTGCGGCGCTTCCAGGTGCGCTTCGCCAAGCAGACCTGGCCGGCCGAGACGCTCGAGACCAAGATCGTGGTCATCGGCACCCGCCAGGAGGACGGCCAGCACCTGGCCGACCTCGACGTCCGTCTCCTCAACGCCGACGGCGAGGAGAAGGTGGTCGGGCAGGCGACCGCCCGGCTCGCCAGTCGCGGCTGAACCGGCGGGGCTCCCTTGTCTCGAGACGGCCGGCCGCGGTGGCTGGACACCCCGCAGGCGCCCTCCTCCAATCAGAGCCCCGAGCTTCCCGAGTCCACCGGCTACCGGCTGAAGCGCCTCCTGCTCGGCCCGCCGATCGTCAGCGAGGACCTCCACGCCGAGCGG
>DASZNG010000081.1:0-8131 GCA_035551535.1 Acidimicrobiales bacterium | reverse complement strand
TGGCGGTGGTGGGCTCGGTGCCCCTCTGCATCCGGGTGATGCTCCACGTGGAGACCGACCGCCCCCGCGGCGAGATCCACCATGTCTACCTCGAGGGCGCCAGGGGACTCCGTGACGACCTCCCCGACTGAGGTCGGCGCCGCCCCGTCACCCTCGACCGCCACCACCGGGAACGGCCCGACGTCGGCGCCGGGCCGGGCGATGATCTTCGGCACCGGCCTCATCGGTGGTTCGGTGGGCATGGCCCTCCGCGACAAGGGATGGCACGTGAGCGGGGTCGACGCCGCCCCCGGGGTGGCGGCCCGCGCCGTCTCCCTCGGCGCCCTGACGGAGGAGGGCGACGACACCGACGCCGAGCTGGTGGTAGTGGCCACCCCGGTGCATGCCGCCGCCGCCATCGTCACCGAGTTCCTGGCCCGCCCCGGCCGCCGGCCCGATGCGATCGTCACCGATGTCGGCAGCGTGAAGGGACCGTTGGTGGCGGCGGTCGACCACCCGTCGTTCGTGGGCGGCCACCCGATGGCCGGCTCCGAGCAGGTGGGGGTGGAGGGGGCGTCGGCCGACCTGTTCGTGGGGGCGACCTGGGTGCTGACCCCGACGGCGCTGACCGATCCGGCCGCCTACACCCGGGTCCGCAGCCTGCTGGCCGACCTCGGCGCGGTGGTGGTGGCGCTGGCCCCGGCCCAGCACGACGCCCTGGTGGCGGTGGTCTCCCACGTGCCCCACCTGGCCGCCGCCACCCTCATGGACCTGGCCTCCAACCTCGGCGAGGAGCACGCCGCCGTGCTGCAGCTGGCGGCCGGCGGCTTCCGGGACATGACCCGGATCGCCGCCGGGCAACCGAACATCTGGCCCGACATCTGCGACGACAACGCCGAGGCCATCGTGGCCACCCTCGACCTCCTGGTCGACGCCCTCGGGGACATGCGCCGGCGGGTGGCCGATCACGACCGCGAGTCGCTGCTCGACGTCCTGGGCCGGGCGGCGGTCGCCCGCCGGGCCCTGGCCGAGCGCACCCCCCAGGCCGAGGAGCTGGCCGAGGTCCGGGTCCCGGTGCCCGACCGGCCGAAGGTACTGGCCGAGATCACCACCCTGGCCGCCGAGCTGGGGGTCAACATCGTCGACCTGGAGATCGCCCACTCGGTGGAGGGGGACCGGGGGGTCATGCTCCTGGTGGTGGCCGAAGGCGCGGCTCCCCGGCTGCAGGCGGCGCTGGCCGACCGCGGTTACCGCTCCACCCGCGCCCCGGTCGGGCCCAGCCGGTGACCGGCGAGACCTTCGAGGTCACCGGCGGCCGGGCCCTGGTTGGCTCGCTCCGGGTCCCGGGGGACAAGTCGATCTCGCACCGCGCCCTGCTGCTGGCCGCCCTGGCCGAGGGCACCTCCACCATCACCGGGCTGTCGGACGGGGACGACGTGGGCCACACCCGGGAGGCGGTGCGGGCCCTGGGGGCGGAGGTGGAGGAGTCGGGCCCGGTCATCCGGGTCCGGGGGGGCCGCTCGCGCCTGCACCCGCCCGACGGCCCGATCGACCTGGGCAACTCCGGGACCGGGATACGGCTGTTGCTCGGCGTGGTGGCCGGGCTGCCGGTGACCGCCGAGCTCACCGGCGACGCCTCCCTCCGGGGCCGGCCGATGGACCGGGTGGCCGAGCCTCTCGAGCAGATGGGGGCACGGGTGACCGGCCAGGGGCGGCGGCGCCTGCCGCCGGTCACCGTCACCGGCGGGAACCTGCACGGCATCGAGTACACCCCACCGATGGCCAGCGCCCAGGTCAAGTCCGCCCTCCTATTGGCCGGCCTGGCCGCCGACGGCGACACCGTGGTCCACGAACCGGTGCCCACCCGGGCCCACACCGAGGAGCTGCTGGCCCAGATGGGCGCCCAGATCACCGTGTCCAACTCGGCGGCGGGGCGGACCATCACCGTTCGCCGCAGCCACCTCAACCCGACGGCGGTGGCGGTTCCCGGTGACCCGTCGCAGGCCGCCTTCTGGGTGGTCGGCGGGCTGGTGGTTCCCGGGAGCGTGGTGAGCGTCGAGGGCACCTATCTGGGGTCCGAGCGGACCGGGTTCATCGAGGTGCTGCGGCGGATGGGGGGACAGGTGACGGTGGACGCCGACGGCGCCGGCCACGGCTCGGTGACCAGCCGGACGTCGGCCCTGACCGGCACCGTGGTCCACGCCCAGGAGATCCCCTCCCTCGACGAAGTGCCGATCCTGGCGGTGGCGGCGGCGGCGGCTTCCGGCGACACCCGGTTCACCGACATGGCCGAACTCCGGGTGAAGGAGTCCGACCGGCTGTCGGGCACCGTCGAGCTGGTCACCGCCTTCGGGGGCCGGGCCCGGGTGGACGGCGACGACCTGGTGATCTCCGGCGGTCACCGGCTGCACCCGGGAACCTTCGACTCCCGGGGCGACCACCGGATGGCCATGGCCGCGGCCATCGCCGGTGCCGCCTGCCCGTCGCCGGACGACGTCACCACCGTCTCCGGGTGGGAGTCGGTGCGGACCAGCTACCCGGGCTTCGGTGCCGACCTCGACGGGCTGTCGGTCGGCCGATGACCGGGACCGCGGCCGGCACCCCCGACGCCCTCGGCAAGGTGATCGCCATCGACGGGCCGGCCGGCGCCGGCAAGTCGACCCTGTCCCGGGCGCTGGCCAAACAGCTGGGGATCGACCGCCTCGACACCGGGGCCATGTACCGGGCGGTGGCCTGGGGCGCGCTGGCCGCCGGCATCGACCCCGGCGATCAGCCGGCGGTGGCCGCCCTGGCCCGCACCCTGTCGATCTCGGTCGGCGAGGCGGTGACGGCCGACGGCACCGACATCACCGAGGCCATCCGCACCCCCGAGGTCAACCGGGCGGTGTCGGTGGTGGCGGCCAACCCCGAGGTCCGGACGACGATGGTGGCCCGCCAACGCCAGTGGGCGGACGAGCACGGCGGCGGAGTCGTCGAGGGTCGCGACATCGGTTCGGTGGTGTTCCCGCAGGCGGACCTCAAGATCTACCTGACGGCCAGCGGTGAGGAGCGGGCCCGCCGCCGGAGCGAGGAGGGATCCGACCTGGTGGCCCGGCGCGACCACCTCGACAGCACCCGGGCGGCGTCCCCGCTGGAGATCGCCGAGGGGGCGAAGGTGATCGACACCACCGGACGCCCGATCCGAGCGGTGGTCGAAGAGGTGCTGGGATGGCTCTGAGCGAGACGACAGGTCCGACCGACCCGCCGGTGGGGGACACCGCGGTGGACACCACCTTCACCCCCATCTACAAATTCCTACGGGCGCTGGTCCATGGGTTGAACCGGCTGGTCTTCCGGACCACGGTCGAGGGATTGGAGGGGGTTCCCACCGACGGACCGATGATCATCGCTCCGGTCCATCGCTCCGGCATCGACTTCTTCGTGGCCTCGGAGGTCACCAAGCGGAAGCTGCATTACATGGCCAAGGACAGCCTGTGGAAGCGGCCGCGGTTCGGACGGTTCCTCCAGACGCTCGGGGCGTTCCCGGTCCACCGGGATGCCGCCGACCGGGAGGCGATGCGCCGGGCCCAGCGGGTCCTCGAGGCCGGGGAGGTCCTGGTGCTGTTCCCCGAGGGGGAGCGCCGAACCGGCCCGGTGGTCACGGACCTCCACGAGGGGGTGGCCTTCCTGGCCGCCCGGACCGGGGCGGCGGTCGTCCCGGTGGGCATCGGCGGGTCGGCGTCGGTGATGCCCAAGGGCGCCAAGTTCCCCCGACCGTTGCACATCCATCTGGTGGTGGGGGACCCGATCGCCGCGCCGGCGCGAACCGATGCCGGCCGGGTACCGCGGAGCCAGTTGCACGCCATGACCGAAGAGCTCACCACCACCATCCAGGAGCTCTACGACCGGTCGGTGGCCTCCACCGGTCGCTACTAGACGGCCGGGACCCCGACGAAGGCTTCGAGCACATCGGCCGCCCCGGTCGAGCGATCGCCGGACAGCGCGGTGCCCCCACTGTCGTCGCCCACCTCCTCGCCGGCGGGGGCGGCGGCCATCAGCGAGACCGCCGTCTCCAGGGCCCGGAGGATCTCCCGGAGCTCGGGCGGCGGCGGGAAGTACTCCTCTTCGAGGGTGATCGGCGCCGTCTCGACGCCGTGGACGGGGGCCAACCGGGCCACCACCGCCTGCACCAGGGCCTCCGGCGCCGAGGCCCCGGCGGTCACCCCCACCGTGCCCTCGAGATCGTCGGGCAGTTCGGAGGCATCGTTGATCCGGACCACCCGGGGACAGCCGAAGGCCAACGCCACCTTCTCGAGGGCCACCGTGTTAGAGGAGTTCTCCGACCCGATCACCACCACCACGTCCGCCCGCCCGACCACCGCCTTGAGGGCGGCCTGCCGGTTGGTGGTGGCGAAGCAGAGGTCGCTCCGGTTCGGCATCCACAGGTCGGGGAACCGCTCCCGGGCCCGATCCACGATGCCGGCCCATTCGTCGTGGCTCAGGGTGGTCTGGGCCAGCAGGGCCACCGGGGTGTCGCCGCCGGCCTCCGGCCCGGGCAGGGCATCGACGTCCTCCTCCCGCTCGAGGAGCCGCACCGCCTCGGGGGCCACCGCCATGGTGCCCACCGCTTCCTCGTGGCCCTGGTGACCCACGTAGAGCACCGTGTACCCCTTGCGGGCCCGGACCTTCAACTCGTGGTGGACCTTGGTCACCAACGGGCACACCGCGTCGACCACCACCCGGCCGCGGTCGCGGGCGGCGTCCACCACCGCGGGGGCGGAGCCGTGGGCCGAGAGCATCAGGGGCGCTCCGGCCGGGACTTCGCGGACGTCGTCCACGAAGATGACCCCCTGGGCCCGGAACTGGTCGACCACGTGCTGGTTGTGGACGATCTCGTGGTAGCAGTAGACGGGCGGTTCGAAGACCCTGACCATCCAGGCCAGCGCCTTGATCGCCTTCTCCACGCCGGCACAGAAGCCTCTCGGCTCGGCCAACAGCACTCGGTCCACGGCCACCCGACCAGGCTAGTGGCGCGCCGGGCCCGCCCGGGACCGGCCGACGCCGGAGATCGACGGTGGACCGGGTAGCCTTGTCCCATGTCGGTACCTCGCGGTACGGCGGCGCCTACGGTCGTCGCCGTCACCGAATTGTCACCGGCGGATCTGTCCGGCCTCCGGCCCGGGGACGAACTCCTCCTGCTCAACGGACGGTCCCCGCGCGACGTCATTGAGTACAGCCTGCTGGTCGACGAGCCGGAATTGGACCTCGTGGTCCGCCGTCGCGGGGTCAGCGAGGCGTTTCCGGTGGCAGTCACCAAACAACCGGGAGAGCCGCTCGGGGTGGAGGTGTCGTCCGCCCTCTTCGACCGGGTGCGGACCTGCGACAACCACTGCGAGTTCTGCTTCATCCACCAACTGCCCAAGGGCATGCGCCGGAGCCTGTCGCTGAAGGACGACGACTACCGGTTGTCGTTCCTCTACGGCAACTTCACCACCCTCACCCGCTTCACCGAGATGGACCTGGAACGGGTGCTGACCGAGCGGCTGAGCCCGTTGTTCGTCTCCATCCACGCCACCGATCCCGACGTCCGGGCCCGTCTGCTGCGCAACCGGCGGGGGGCGACCAGCCTGCGCTGGCTGAGCGCCCTCCTCGACGGCGGCATCGAGGTCCACGGCCAGGTCGTGGTGTGTCCGGACCGCAACGACGGGGCGATCCTCCACGACACCCTGGCCGGAGTGCTGGACCGGTACCCGGAGCTGGCCACGGTGGCGGTGGTGCCGCTCGGCGTCAGCCGGTTCTCCAACGAGCCGGCCATGCGACCCCACACCCGGGAGGAGGCGGCGGCGGTGTGCGACGCCGTCGACCTCTGGCAGCAGACGTTCCTGGCCGCGCTGGGCCGGCGGATGGTCTACGCCGCCGACGAGTACTACCTGATGGCGGACCGGCCGTTCCCGGCCGCCTCCACCTACGAGGGATTCCCGCAGCACGAGAACGGGTTGGGCATGGCCCGGGCCTTCGAGGCCGCCTTCGGGGGCGACGAGAACGCCGCCCTCGGGGTGCGTCCGGGCTTCTTCGCCTGGGTGGACGGCGCGCCGGCCTCCGGCTACCGGGCCCAACGGGCGGATCCCTCCACCCCGGCCGTCGACGGGGATGCGCCGATCGCCATCCTCACCGGTGAGTACGGAGCCCGGGTGCTGGCCCCGCTGGTCGACTCCCTGGGGCGCGCCGACATCCGGCTGGTGCCGGTGGCCAACGACTACTTCGGCGGCAATATCGGGGTGTCCGGCCTGATGACCGGTACCGATCTCCGCCGAGTGCTGGCCGCCCAACCGGTCGGCCACCGGTACCTGTTGCCCGACGCCTGCCTGTCCGAGGGCCGGTTCCTGGACGATCTCTCGGTGACCGACCTGCCCCGACCGGTGGAGATCGTGGCCACCGACGGGCTGTCGCTGCGGCGGGCGCTGGACGGGGTCGAACCGGAGGCGGCGGCATCCCGGAGTGGTTGTGACTCGCTGGAAACGGCGACACCGGCACGGGTCCCGGTCGCGATCGGCGCGGCACGATGACGACGTCGGCACCCGAGGCGGCCAGCGAGACCACCCGCCAGAAGCCGTTGGTGGTGATCGCCGGCCGTCCCAACGTCGGGAAGTCGACGCTGGTCAACCGCATCGTCGGCCGCCGGGCCGCGGTGGTCGAGGAACGACCGGGCGTCACCCGGGATCGGAAGGAACTGGACGCCGAATGGTGCGGCCACTCGTTCACGGTGGTCGACACCGGCGGGTGGCTGTCGAGCGACGACCCCCTCGATGCCCAGGTGAGCGCCCAGGCCGAACGGGCGGTGGCCGAGGCCGACGTGGTGTTGCTGGTGGTGGACGTCACCGTCGGTCTCATCGACGAGGACATGGCGGTGGCCCGGTTCCTCAAGCGGTCCGGGCGCCCGGTCCGGGTGGTGGTCAACAAGGTCGACTCCTCCCAGCGGGAGTCCGATGCCTGGGAGGCGGTGTCTCTCGGCCTCGGCGACCCCTGGCCGGTGAGCGCCCTCCACGGACGCGGCACCGGCGACCTGCTCGATGACGTGGTCCGGTTGCTCCCCGATCCCGACGCCGTCGACGCGACGCGGTCGGGGCCGGACGACGACCGTGCCGACGGGGAAGACCGGCGGGGGAGTGGGACCATGATCCCGCGGGTGGCGCTGGTCGGCCGGCCCAACGTGGGAAAGTCGACGCTGTTCAACCGGTTGGTCGGTGACGAGCGGTCGATCACCCACGACGCCCCGGGCACCACCCGGGACGCGGTGGACACGGTGGTGGAGACGCCGGAAGGCACCGTCTGCTTCATCGACACCGCCGGCATGCGCCGGAAGTCACGCACCGAGCGGGGCACCGAGTACTTCTCGGTCCTCCGGGCCCTCGAGGCGCTGGACCGGGCCGATATCGCGCTGTTGATCATCGACGCCACCCTGGGCGTCACCCATCAGGACCAGCGACTGGCCGAACGGGTGGGCGCCGCCGGATGCCCGACGGTGGTGGTGCTGAACAAGTGGGAGCTGATCCCCGCCGAGGATCGACCGAACATCCTCATCGACATCGGCGACCGGCTGGCCTTCCTGGGGGAGGCTCCGGTGTTGAAGATCAGCGCCCTGTCCGGGCTCGGCGTCCACCAGATCCTCCCGGCCGTCGCCGCCGCCGAGAAGGCCTACCACTCACGCATCCCGACCGGCGAGCTCAACCGGGCCATGAAGTCGATCCAGATGGCCCATCCTCCGGCGGGGGCCAAGATCCAGTACGCGGTGCAGGGAGCCAACGATCCGCCGACCTTCACCCTGTTCACCAACGGCCGGCTGCAGCCGACCTACCTGCGCTATGTCGAACGGGGCCTGCGCGAGAGGTTCGAGTTGGGGCCGACGCCGATCAAGCTGCGGGTTCGGGCCAAAGGCCCCAACGGAGGTGGGGGGCGTCGGAGGTGAGCGGTGCCCTGGTGTGAGGAGTGTGATCAGCGCCTCGAGGACGACCAGGTCGCGGACGACGGAACCTGTCCGAACTGCGGCGCGGAGACCGTCGACCATCGAAGCACCCCCTGGTACTTCAAGTTCATGCTGGTGGCCTCGGTCATCTATCTCGGGTGGCGGGCATTTCAGGGAGTGACCTGGGTCGTCCACCACGTCTGAGGCGGG
>DASZNG010000080.1:0-10022 GCA_035551535.1 Acidimicrobiales bacterium | reverse complement strand
CTGGTGCACAGACCCGATCCAGGACATCAAGTCGTGCCTTGCCGGCCTTGCCCCCCTCGATGGTGTACTTCGCCCCCACTGTCGCCCCCCAGGTTCACCTGCCCCCCGTTGCCGAGAACACGCAATGCTAGCCAAACCGGGCTCGAGCGACCTTGGGCGGTGGACGTTTCCCTCCGTAGTGGACGTCCTTGTCGCGGTTCAGATGCGCGGCGGGATCGGCCGTATGGAGAATCGAGCACCTGCCCTACGCTTTGCCCGATGACCAAAGTCGATTCAGTGAGCGCACTCACGAGCCGGGGAGAAACACCAACCCGCGCGCACTGGTGGATCCTGGTCATTATCGCCACCGCCCAGCTCATGGTGGTGCTCGACTCCACCATCATGATCATCGCCCTCCCCTCGGCCCAGCGCTCCTTGGGGTTCTCCAACGTCGACCGGCAGTGGGTGGTGACCGCCTACACCCTCGGCTTCGGCGGCCTGCTCCTGTTGGGGGGTCGGATCAGCGACATGATCGGGCCCAAGCGGACGCTGATGATCGGCGTCCTGGGCTTCGCCGCCGCATCCGCCCTGGGCGGAGCGTCGCAGACGACCGCCATGCTCCTCGGGGCCAGGGCGCTGCAGGGGGCGTTCGGAGCCCTCCTGGCGCCGTCAGTACTCTCGCTTCTCACCACCACCTTCGTCGACCCCCGGGAGCGGGGTCGGGCGTTCGGGATCTATGCCTCGATCGCCATCGCCGGGGCCGCATTCGGTCTCATCCTCGGCGGCCTGCTCACCCAGTATCTCGACTGGCGGTGGTGCCTGTACGTGAACTTGCCCATCGCCGCCATCGTTGCCATCGGGACCTTCACCATGATCCCGAAGCGGGCCGGCAACTCGGGAGTCCGGCTGGATATCCCCGGGACGATCTTGGGGTGCGGCGGGTTGGTGGCCGTGGTCTACGGGCTCGGCGAAGCCGCGGCCGACGGATGGAGTTCCTCGAGGGTCGTTGTCCCGCTCATCCTTGCCGTGATCGCGCTGTCCTTGTTCGTGCTGGTGCAGTCGAAGGCGTCGAGCCCGCTCCTGCCCCTGCGCATCCTGGTGAACCGCAACCGCGCCGGCTCCTTCCTCTCCATCATTTTGGCCGTGCTCGGCATGTACGGCACCTTTCTCTTCCTCACCTACCTGCTGCAGAACGTCGATCACTTCTCCCCGCTCAAGACCGGTGTCCTTTTCCTTCCGCTCATGGCCACCAACGGACTGGCCGCCACCCAGCTGGCCAGCCGCCTCATGGCCCATCTCCGCACCCGGGTCCTGGTGGTTCCCGGCCTTCTTCTTGCCGCTGTCGGGTTGGCTCTCCTTACCCGGGTGACGCCCGATGCCGCCTATGTCAGCCACGTCCTCCCGACGGAACTGTTGCTGGGGCTCGGGCTCGGGATCGCGATGGTTCCCCTGATCAGCACGGCTACCAACAACGCCGAGCCGCGGGACGTGGGAATCACCTCGGCCACCACCAACACCTCCCAGCAGATCGGAGCATCGATCGGCACCGCATTGCTCAACACCCTCGCCGCCACCGCCACCGCGTCGTATCTGGCCACCCATGCACGACACCCGGGCGTGGTGGCCCAAGCCACGGTGCACGGCTTCGCCGTTGCCAGCTGGTGGGCCGCCGGGTCGCTGGTCCTCGCCGCGGTGGTTGCCGGCGTACTGATCGACGCTCATCCCGGTCAGGAGCGGCAACAGTTGGGCCTGACCATTGCTGAACCGGCGCCGGCGCTGGACGCCGCGGGCTGACGACCGATGGACGTACCCGAAACCCACTACGCGCGACGACGAGGACTCCACATTGGCTACCAGGTGTGGGGTGACGGCCCAGTCGACATCTTGGATCTCGGCTCGGGGACATTTATCTCCATCGACGAGACCGGCGACCAGCCCCGATGGCTTCGCTATACCGAGCGGCTCGCCGCTTGCGGTCGGGTCATTCGATTCGACGCCAGTGGGACCGGGTTGTCGGACACCCCGGCCGATTTGGGCGAGCTGAGTTTCGAGGCTTGGGTGGATGACGCCGTCGCGGTGATGGACCAGGTGGGCTCGACCCGGGCGGTGGTGCTGGGGGTATCCGGTTCGTCGGCTCTCATTTTCGCCACCAAGTACCCGGAGCGCACCGAGTCGCTGGTCATGATCAACGCCACGGCTCGGCTCATGGAGGCAGACGACTATCCGATCGGTGTCCCCTCCGACTTGATGGAGGAATTCCGCGCCGGGCTCGACCCGGACAACGCCGACCAGGTGAGCGACGATCTGACTGATCTGAGAATCTTTGCTCCCAGCGCAGCCGACGACCCGGAGTTCCAACGCTGGTGGGCTCGGGCGTCGAGACGGGGTGCAGCGCCGGCAACATCTGCGGTGATGGGGGCGCGCATCGCCCAGGCCGACTACCGTCATCTCCTTCCCCGGGTCGCGGCACCCACCTTGGTTCTGCACCGGCAAGACGCCTTGGCGCCGAGCATGGAGCACGGTCGGTACATGGCCGACCGAATCCCCGGGGCGCGCTTCGTGACACTCCCTGGGGACGATGTGCTCCCGTTCACCGGGGACATCGATGCCCTGGTCGACGAAATTCAGGAGTTCGTCACCGGGGAGCGCTACCAACCGGGGCCCGACCGGACGCTCGCCACCATCCTCTTCACCGATATCGTCGACTCCACCGCCAACGCCGCCCGGATGGGTGACCGCCGATGGACCCAGGTCCTGGCCGATCACGACGGGCTGGTGCGCCGCCAGCTCGAGCGATTCGGTGGCCGGTTCGTGAAGGACACCGGCGACGGCCTGCTCGCCACCTTCGACAGCCCGGCCCGGGCCATCCGTTGCGCGCTGGCCCTTCGCGACGGCGCCGGACATCTCGGTATCCAGATGCGAGCCGGGTTGCACGCCGGTGAGATCGAGCGTCGGGGCGAGGACGTCGGGGGGATCGCCGTTCACGTGGCGGCGCGGGTGGCAGCCACCGCGGTGGCCGGTGAAGTGCTGGTGTCCAACACCGTCGTCGACCTGGTGGAGGGGGCCGGGGTCACCTTCGCCGATCGAGGCGCCCACACCCTCAAGGGGGTGCCGGATCCCCGCAAGCTGTGGGCGGTCACCGGGGCGTAATCCCCGCCGCCCGGGGCGTCAACCTGCCAATTGCCGAAATACACGCATATGATTGCCACTATCTGAATTCCCGCATATGCTTGCCACTGTCGGGTACCCGCAGGCGGTAGGCCGTGATCCGATGGTGAACAAGTGGCATATAGACTGACAATTGCTTGCCCGCACGCATATCTTGGTGAGCGGTTGGCATTCGGCCCAGGCCCACCTGGGCAGCCCGTGTGATTGAGGGGACAACACATCATGGCCCGCAACATCTTGTTCATCACCACCGACCAGCAACGACACGACTCGCTCGGATGTAATGGCGGGGCCGTCGCCCGCACCCCGGTCGTCGATGGTCTGGCCGCCGCCGGCGTGAATTATCAGCGGGCCTACAACCAGAACACGGTGTGTATGCCCGCCCGATCGACCATGCTCACCGGGCAGTACCCGCGTACCCACGGGGTGATCGCCAACGGCGTGCCGCTTCCGACCGACGCGCCCAGTGTCGCCTCCTATCTCGGCGAGAAGGGCGGCTACCGCACCGCCCTCCTGGGCAAGGCGCACTTCGAGCCCGGATTCGATCTCGGCGGCAAGTGGGAGGAGAACAACCGGGCCCGCCGCGGCGACGTTGGCTCGTGGCGCGGCTTCGACCGCTCCATCCAAGCCCTGCACAGCGCGGCCGTCACCATGCCCTCCTTCGACGGCGGGCCTCCCCGGGTGGTCCCCCTGGCCCACTACGGACGGTGGTTGGTCGACAACCATCCCGAATACGTCGACGGGTTCGCCAATCTGCTGTCGGCCGAAGGTGGCGGCGACACCGGGGCACCCGAAACCGCCAACAATCCCGTCCCCACCGCCTACTACCACACCGACTGGGTTGCCGATCTGGCCGTGGACTGGCTGGGCTCCCTCGATGACACCGCCCCGTGGTTCTGTTGGGTGAGCTTCCCCGACCCGCACCACCCCTGGGATCCCCCGTCGTCGGAGCTCGACCGGGTTCCGTGGCAGGACCTGTCGCTGCCACCCGGCCACCCGGGGAGCGATGAGGAGATCCGCCGGATCCTGGCCACCAAGCCCCCCCACTGGTTGGGCTACTACGAGGGCAACTGGCACAACCGGGAGGGGGGCCCGGCCACCTTCGTCCCCTCGTCACTCACCAACGACCAGATCCGGGAAGTCAACGCCAAGACCCACGTCATGAACGAGCTCATCGACGAGGCGTGCGGCCGGATTCTCGCCACGGTGGCGGCCAAGGGCTGGGACGCGGATACCGACGTGATCTTCAGCACCGACCACGGGGAGCTGCAGGGCGACATGGGGCTGTTGTACAAGGGGCCGTTTCACGTCGACGCGCTGATGCGGCTTCCCCTGGTGTGGCGACCGGCGCCGTCAGCGGAGATCGCACCGGCCGTCGTCCCCGAACCGGTGGGCGGGGTCGATCTCGCCCCCACCTTCTGTGCCATCGCCGGTCTCCCGGTCCCCGACTGGATGGAAGGCCAACCGCTGCCCGAGTCGTCGACCGCGGCGGCGGCCCAGGGGCGCCAGCGGGTGCTGTGCGAGTGGGACAGCCAGTTCCCGGGATACGGCATGCACCTGCGGTCGATCGTGCGGGACGGATGGCTCTGTACCGCCTACGAGGAGAGCACTGACGGGAAGCCCAACGGCCTCGAGAAGATGATGGGCAACGCCGCCCTCCGTCCGAACGGGATCCACTACCAGGGGACCGAGGGTGAGCTCTATTGCCTCGACGACGACCCGTGGCAGTGGGAGAACCGTTGGGAGGAGCCGTCCGTGCGCAGCCTGCGTGACGACCTGGTGGCGGATCTCTATGCCTCGCTGCCGGAAGGCCGGAGTCAACCGCTCGAGGTCGAGGCCCCGGCCTGACCGGGCGTCGGGCGGCCGTCGGGGCTTCCCGGCGATGTGGACTCCGAACGCCACCGCCAGTCAGACTGACCGGGTCGGCCACCCAACGACCCGCGGCTCCGCCGGCTCATCCAGGAAGAAGAGGCAATGCAAACCGCCATCACCGAGCTGCTCGACATCGAGTTCCCGATCTTCGCCTTCTCCCACTGCCGGGACGTGGTCGCCGCGGTGTCCAAGGCCGGGGGGCTCGGCGTGCTCGGGGCGGTGGCCCACTCCCCCGAGCAGCTGGAGATCGATCTCCACTGGATCGAGGACGAAATTGGCGGCCGGCCCTATGGGGTCGACCTCATCGTTCCGGCCAAGTACGCCGGGGATGAGAGCGGTGGCTATACCCTCGACGACATCCGCCGCCTCATCCCGGCCGAGCACCAGGAGTTCGTCGATGACATCCTCGCCCGGTACCAGGTTCCCGGCCTTCCGGTCGGGGACGAGCCGGCCACCGGTCGGGGCCTGGGCAGCACCACCAGCAACGCCGCGCCCTTCTCCGCCGCCGCCGCCGGGCCCCAACTCGAGATCGCCCTGGCCCACCGGACGGCCTTCGTGGCCAACGCCCTCGGGCCACCCCCGAAGTTCCTGATCGACCGGGTCAAGGCCGAGGGGCGGTTGGTGGGGGCGTTGGCCGGCAAGGCGGTCCATGCCGAGCGCCATGTGCAGGCCGGCGTCGACATCATCATCGCCCAGGGCTACGAAGCCGGCGGCCACACCGGAGAGATCGGGTCGATGGTGCTGATCCCCGAGGTGGTCGATGCCGTCGCCCCGGTTCCGGTGCTCGGTGCCGGCGGCATCGGGCGCGGGCGACAGATGGCGGCGGCCATGGCCCTCGGCGCTCAGGGTGTCTGGTGTGGATCGGTGTGGCTCACCACCGATGAGGCCGAGACCCACCCGTCGGTGAAGAAGAAGATGCTGGCCGCCACTTCGGCCGACACCCTGCGCTCCCGCTCGCTCACCGGCAAGCCCGCCCGGATGCTCAAATCCGCCTGGACCGAGGAGTGGGAGCGGGCTGACACCCCCGATCCACTCGGGATGCCGCTCCAGCCCATCCTCAGCGCCGAGGCCCAGCGCCGGATCAACCGGGGGGCTCACGCCTCGGGGTCGGGCGCCGAGAAGCTGGCCAACTACTTCGTCGGGCAGATCGTCGGCGTCATGAACCAGCCGAAGACCGCGTCCCAGGTCGTCTTCGAGATGATCGAGGAGTTCATCGACGGCTCCGAGAGCCTGGCCCGCCAGCTCGAGACCTGAGGGTCGGTTCGGGTGAAGAGGTATTCCCCCAGCACATCGGTGGATTCCGCGGCCGGCCGGGTCGGCTCGCCGGTTTTCCATTCCGGACACCCGCTGTGATAATACGCAGAGACACCAGAGGCACGGCTCTGGCCTATGCCCTGGGGGGCCCATGACCGACACTGCGCAGATCAACTCCACCGACCAGGTCATCGAGGAACTGCGCGACTGGTTGTCGTCCAACTGGGACCCGGACCTGACGGTGGCCGCCTGGTGGGAGCGGCTGGGCCTGGCCGGCTGGTCGGCGCCGACCCTGCCGACCACCGCTTACGGCCGCGGACTCTCCCGCAACGACGGGGTGCGGGTGTCGCAGGAGATCAGTGGCTTCGGGGCCCTGGGGGCACCGGCCGGCCTCGGCCTCCTGCTGGCCGCCCCGACCATCGCCACCCACGGCACCCAGGAGCAGATCGACACCTTCGTGCGGGACATCGTGACCGGCCAGAAGTCGTGGTGCCAGCTGTTCAGCGAACCGGCGGCCGGGTCGGATCTGGCCGGACTCCAGACCCGGGCGGTCCGGGACGGCGACGAATGGATCGTCAACGGCCAGAAGGTGTGGACGTCGGGGGGTCAGCACGCCAATCTCGGCATGTTGCTGGCCCGCACCGACCCCGACGTGCCCAAGCATCAGGGAATCACCTACTTCGCCCTCGAGATGATCCAACCCGGCGTCGAGATCCGCCCGCTCAAGGAGATGACCGGGCGGGCACTGTTCAACGAGGTCTTCATGACCGACGCCCGGGTGGCCAACGACTCGCTCATCGGTGGCGAGAACAACGGCTGGGCGGTGGCCAACACCACCCTGGCCAACGAGCGGGCCGGCCTGGGGTCCGGGGGAGGGAGCGGAGCCGGCGGCGCGGTGCTCCCCGGCACGGTCGGCGGTGGCCTCGACCGCCGGGCGGGCGACTTCGGCTCGGGCCCGAGCGCCAATGGGTCCAACGGCAAGCGGAGGTCGGGAGTCAAGGAAACCGATTCCGATGCCGGGGACGCGGCCATGGTGCGGGCGCTGTCCGGGGGGACCAAGCTGCTGGTCGAACTGGCCAAGAGCAACGGATCGGCCATCGATCCCAAGGTGCGCCAGGGGCTGGCCCAGCTGTATACCTGGGGGGAGCTCGGACGGTTCAACGGGCTTCGCCTGAAGGCGACCAAGGCCACCGGCGGCGATATCCCGGGTATGCCCAACATCTCCAAGTTGTCGATGAGCAACATCATGCGGCTGTCCCGCGACCTCGGCCTGCAGATCTCCGGGGCCGCCGGCATGTTGCACGGCTACAACCACAAGGATCGGGCGGCACTGGAGGCGGCAACCGGGAACACCCTGGTCGCCCTGGTGACCGAGATGGCGATGTTCGCCCAGGCGCCTCCCATCTATGGCGGCACCGACCAGATCCAGCGCAACATCCTGGGCGAGCGGGTCCTCGGACTGCCCAAGGAGCCCAACAACGATCGCACCACCCCGTTTGCGGAGCTTCCCAAGAACGTCTGACCCTCGGGCGGACGCCGGTGTCACTACAGAGAAAGAGGAGCCAACATGCCAGGAATCAATGACGGCCGGGTGGTCGTCATCACCGGAGCCGGTCGGGGAATCGGCCGGGGCCACGCCATCGAGTTCGCCCGGCAGGGCGCCAAGGTGGTCGTGAACGACCTGGGCGCCGAAGTCGACGGCACCGGCAGCTCGGCCGGCCCGGCCGGGGAAGTGGTGGACGAGATCCGCGGGATGGGGGCCGAGGCCGTCGCCAACGGCGAGGACATCTCCGATCCCGACGGGGCCAAGCGGCTCATCGACGCCGCCATCGAGACCTACGGCGGTCTCGACGTCCTGGTCAACAACGCCGGCATCCTCCGGGACCGGATGCTGGTGAACATGACCGTCGAGGAGTGGGATGCGGTGATCCGGGTCCACCTCCGGGGGACGTTCGGGCCGATGCGCTGGGCCGCCGGCTACTGGCGGGACCGGGCCAAGGCCGGCGAGACCAACGACGCCCGCATCATCAACACCACCTCGCCGTCGGGTATCTACGGGAACGTCGGCCAGACCAACTACGGGGCGGCCAAGGCCGGGATCGCCTCGATGACCGTCATCGCCGCCATGGAGCTGGGTCGCTACGGCGTCACCGTCAACGCCATCGCTCCGGCCGCCCTCACCCGGATGACCGAGAACCTGAACCTGGGCATGACCGCCGAGCGGAAGCCCGACGAGTTCGAGCCCAACGATCCCGACAACATCGCCCCGCTGGTCGTCTGGCTGGGCAGCCCGGAGTCCAAGGACATCACCGGCCGGGTGTTCAACGTCTTCGGCGGCCACATCTCGGTGGCCGAGGGATGGGTCGCCGGCCCGGCGGCCGACAAGGGCGACCGGTGGGACAGTGCCGAGCTCGGCGGGGTGATCCCGGATCTGGTGGCCAAGGCCGCCCCCAACGCCGACATGTTCGGTCGCCGGGGGTGAAGGTCGATCCGGCGGCGGCCGGAATGGACGAGGACCGCCTCGAGCGGATCACCGAACATTTCAGCCAGCGCTACGTGTCGACCGGCAGGCTGCCGGGTTGCCAGGTCACGGTGGCCCGGGGCCCGGCCGTCGGCTATTTCCGGTCCTTCGGCACCATGGACCGGGAACGCCACAAGCCGGTCGAAGAGGACACCATCTGGCGCATCTACTCGATGACCAAACCGATCACCTCGATCGCCCTCATGCAGCTCTACGAGCAGGGGGCGTTCCAACTCGCCGACCCCGTCCACCGTTTCATCCCCCAGTGGCGGGAACTGTCGGTCGAAGAGGTGGCCGAGGACGGCTCCATCAGCATGGTCCCGCCGAGGCGGCCGATGTCGATGCGCGATGCACTCATGCACATGACCGGGCTCCCGGGCAGCGTGGTCTCCGACCACCCGGTGGACGACCGGTTCGCCGCCGCCCTCCAGCACGCCCGCTCGGGGATGACCCTCGAGGGGGTGTGTACCCTGCTGGCCGACTTCCCCCTCAAATTCCACCCGGGCACCCACTGGAACTACGGGCTGTCGACCGACGTCTGCGGTCGCCTGGTCGAGGTCATCTCCGGGCAGCGGTTCGACGAGTACCTCCGCGACGAGATCTTCGAGCCCCTGGGCATGGTCGACACCGGGTTCTCGGTCCCCGACCGGTCGGCGGGCCGCTTCGGCGCCTCCTACTTCTACGAATCGGGAGCCGAGCCGAGACTGGTCGACGACCCCGAGACCAGCCCCTACCGCCGGCCGCGTTCCTACCTGTCGGGGGCCGGAGGGCTGGTGTCCACGTCCGGCGACTACCTCCGGTTCTGCCAGATGCTGCTCGGGAACGGGGAGCTCGACGGCCAGCGCATCATCGGCCGCAAGACCCTGGAGCTGATGACGGCCAACCACCTTCCCGGCGGGGGCGACCTCGAGCAGTTCGTGACCGGGGGATTCGGCGAGTCCGGGTTCGAGGGGGTCGGATTCGGTCTCGGCTTCGCCATCGGGCTCGGGCCGGCCGCCACCGGCACCGCCGGCTCCTACGGCGAGTTCTACTGGGGCGGGGCGGCCTCCACCGCCTTCTGGGTCGATCCGGTCGAAGAGGTGACGGTGGTGTTCATGGCCCAGCTGCTGCCGTCGACCACCTACCCGTTCCGGGCACAGCTTCGGGCGCTCGTCTACCAGGCGCTGCTGGACTGAACAGTCATCGTCTCGAGGGGGGCACATGGAGAGCGACGGTTTGCCAGGTGCGG
>DASZNG010000079.1:0-20238 GCA_035551535.1 Acidimicrobiales bacterium | reverse complement strand
CTGCGCCGGGACCGGGCCTCGCTCATCGCGCTCGGCGTGGTGGTGGTGATCATCCTGGTGGCGATCTTCGCGCCGGTGATCGCCTCGCTCACCGGCCACGGGGTCTACGAGCAGTTCCGCCAGACCGGGCTCACCCCTGAGGGACTCCCGGTCGGGCCGAACAGCACCTTCCTCCTGGGTACCGACGACCAGGGTCGGGACGTCCTGGTGCGGATCGCCTACGGTGCCCGCATCTCGTTGATCGTCGGGGTGGTGGCCACCGGGGCCGAGGTCATCCTGGGCACGGTGCTCGGGCTGGCGGCGGGCTATTTCGGCAAGGTGGTCGACACCATCATCGCCCGGATCATCGACATCGTGCTGTCGATCCCCTTCCTGCTGTTCGCCATCTCCCTGGTGTCGATCAGCCACCCGAGCCTCACCATCGTGATCATCGTCATCGCCGTCTTCGGATGGGCCGCCGTCGCCCGGGTGGTGCGCGGCCAAGTGCTGTCCTTGCGGGAGAAGGAGTACATCGAGGCCGCCCGGGCACTGGGTGCCGGTCCCTGGCGGATCATGTTCATCGACATCCTCCCGAACATCGTCGCCCCGATCATTGTCTACGCCACTCTGCTGATCCCGGTCACCATCGTGATCGAAGCCTCGCTGTCCTATCTGGGGGTTGGCGTGCCTCCGCCCACCGCCGACTGGGGGACGATGATCTCGGGGGCCCAGCAGATCTACCAGCAGGCGTGGTGGTACCTGCTCTTCCCCAGCCTCGCCCTGCTGATCACCACCGTGGCGTTCAATATCTTTGGTGATGGCCTGCGGGACGCCCTTGATCCCCGCGCCGAGCAACTCTACAAATAGGAGCAGTCGTGGTCCGTTTCCTCATCCGACGTGTGCTGCTCGGGGCATTCGTGATGTTCGTGGTGACCATCGTGGTCTTCCTCATCTTCTACGTGGGTCCGGGCCGGGCCGACGTGGCCCGCACCCTGGCCGGCCGGGAGGCGACCCCGAAGACGGTGGCCCTGGTCGCCCACCGGCTGCTGCTCGACCGACCTCTCACCACCCAGTACTGGCACTTCCTCGACGGCTTGCTTCACGGGAATCTCGGCTACTCCTACTACCACGGCCAACCGGTGACCTCCATCCTCAAGGAGGCATTCCCGATCACGTTGTCCTTGGCGCTGGGAGCCGCGGTCCTCTGGCTGATCATCGGCGTCCTCTCGGGAGTCCTCTCCGCCGTCCGGAGCCGGTCCATCTGGGACCGCATCGTCACCGTCCTGGCCCTGTTCTTCTATTCGATGCCGTCGTTCGTGCTCGGCCTGCTGCTGCTCTACGTCTTCTATTACCAGTTCGCCCTGCACGGAATTCACCTGTTCCCGGGGGCCGGGTATACCTACCTGACCGCCAACCCGCTGAAATGGTTCGAGGGCCTGGTACTGCCCTGGATCACCCTGTCGCTGGTCTCAGCCGCCGCCTATACCCGGCTTACCCGTGGCTCGATGCTCGACGTGTTGAACGAGGACTACATCCGCACCGCCCGGTCCAAGGGCTTGTCCGAGAACCGGGTGATCTACCGCCACGCCCTCCGGTCCGCCCTCACCCCGGTGATCAGCCAGTTCGGTATCGACCTCGGGGTGTTGGCCGGCGGCGCGATCGTGACCGAAACGGTGTTCGGGATGCCCGGCCTCGGGTTCACCGCGGTCCAGGCCATCAACAATCAGGATCTGCCGGTGATTATCGGCATCGTGATCGTGGCGTCGGCGGCGGTGGTGGTGGCCAACATCGCCGTCGACGTCTTCTACGCGGTGCTCGACCCCAGAGTCCGTCTGCACTGACGCCCGGGGGTCCGGCCGTCCCTCCGGCTTAGGCCGGGACCGGGGCAGTCACGTCGGCCAACAGGTCAACCGAGCGCAGCCGTTCCTCGACCGAAGAGGCGAGATGGGCCACGATCAACTCGTCGGCATCGGCGTGCTTGGCGAAGTCGTCCAGGTAGGCCCGGACGGTGGCCGGGGTGCCGACCGCCGAGTATTTCATCATGCGGGCGATCTGCTGGCCCTGGGCGGTGGCCAGGACGGCATCTGCCTCCTCGTCGGTGTACTGGCGGTGCGGGCCCAGGAACCGGGCTACCCGCTGTCGACGGGACACCTGGAACTGGGTCTGCGCCTCCTCGTCGGTGTCGGCCACGATGGCATTGACGCCGGCGATGACGTAGGGGCGGTCGAGCTGCTCCGAGGGTTGGAATTCCCGGCGGTAGATGGCGACGGCATCCTCCAGCGCCCCCGGCGAGAAATGGGAAGCGAAGGAGTACGGCAGCCCGAGGGCGGCGGCGAGGGTGGCCCCGAACAGGGAGGAGCCGAGGATGTAGAGCGGGACGTTGGTTCCCTTTCCGGGGGTGGCCTCCACCCCGGGGATGCGGGTATGCCCCGAGAGGTACCCCTGGAGCTCGAGCACGTCCTGCGGGAACCGCTCCGACTCACTCCCGTCGTGGCGCATGGCCCGCATGGTGTTCTGGTCGGTCCCCGGGGCCCTTCCCAACCCGAGGTCGATGCGCCCGGGATGCAGGGTCTCGAGGGTGCCGAACTGTTCGGCGATGACCAGTGGCGAGTGGTTGGGGAGCATGATCCCGCCGGCTCCCAACCGGATAGACCCGGTATGGGCGGCGACATGGGCGATCAGCACGCTGGTGGCCGACGACGCGATAACGGAGTTGTTGTGGTGCTCGGCGTACCAGACCCGGCGGTAGCCCAGCCGCTCCGCCCGCTGGGCCAGAGCCGCGCTCCCGTCCAGGCTGTCCCGGGCCGTCTCCCCCTTGCCGATGATGGCCAGATCAAGGATGGACAGAGGGACGGGCATACACGACCTTTCGACGGGGGCCTCAACGCACCCATCAGGGCAACCGTCAAGGGGTCGGAGATATTTCCATCGGGGGGTGACGCCGGGGCAGGAGGCGCCGGCCCTCCCCCACTACCGACTGTCTTCTTCCACCTGCCCGTCGACGTCGGGAACCAGGAGTGAAGGATCGAGCACACCGGCCTCGCTCCAGGCGTAGCGGCCCTGCAGGACCCGCTGGGCGGCCTGGTAGTTGTCGTCGTCATCGTTGTGCCACAAGGCGTGGAAGTGGCCGTCGACCCGGCGCTGGGCACCGCGGCAGAAATGGGCGGCCAACTCCACCGCCGTCTCCCCCTCGGGGTCGCGGTTGTCGAGGAGCATCTTCGCCCGCACGCAGGCTGCGCTCATGGCGTAGAGCTCGGCTCCGATGTCGACCACCCGGCCCAGGAACCCCTGCTTGCGCTCCAGCCCGCCCTGCCACCGGGACATGCCGTAGAAGGTCGAGCGGGCCAGCTTCCGGCTCGACCGCTCGACGAACCGGAGGTGGGGCGCCAGGTCCGGCCCGAATTCGGCATAGCTGGTGGGCCGCTGACCGGGTCCAGTGGCCAGCCGAGGCAGCCAGCGGGCGTAGAACCCGGCCGCCTTCCCGGCGGCCTTGGCCTTGTCCGGCAGGTGCTTCTCGGGGTCGATCAGGTCCCCGGCCACCGACAGGTGCTGGTCGACCGCCTCCCTGGCGATCATCAACTTCATGATCTCGCTGGATCCCTCGAAGATGCGGGTGATCCGCAGGTCCCGCAGGATCTGCTCGGCGGGGATGGCCGGCTCCCCCCGGGCGCGGAGGGATGCGGCCGTCTCGTAGCCGCGGCCCCCGCGGACCTGGACCATCTCATCGGCCACCAGCCAGGACATCTCCGAGCAGTACAGCTTGGTCAGGGCGGCCTCGATACGGATGTCGTTCCGCTGTTGGTCGGCCAAAGAACTGGACAGCTCAACGACGGCATCCATCGCGAAGGTCAGTCCGGCGATGAAGGCGATCTTGTGGGCGACCGCCTCGTGTTGCCCGATCGGCACCCCCCACTGGACCCGCTTGTTCGCCCAGGTACGGGCGATCTTGAGCGACACTTTGGCCGACGACGAGCAGATGGCGGGAAGCGACAGCCGCCCGGTATTCAGCGTGGTGAGGGCCACCTTCAGTCCCTGGCCGACCTTGCCGACCACGTTCTCGGCCGGGACCCGGACGTCCTCGAATCGGGTCACCCCGTTTTCAATGCCCCGCAGCCCCATGAACTCGTTCCGGTGGAGCACGCTGATCCCCGGGCTGTTGGCCTCGACCACGAAGGCGGTAATGCCCCCTCGCTGGCCCTCCGACTTCGGCACGACGGCCATGACCACCAGGAGGTCGGCAATCACCCCGTTGGTGGTCCACAACTTGGTGCCGTTCAGGATGAAGGCGGAGCCGTCGGCGGTGGGCTCGGCGGTGGAACCCATCCGGGCCGGGTCGCTGCCGACGTCGGGCTCGGTAAGGAGGAAGGCGCTGATCTCATTGGTGGCGACCCGAGGCAAGAAGCGGCGCTTCTGCTCCTCGGTGCCGAACAGCTTCAAGGGCTCCGGGACCCCGATCGACTGATGGGCACTCAGCAGCGAGCTCAGGGCCGAGTGGACGGAGCCGACCAACGACAACGCCCGGTTGTAATAGAGGTTGGAGAGTCCCAGGCCGCCGTATTGTTCGTCGATCTTCATCCCCAGCGCGCCGAGCTCAGCCAGTCCCTTGACGACCCGGTCGGGAACCTTGGCCTCTAATTCGATGAGCAGCGGGTCGACTTCGACCCGGAGGAACGCTTCCAGCTTGGCCAGGAACGCCTCACCCTTGCGGCGCTCCTCGTCGGTCGGTGCGGGGTGCGGATGGATCAGGTCGAGGTCGAACGATCCGAGGAAGAGAGCCTTGCCGAAACTGGGCCGGGACCACTCCTTCTCCCGGGCGGCCTCGGCGATGGACCGGGCATCGGTCTCGGTGGCCTGGCTCATCGCCCGCCGCCGGCGTGGGTGGTCCCCTGGGTCAACACGGGCATCGAACACCTCTGTCTCTCGGTACGGACCTACCCGACGGCTGACGGCCTGAAACCGCGGCGCCGGTGACAATGGCCGCCGTTGACCGTCGAGCGGGCGAGAATTACCATGCTGGCGCTCCCTCGGTTTGCGCTGGCGCATTCGAGAGCCGGTCGCGGCCGAAAAGGGGTTGTGGGGTCGAGAGGGGGACGGTGCTCTTCGTTCACGAAGTTCACAAGGTGGTGGGCAAGCGCGCCACCGAGTTCGAGGATGCCTACCGCAGCGGCTGGCTGCCCACCCTGGCCAAGGGATCCGACGCCCGACTCCTCTGGTACTTCGACCTGGCCCACGGCAGCGGCCTGGCCTACCGGGTGGTGACGGTGACGGCGGTGAAGGACGGGGCCGCCTGGGGCCGCCTGGCCGAACGCCTGGCCGGTGGCGATCTCCAATCCTGGGCCCGGCACCTCGACGGGCTCCAGCACGAGTCCCGGGCCCGGATCATGACCCCGCTGGAGTGGTCGCCGTCGCTCGGAGCGCTGGAGGAGGTCCCCACCGATCCCGTCGAACACGAGCCCTCCATGTACATGGAGGACACCATGTGGCCGTTCCCGGGGAAGGTCCGCGACTACATCCGGGCATCGGGCGACATCTACCGGCGGGCACTCGGGGCCGAGGGTTCGCAGATGCAGATGCACATCGAGCTCGCCCTCCAGTCCCTGCCCGGTGCCGGCCGGTATCCGGAGGTGACCCTGATGCAGAAGCTCTCCAGCCTTCCCCGGCTGATCCGACTGCTCACCAACGACATCCCCCGTGAGGTCACCCAGCCCGGGTCGTGGATGCATGACGCCCTCGACCTCCGGGACCAGTGGCAGAGCAAGCTGCTTCGGACCGCGGTGTGGTCCCCGTGGCCATGAACATCGGTCACGCCACCGACACCTCGCTGGCCAGCGTCCCCGACCGGGTCGCCATCGTGGTGGACGGCCAACCCCACACCTATCGCCAGCTGGAAGCGCTCATCGGTCAAGCTGCCTCGTCGCTGGCCGCCGCCGGGGTCGGCCCCGGCGACCGGGTGGCCCTGGTGGACCTCGGGAGCGCGCTGTCGGTGGCTACCATCTATGCCGCCGCCCGCCTGGGGGCCGCCAGTGCCCAGATGAACGCCTACCTAACTCCAGACGAACTCAGCCAGCTGGCCGAACTGGTGGGGGCCCGGGTGGGGGTGGCCGGATCCCGGTTCCGATCGAACCTCGGCGCCGCCATGACCGGACCGGTGCTGGGTGAGGATGACGTCCTTTCGACCGCCGCCGACACCGGGGCCACCGCCGAGGTCGCCGGCGGTGACGCCGCCTTGGTGCTGTTCACCAGTGGCACCACCGGGCTCCCCAAGCCGATCTTCATCAGTCACGACGTGGTCACCGACCGCCTGGGGTACTACGCCAAGCCGATCGACCCGGCCGCCGCCCAGCAGGTCGACATGATGTCGGCTCCCATCTTCCATATCGGGGGGACCCTGGGACTGCTCATCTCGTTGCACTCGGGCAAGCAGACCGTCCTGCTGCCCAAGTTCGACGCCGGCGAGTGGCTGGAATTGGTCGAACGCCACCGGGTGGCGCAGACCTTCGTGGTTCCCGCCATGCTCCGCCGCATCCTCGATCACCCCCGGTTCGCCACCACCGACCTGAGCTCGCTCCAGGCCCTGAGCTACGGAGCGGCGGCGGCTCCGGTGGATCTGGTCGGTCGGGCCCTGGCCGCCCTGCCCGATGTGGACTTCACCAACACCTTCGGCCAGACCGAAACGCTCGGGGCCTACGCGGCGTTGACCCCGGCGGACCATCGTCGTGGCGACCGGCTCGGCTCGGTGGGCCGACCGTTCCCCGGCGTCGAGATGAGGATCGTCGACCCGGCCACCCTGGAGCCGGTGGAGCCCGGCGGGGTTGGCGAATTCCTGGTTCGGGCCAGCCAAAACACGACTTCGGAGTGGCTGCACACCGGCGACTCCGGATGGCAGGACGGCGAGGGCTACCTGTTCGTGTCGGGGCGGCTCTCCGACACCATCAACCGGGGTGGCGAGAAGTTCGGTCCGGTGGAGGTGGAAGACGCGATTCGGACCCATCCCGGCGTCATCGACGTCGGCGTGGTCGGGGTGGCCGACCCCGATCTCGGTGAGCGGGTCGGGGCCGTGGTGGTGGCCTCCGAACCGGTGTCCGCCGAGGCGTTGGTCCGCCACTGTTCCACCCGGTTGGCCAGCTACAAGCTGCCCGAGTACCTGGTATTCGCGCCGGAACTGCCGTTCAGTGCTCTGGGCAAGCTGGATCGCTCGGCGTTGCGCACCCTGCTGGGCGAGGCACCCGCCGTCCGCCGCCCCCGTGGACCCGGGAGCCCGGGGACGGAGGCCGGAGACGTGCCGGCGGGTTCCCGGGCGAGAGAGTGAGCTGACCGATGCTGTTCATGCATGAGACCCACCAGGTGATCGGACGGGACGCCGCCACGTTCGAGGATCTGTACCGGAGCGAATGGATGGGCGCCCTCGGCGGGAGCGACCATGCCCGGCTGCTGTGGTATCTGAACCACGCCATGGGGAGCGGTCCGGCCTACCAGGTGGTGACCATCACCGCGGTGTCCGACGGTGGGGCCTGGGAGGCCCTGGCCCAGCGGATGCTCACCGGCGACCTCCGGGATCTCACCACCCGGCTCGACCGGTGCCGTTACCGGGTCGAGGGCAAGCTGGTCACCCCGGTGTACTGGTCGGCGCTGCAGGAAATGGAACTGAAGGAGATCCCCACCGATGGCCGGGAGCACGAGCTGTCGGTCTACATGCAGGACACCGGCTGGCCCGATGCTCCGCTCGACGAGTACATCGAGCTCTGGGACCACGACTACTGGCAGTTCATGCGCAAGATCCCACCGGAGAAGAAGCTCCTCGACATCCAGGCCTGCTTCCAGGTGGCCCACGGGTCGGGTATCCGGCCGGAGGCGATCCTGATGCAGAAGATCATGAACTTCGCCACCTTGGGGCACCTGCTCACCAGCGTGGAGGACTACGACCCCTCGACCTGGCCGGGTTCCTATATGGCCAAAGGGCTGGAACTCCGTGACCAATGGGAGAGCAAACTGCTCCGTACCAGCAGCTGGTCACCCCTCTGGTAAGACGGGACCCCACACCGCTCACCGCAGTCAGACCGCACGATCCCGGAGCCGGAACGGACCCGGAAGGAAAGGACACCTCCGATATGACCTCCAACGACGACCAACTGGACCGGGTGATCGAGGCGCTGGCCGCGTCAGGCCAGCAGCTGGCCGACCTGGTGGACCCGCTCACGCCCGAGCAGCTGCGCCAGTCGGCCTATCCCTCGGAGTGGACGATCGCCGATGTCCTGTCCCATCTCGGCTCCGGCGGGGTCATGACCCGGCGGAGACTCGACGGCGAAGAGTTCGAGATGCAGCCCATCTGGGACGAATGGAACGCCAAGAGCCCGCACCAGCAGGCCGCGGATGGCTTGGAGGCCGATCGAGCGTTTCTCGATCGGCTGGGCACCCTCACCCCGGAAGACCGGGCCCGGCGGTTCCAACTCGGACCGATGGACCTCGACCTCGCCTCCGCGCTCCGGCTGCGGCTCAGCGAGCACGTCCAGCACACCTGGGACGTCGCCGTCACTCTCGACCCGACGGCCAGCATCGATCCCGGCGCCGCCGAGCTGCTCATCGATTCGCTGGGCATGATGGCCGGATTCGCCGGCAGGCCGACCGGCGTGGAGCGGACAATCAGCGTCGGTACCTCTGCACCGACCCGCCGCTTCGAACTGGCTCTGCGGCCCGACGGGGTGTCCCTCTCACCCAGCGATGCCGCCGGGACACCCGACCTCGAACTTCCGGCCGAGGCCCTGATCCGGTTGGTGGGTGGTCGACTCGACCCTGATCACACCCCGGCCGTCAGTGACCCGGACTCCAACCTCGTCGAGTTGCGGCGGGCCTTTCCCGGCTACTGACCCCGAGGCCGGTCCCGTCTCATCGGGCGGCATCTCCCAACCGGTACTCGCCGGTGACCTGGTCGAGCTCGTCCTTCAGCTCCGCGGAGAGCACCAGTTCGGCCGCGGCCAGGCTGGCGTCCAATTGCTCCGGCCGGCTGGCCCCGATGATCGGTGCCGTCACCCGGGGGTTGGCCAGGACCCAGGCCACCGACAGGGTGACCAGGGGAATCCCCTCCCGCTCGGCGATCTTCCGGAGCTCGGCCACCGTCGCGAACTCGCGGTCGTGCCAGTACCGCTGCTGGTACATCCCCCCGGCGTTGCCGATGGTGAAGCGCGAACCCTCGGGAGGCGGGGCCGAGGGATTGTGCTTGCCGGAGAGGAGTCCGCCGGCGATCGGGTTGTAGGGGATGACCCCGAGCCCCTCCTCCCCGCAGAGGGGCAGCAGTTCTCGTTCGATCTGGCGGAACAGCAGGTTGTAGCGGGGCTGCACCGAGGAGAACCGGGCCACCGAGAGGGCCTCGCTCCGCCCCCGCGCCTTCGCCACCTGATAGGCGAGGAAGTTGGAGCAGCCGACATACCGCACCTTGCCCGAGCGAACCAGATCATCGAGTGCCCCCAGGGTCTCGTCGATCGGCGTGCCGGGATCCGGGCCGTGGAGCTGGTAGAGGTCGATGTAATCGGTCCGCAGGCGCCGCAACGAGGACTCGACGGCGTCGAGGATGTGCTTTCTCGAGTTGCCTTGCTCCCAGGCGGCCGGTCCGGTGCGTCCGAAGCATTTTGTCGCCACCACGAAACGGTCCCGCTTGCCCTCCAGCCATCCGCCCACGATCTCCTCCGTCCGCCCGACCGTCGACAGGTCGCCGCCCAGCGGGTAGACGTCGGCGGTGTCGATGAAGGTGACTCCTCCCTCGGCCGCCCGGTCGAGGATCGAGCCCGAGGTGGCTTCGTCAGACTGGAGCCCGAAGGTCATGGTTCCGAGACACAGCTTGGAGACGAGGAGCCCAGTACTGCCGAGTCGAACGTGGTCCATACCCGCAAAAATAACCCAACACGGCTACTCCGCGTCCGGGCGCCAATCCGGGTGCAGGTCGTGGGTCAGGGCCAGCTTCTGGGCCCGGACCGTCTGGCCGTTCTCCACCTCGCCGGGGTGGTCGGCCATCCAGGCGATGGCGGCGCCCGGGACAGACGGTGGCGCACCGGTGTAGTGGCCAACCAGCCCCAACGCCGCGGCGTTGACCTTCTGACGCTCGGTTTCGACGTAGCCGGGATCCAAGTTGTAGGCCCGGATCCCCTGCGCTCCGAATTCCACCGCCAACAGCGGCGCAAATCGGTGAAACGCCGCCTTGGAGGCGGCATAGGCCAGACCCCAGCCGCCCTGGCCGACCGGCCCCGGAGGGTCGGCGCTGGCCACGTGGGAGGTCACGTCCACGATCATCCCGCCGCCCCGCGCCAACATGCCGGGGAGGACCGCCTGGATCAGCACCAACTGGGCGACCACGTTGGCCGCCAGTTTGGTCTCCATCTGGGCGACCGTCAGCTCCTGCACCCCGATCATGCTCCCGGGACCGGTGTCGACGGCGTTGTTCACCAGCAGATCCACCCCGCCCCACTCGGCAACGACCCGGGCGGCGGCGCCCCGGAGTGCCTCGTGGTCGTGGAGATCCGCGACCAACTCCAGCGAGGTCCGTCCCGATTCCCGGATCGACGCCGCGGTCTCCTCGAGGCTGCCGGGCAGTGCCCGACCCCCGCCGGTGTCGGAATCGTCCCGGCCCTCTCCGGCCCGTCGGGTACGCCCGGTGACGGCGACGTCCCACCCGGCGGCGGCCAGCGCCAGCGCGGTGGCCTTGCCGATGCCACGCGAGGCTCCCGTCACCATCGCCCGTCTTTGCTTGCGGTCGGTCGACATCCTCAGGTGTCTAGCAGAAGAGACCAAGACCACGATCCGGCCCGAATCCGTTCGAGCGGGGCATGATTGCCCGGTGGGCCATGGGAAGAGGATTGCCGACCGGACTGACTCGGGGGGCTCGTATCGATGAGTGCACCGCCGCCGTCCCCTGGGCGCCACCCCTCACGGTCGACGGTTGCCGACCGGGTCCGAGCCAAGGACCCCGAGTTTTTGGCCATCAAACGATCGGTTCGGGCCGCAGTGGTCGTATCCTCCGTCTTCGCCCTGACCCATGTGGTGTTCTCCAACCCCCAGGTCAGCCTGTTCGGCGCCTTCGGCTCCTTCGCCCTGTTGCTACTGGTGGACTTCCCCGGACGGCCCCGCACCCGGGCTGTCTCCTACGGGGGGCTGGTCGTGGTCGCGACCGGGTTCATCGCCGTCGGCACGGTGGTCTCGTCCCACAAGGCGGCGGCTATCGCCGTGATGGCGGTGGTCGGGTTCGGGGTCCTGTTCGCCGGCATTGTCTCGCCGCAGGCCGCCACCGCTTCGACTGCGGCCCTCCTCACCTTCGTGCTGCCGGTCGCGGTGGTCCAGCCAGCCTCGGCGGTGGGTCCTCGGCTGCTCGGCTGGGCATTTGCGGTCGCCACCTGCGTGCCCGCCTGCTTGTTGGTATGGCCGACCCCCTGGCACGACGACCTTCGCCGCCGGCTGTCAGCCACGGTGTCGGCGGTTGCCCGGTTGTCGTTGACGGTCGCCGGTGGCCGCTCCGACCCCGAGGCCTGCGGGGTGGTGAGGCGGGAGCTGGCCCGCCTGCGTGACGAGTATGCCGGGACTCCCTACCCGCCAACCGGAACCGCATCGGCCGCGGTGGGGTTGGCCAAACTGGTGGGGCGGGTCGAATGGGTCGCCAGCAACGCCCTCCTGGCCCACGACCGGGCGGGTTCGTCGGATCTGTCTCCGGTCCGGGCCCTGGTCGAGGCGGTGGGCAGGACGCTGCAGCTGAGTGCGTCGCTCATCTCCGATGGGGAGGCGCACCCGGTGGACGATGGGGCTCGGGTGCGATCGCTCCAGGAGTCGATCCGGAGACTGGACGCGCTCATCGCCCACCAACTCGACGCCGACGTGAACATGTTGATCGACCCTGAGCCCGATGGGGTCGAACCGGCCACCGCCAGTGGGTCCGATGCCGATGGCTTCGATCAACACGGGATCGCTTCCTGGCTGGATCCGAGCTTCCGGGCCCGGGCCATGGGCATCGCCACCGAGATGATGGCCGACGCCGCCCTCGAGTCGGCCGGAGCCCAGACCGTCGGGGATCGGAGGTTGGGTCCGCCCGGGCAGCCTCCGATCCACACGACGTGGCGCCGGATCCTTTCCCACTTGTCGTTCCGGTCGGTGTGGTTCCGCAACGCGGTGCGGGGTGGAGCCGGCCTGGCCCTGGCGGTGGCCGTGGTGGAGTTCACCGATGTCGAGCACGGCTTCTGGGTGGTGCTCGGCACGTTGTCGGTCCTGCGCTCGAACGCCCTGGGAACCGGCGCCACCGCCCTGCGGGCAGTTGGAGGGACGGCGGTGGGCTTCGTGATCGGCTCGGCCATCATGGTCGGCGTCGCCGCGCACCCGGTACTGCTCTGGGTCCTCCTCCCCCTGTCGGTGCTGGTGTCGGGCACCGCCCCGTCGATGATCTCGTTCGCGGCCGGGCAGGCCGGCTTCACCGTGGTGGTGATCATCCTCTTCAACATCATCGCTCCCGCCGGCTGGAAGGTCGGCCTGACCAGAATCGAGGATGTAGCCATCGGCTGCGCAGTCAGCATCGTGGTGGGGGTCCTGTTCTGGCCCCGGGGCGCGACCGCCGCGCTCGGGCGCGCCCTTTCCGATGCGTTCGTCGCCAGCTCGAGCTACCTGGCCGACGCCGTCGACCGGTTGACCACTCCCGCCGGCCAGGTCGACACCCGGCCGGGCCAACGGGCGGCTCACGATGCCTATCTGCGGCTGGACGACGCGTTCCGGGAGTTCCTGACCGAGCGGGGGGCCAAGGTGGTGCCAGTCGACACCGTCACTGATCTCCTCACCGGGTCGAACCGGATCCGGATGGCCGCCTACACGCTGTCCATCTTGCGAGCCCTGGCCCCGGAGCCGGGGCAGCCCGAGCTCGAGTCGGTCGAGGTGGCCGGGGCCGTCCTCCGAGACTCCTACGCCTCCAGTCAACGCTGGTACGAGGAGTTCGCCGAAGTGCTGGCCGACCGGCGAGATTCGCTCGATCCGCCGCCGGCTCACAATCAGATCCTCCACCAGGTACTGCTCGAGGCGTTCGAGGACGCCCGTTCCCGACGCCGGGGCGACCGGCTGCGCACCACCCTGCAGATGCTCTGGGCCGACGAGCTGCTCGAGACCCAGAGCCAGGTGCAGGTCGACCTGGCCGGCGCGGCCACCCTCTTCGCCCGGCGCCGCCGTCACCAGCTGATGAATTGAGGGTCCGGCGGCGGCTGGCTCCCGCCGAAGGGTCAGGAAGGCAGGAAGTCGACCAACAACCGGTTGACCTCGTCGGGAGCCTCGAGCTGCATCCAGTGGCCGGGGCCCTCCAGCCGCTCATAGCGCCAGGGACCCGAGACATGTTCGGCCGAGCGGGTCATCTGTCCCTCGGTGAGGGCAAAGTCGCCGCTGCTCCATACCCCCATGGTCGGGGCCTGGACCGGGGGCAGCACGAGGGGTGGATCCACATACGACTCCGGAGGGATATTCGCCCGGTACCAGTTGAGGCCCGGCGTCAGGGAGCCGGTGGCCTCGAGGTCGGCGATGACCGCGTCGGCGTCGGGATGCTGTCCCCAGGCACGGAAGTTGGCCCAGCGGTCGTCGGAGAGCCAGCGTTCGGCCACGCCTTCGAACTGGAAGAGGAGCATGTACCAAGACTTCTCGTTCTGTTCGAAGCCCCCGGCCCGGAAGCTGGAGGGATGGCCGACCGAGAGGGCGGCAAGATGGTCCACCCGATCCGGGGCGACCGCGGCCAGGGCCCACGCCACGGCGGCTCCCCAGTCGTGGCCCACGACGTGGGCCCCCTCGACGCCGGCATCGTCGAGCACGGCTCCGACGTCGGCAACCAGGTAGAGGATGTTGTAGGGGTCGACCCCGGCCGGCTTGTCGGAGGCGCCGTAGCCCCTCATGTCCGGGACGATCACCTTGAATCCGGCATTGGCCAGGGACCGGACCTGCTGATGCCACAGCCTCCCGGAGTCCGGAAAGCCGTGCAGCAGCACCACCGGCCTGCCGTCGCCCGTGACCTCGTATTCGATCCCTACTCCACTGCTGTCGGCACGCACGGGTGAACCTCCGGTCTCTCAGACGACATGGATCAAGCGGTGGCCATGGCCACCAGATCGTCCCGGGTCGGTCCGATGGACGGTTCGTTTCGCCAGTCGGCTCCGAGCGCGATGACCTTGTCGAGCATCCCGGGGCGGTCGAGCACCGCCTCCGGGAGTTCGAGCACGGCGACGATGTCGATGAAGGCCCGGAAGACATCGGGGTCCCTCGAGCTGGCCAACGCTAGCGCGCTGGTGATCTCGAACTCCGGATCGGCGGGGTCATAGATGGTGCCCTCGGCGATGGCCGCCATCTCGGCCAGCCGGTGTCGATCGAAGGACAGGGTGCCCTGATACCAGGGTTCGACGGTGGACAAAGTGGCCGACGCGAAGGCGTCGGACAGGTCCGCGGGACGGTCGGCCCCGGACTCCCGGAGCGTGTCCCGTAACGCTTGGGCGTGGATCATCCCGATCGATGCGCCCCGTCCGACCGACGGATTGGTGCAGGCCCAGGCATCGGCCACCGCCAGAATCCCGGTCGCCACCGGGGCACCGTCCGGGCGCATCTCCCGATGGCGGTCCTCGATCTTGGCCATGGTGACGACCCGGTCTTCGATGGGGTCGCCATCGAGCCAGTGGGCCACCGTGGGCAGCGACCGCACGACGCTCTCCCACCGCTCGGGATCCCGGAGGCCGAGAAGGGCCCGATCTCCGGACCTGGCGATGAGGGTCACCGACCAGGTGCCGTTGTCCGCCGGCAAGGTGAGCACGGAGATGGATCCGTACGCCTGTAGCCCGGGTCCGAGCGCCGGGGGCAGGTGACCGTCACGCGAATGAAAGTGCCGGCCCAGATAGATGAACCCGCTGTCGGCGATCTCCTCTTGTGGGCGCCGGGCGCCGGCCGCCTCCAGCCAGGCCGGGAGGGCCGACCGGCGACCGCTGCAGTCGATGACCAGGTCGGCGAGCAGTTCCTCTCCGTCCGAGGTCCGGACTCCGGTGACATGGGGCACTCCGGCGATCGCTGTAGGGCCACCGAGCAGGCCCTCCACCGACACCCCCCTCCGCACCCGGAGGCCAGCGGTGCCGTCCGCCACCGTGGCCACCGATCGCTCGACCATCGCCCGCCGCCCCGACAGCATTTGGTAACGGTCGTCACCGTCTCGGGGTCCGCCGGTGAGGAAGTCGGGAGCGTCGCTCACCGGGTTGAGGCGCAGGGCGCCGTCGCGATCCAGAGCCGCGGCCACGTCCGGGAGCTCTGATTCGATGATCTGGCGATATCGGGAGAGGAAGAGGTGGGGCAGCCGGAACTGATTGACCCCTTTTCGCTCCCAGCTGGTCCAGGCGTGTTCGGCGTCGTCAGGGGCCGGTTGATCGTCCCGCTCGAGGACGGTGACGGCATGATCATCCCGGGCCAGCAGCATCCCGAGTCCCAACCCAACGACGCCGCCGCCGACAACCAGGATCTCGTCCATCACCGCTCCCTCTTTCTCATTCCGGGCGAGCATAGAACTCGTCGACGGGGAGTGGGAGGGGCGGTGGATTTGCCCGGTGCAGGCCGAAGGCTAGGCCGCTCGAGGCGTGATCCCCAGGCTGGATCGGACCTCCTCGAGCGGCCGATCGGCCAGTGCCAAATGGTCGACTGTGGCAATATCCGCCGTGCACAGTGCTCCCCGACGCATGGCGTCAGCAAACACGTCCGGAGCGCCGGGGCGGTCGAGGACGCTCTTGGTGCCGGTGATGTCCAGGACATCGAAGAGATCGACCTCGTAGAGGGCCATCGACGCGGTGAGGGCACTGAAGTGGTCATCGCCATTGGCCATGCTGACCAGCATGGCCGAAAGAGCCACTTCATCGAGGGCATCGTTCGGCTTGTACCCGGCGAGCACATGGGAAAAGTCGTGGGCGACAAGGGTCACCGAGTGCTCGGTCGAGGTCGAAGGCAACTCGAGCGCCCAATGATCGTAGAAATCGATGAACGCCCGCCCGAGACTCCCGGCCGGGCACTTGTGCAACCTACCGATCCGCGCCGAGAACTCGTCCTCCGACTGCACCACCAGCTGGGGCTCGGTGGGGGTGCTGTGGGCAAAGCGAGCCCAGTCGGCCATCAGGAGGTCGCGGGAGTGTTGGGCGGCGTCCTGGGCGACGATCATCATGGGCTCGTCCACACCCAGCGCCGCCGCGTACCGTTCGACCGATGCCGCCAGCTCCCGGCTGGCCGGGTGCCGGGCGAATTGGAGCACGATCATGGTCTGTACGAGCCGCAATCGGGACCCGGGATCGACGATGATGCCGATGAGCTCGGCGGCGGGCAGGGGTACCAGGTCGAGAGCCGTGTCGATACCGAAATAGCCACGAAGGAGCCCCTGGATGATTCGGAGCTGCTCATCCGTGGGCCCGCCGTCCACGCTGGTCGCCTCGATCAGGCCACCGAGCCAATAGGGAGCTTGCTTCTGGTGAATCTCCCGCATCGGTACTCCCCCGTCCTCGACCGACGATCCCACGTCGATTCTCCGAGACGCTAGACGAACAAGTGGTTCATCCCGGACCAACGAAGCAGTTCGCGGGGTTGAGGCACGTCATCGGGAGATACGACGACGTTGTTGCGAGCAGTGGCATCGAGGCGCGGAGCGAAGTATCGGGGCTTCTCGCTCGGGGAGATCGCCGCGGCCACCGTCTTGTGGGCCAGCGTGGCGGAATGTCCAGTGCCCTCATTCAACGGCGTACTGAAGGGTCTCGTCGAGCCAGTCGATGATCACACGGTTCGCCATCGACCGGTTGAGCCCCTCGCAGTGGGCACCGGCACCGTCGGCATCCTTGAACTCGATGAACGTCTTCGGGCAGGTGAGTGCGTCGTAAAGGTCCTTGGCGTTCGACGATGCCAGGTCGGACTGGGCGGCGGTGACGAGCGTCGGGCACCGGATCGCCGCGACCTCATCGGGTTCGAGCTTCCACTTGGCCATCTCGGCGAGATACGCCGCCAGACCGGGTGCACCATTGGTCCAGTACCCGCGCTGCACGATCTTCCAGCGCAGCGAGCGGCTTCCCTCCAACGCGGAGAGGACGGTCTTCTCGTCTTCGGGATCGATGGCGGGCAGCTTGGCGAGGGCATCTGCGCCGAGTCCGAACGCCTTCATGAGTTCGAAGAACTTCACGCCCACATCGAGCTGGCCAGGGTCCGCGACGATAGCCGCGAGCCGGTGTTCGTAGGCGGCGACGCGCGGCGCGAAGTAACCGCCGAGACTCCAGGCGTGATAGGCGATCCGATCCGGGTCGGCGACGTCGATCGCCAGTGCCGCGTCGACGACGGGCGTCACGACCTTCTCCCAGTCGTGGCGCAGTGGAAGCCCTTCGTCGACGAGCGGTCGACCCTGCCCAGGCCCGTCGTACAGGAGAACGTGGTAACCCCGACGCAATGCGGCAATGCCGATGCCGACGTAGTTCTCGACGTAGGTCGAGTCCCAGCCGCCACCGACGATGACGACCGGTCGCACTTCGTCCGCGTAGCCGGGGGCGCGCACGAAGTACCCCGGCAGCGTGGTGTTCGCATACGGGATGTCGAGCTTCTCACCGGGCGGGTCGAGTAGGGCCATCGCCCGGTCGAACGTGCCCATCTGGAGGTGGAGGGCGTCGACGAGTCGCGGGTCGACAGGGGTGCCGTAGAGCGGGTGGTAGGCCATGCCCAGCAAACAGGCGGCTCGCAGCCAGCAGTCGTAGGCGCTGGCGCGATGTCCCTTTGCCGAGGCCGCCTCGCCCTCCTCGAGGCGGCGACGGGCGAGCCCGACGAACGCGTCGAAGAACGAGTCGTCGTCGCCCTCCTTCACCTGGAGCGCCAGCGCCTGGACCTCCCCGACATCACCGCCGCCGTAGGGAGCAAAGCCGAGGATCAGGCTTCCGAACTCGTCATGTACCGGATCGCTGAAGAACATCCTGGTCTCCTCCTTCAATTTCGGAATCAGTGGCGCCCCGTCGAAGCTGGTTCGCCACCGGGGTCAGTGGTTCGGGTAGAGGGCAGCCTCCACGGTCTTATAGACGAGCGTGGCCGCGGCATCCATATGAGAACCTTCACCCAGCGATCGGCGAGGTGGCCCAGTCGATCGTAACCTCGTGGGTCGGGTTCGCCGGGTTGACCGCGACATTCATCTGTGCGCCGAGACGGAGGCTTGCCACCTTGGCTTCCGGCACGCGGTTCATGAACACAGCCTCAATTGGGCTGGAGCCATCGATCGGTATCTCCGCCTTGATCACGTACAGTGGATCGTCGGGATCCGGTAGTGAAGGGTCCACATCACTGACGGTCTTGCCCGAAGCCGAGAACTCGCGGACGACTGCAGTCATTCGCTGTCCGCTGGCCAACAAATCGGCTGCCGATTTGCGCTGCCCCGTGTCTCCGGTGGCTTGGACCGCCGCCGCAATGTCACCTGCGCTGGTGCTCTCCAGGCTTTCCTCGGCACCGCCAGCGCCCGCACTGCTGAGCTGCCAATCCCCATCCACCTCGAAGTTGTCGTGATCCTCGGGGTCGTAGCGAACCGTGATGGTGTCGCCGGGCTGCAGCTTCCCGATGACCGAGAACTGGACCTGCCCACGGGTCGTGATCTCAAACGGCCCGCTCCCGTCCGCAGGTGTGATGCGCAACGTCAGGTCGACGAGCGGCGTGAAATTCTGCTGGCCTATCTCACGGAACGAGACCAGTACGGCTTGGGCGCTCACACCCGCCTCCTTCAGCCGCTGCTCGCGCTTCTTGCCACCGAACAACGCCATTTCGTCGCCCCCTTCGCAGGTGTTTAACTCCGGGCACCCTGCACCGGTACCGCAGCAAAGTCAAGCCTCGTTCTGGGCGATCCCTCTACGTCGCCAATCTCGCGTGTCGGAGGGGAACGAACCCCAGCCCCGACTGGAGACTGTCTGCCTGGCCTCGCCCATAACGTCGGCGAGAAATCAAGACACTCATGTCATATCCAGTGCGGGGCTGCAACGTGCGACCAAGCCCCCGGCACGTTCCAGCCCACGGGGCGTAAAGGAAGGTCAGCAGGCAGCCCGGCGCGGGCGGTCAGGCCGACCGGCACGGGTCGTACCAGGGCTGCTCACCGTCGAGGTCGTAGAGCGTGACGGCCAGGGTGTCCTGGTCGGCCTTGGAGGCCGTGTTGGGTGGCACCCCGATCAGGCCCGGCAGCCCGGCGTCCTGGGCGGCGAGGTCCCAGGTCGACTGGCTGAACTGGAAGGCGCCCATGTACTGGCCGTCCGGCGACACGGCACCGTAGTTGCCGCCCGACTCGGCCTGGACGACGCACTGGAGGAAGGGCGGGAGCGGCGGGTCCGACGTCGCCCCGCCGCCACCGGCCGACGCGGCGTCGGAGGTGCTGGTGGGCGCGCCCGCCTGGGTGGCGGCCGGGGCGGTGCCCCCGTTGGACGGGGAGGACTTCTGGGCGGCCGCGGCCCGCTGGGCGGCCTGCACCTCTGAGGCCTGGACCGCCGCGGCCGCCGCGGCCGCCTGGGCTGCCTGCTGTTGGGCCACGGCGGAGGCCAGTTGGCCCTTTACCTGGGTCTGCTCGGAGGCCAGCTGGGACTGGGTGGCGTCGGCCTGGTCGAGGTACCCGGCCTGCTTCACCTGCTCCGCCTGGTCGGCCGCCTGCTGTTGCTGGAGCACGGCCTCCTGTTGCTGGAGGTGCTGGCGCGAGGTGTGGAGCTCGTCGATGGCGGTGGTCACGTTGCCCAAGGCGATTGACTCATACTCGCTCCGGGCCAGGCCGGCGTCGCCCCCGCCGGTGAAGACCTGCTCCTCGACCCCCGTGGTGACCGATCCGGCGCCCATATAGTCGCGGAGCGCCTGGGTGCGGACCCGGCCGGTATCGTGGTCGATCCGCTGCTGGTCGGCGTTCATCTGCTGTTGGGTCTGTCCGACGGCGGCCGCGTCCGTGGCCACCTGGGCGGCGGCGACCGAGTACTGCTGCCGGAAGCTGCCGATCTGGAGCTGTTCGCGGACCAGGGTCTGGGCGATCTGGGCGGCCTGGGCCTGCAGGTCGGAGATCTGGTCGGCGCCCGCCGCCGCGGCCGTCACCCCGGCCACCGCCGGGACGGCGGTGAGCAGCAGTGCGATGGCTGCGGGGAGGAGCAGGGTCGATCGGAGCCGCCGAGGGCTCCACGCTCCAGTGTTGGACCCCACGACGGGATCACACCGGGTGTGGTTCACGATGGGCGAAAACGCTACCGGCCTCCGACGGGAGACACAAACCGACCC
>DASZNG010000078.1:0-1888 GCA_035551535.1 Acidimicrobiales bacterium | reverse complement strand
GCCGCCCCTCCCCCGTCGGAGGCGACCCCCGCACACAGGGCCCGGCGGTTGGTCCGACCCACCACCACCAGGTTGTCGGCCACCCCGGCGATTTCTGCCCCGAAGGAGAAATTCTCTGCCCGTTGTCGGGCTCCGAGCTCGACCATCCCGGGGGTGACCACCGCCCGGGTTCCGGTGGCCCCTTCACCCGGCGTCGCCGAGCCGCTCGGCTCGCGGAGGCCGCCGAGGGCGGCCAACGCCGCCCGGGCCCCGGCCGGATTGGAGTTGTAGGTGTCGTCGAGGATGGTGAATCCGGACGGTGACCGGATCGCTTGCAGTCGGTGACCGACCGCCGGCAGGTCGGCGAGGGAGGCCACCATGGACGATGTCTCGATGCCGAGTGACCGGGCGGCGCCGATGGCACAGGCGAGGTTGCCGGGCTGGACGCCGGTGGGCAACGCCACCCCGGTCGCTACCGTCTCCCCTTCGATGGCGACGGAGACGGTCGTCCCGGCCGACGCCGAGTCGCCGATGACGCTGACGCCGGCGGACGGGTCCGACGCCGAGCACCTGACCACGTGCTTGCCGTCCGCCGCCAGCCGGTCGGCCAGGGCGGCCAGCCGGGGGTCGTCGACCTGGAGCACTACGTCCCGGGCGGGGACGGCGATCTCCGCCTTGGCCTCGACGATCCGGTCCTCGCTCCCGAACCGTTCGAGGTGGACGGGTCCGATGGCGGTGATCACCGCCACCTGCGGCGGGCACCACCGGCACAGGTCGGCGATCTCGCCCAGGCCGTAGGTGCCCATCTCGGCGATGAACACTTCGGTCCCGTCGGTCAGGTGCTCGTTGATGGCCCGGGCCAGCCCGGCCCGGTTGTTGAAGCTGGCCGGCGTAGCCACCACCGACGAGGTGGCCTCGACCAGATGGGACAGGTGGTTCTTGGTCGAGGTCTTGCCGTAGGAGCCGGTGATGCCGACCACCGTCGGCGCCACCCTTTCCAACCGCCGTCGGGCGTCGGCGACGAAATGCTCGGAGAGGCGCCGCTCCACCGGCGCGGTGATCACACAGGCGGCATCCATCAACAGCGGAACCGCCAGCGCCGCCACCACCGCCAGCACCGAGGCCAGCCCGGTGACCACCCCGATCACGACCACGACGATCTCCAGCGCCGCCCATACCCCGGCCAGCGTGCGCAGCCGCCGGGTCCAGGCCAGCGGCGCAGTCCGGCCCTTGAGGGAGAGGCCGACCGGTCCGGCGGCCACCACCAACCCGGTGAGGACCCCGGCCAGCGGCCACCAGACCGAGATGACCCCGGCCGCCACCGCCGTCGCCGCCAGGGCCAGGTTGACCGGGGTGATCGTCCACCAGCGGGCGGCGAACCGGCTGGACGATCCGCCCAGGTAGTGCTCGCGCTGGGCGACCCGGAGCCAACGCAGGCCCGCCGGAACACACGAGAACGCGCCGACGGCCACCGTGATCCAGGCCACCCCGTGGTGGAAGCGGGCGATCGTCACCGCCGCGCTCGCAATCGACCCCGGCCCCGTCATCCGACCTCGCCCGCCGAATCGTCGGCTCGACCGAGCACCACCCGCCGGAGGGCACCCGGCGCCTCGGTCGGGGTCAGATGCCCGATGCCGGGAAGGGTGAGCAGTGTCGACGACGTGAGTAGGCCCCGGGCCCGCTGGGCCACTTCCACCGGGACTTCGGCGTCGTCGGCTCCCCACACCAGTTCCACCTGACAGGCGACTTCGGCGAGGTCGTCGGCACCGCGGGCGGCCCGTTCGCCGAGCTCCTTCACGAACACGCCCCGCATCACGCCCTCGGCCGCCCGGTAGTCGGGCGAGCCGTGACGTCGGCGCAGGGCCTCCATCCGGTCGTCGCCGATCAGACCCCGTCGATGGAGGAACCG
>DASZNG010000077.1:0-11722 GCA_035551535.1 Acidimicrobiales bacterium | reverse complement strand
CAGGGAAGTCACCTGCCCGACTTCCGGGAGCCGTCCCGGGGGTCCGACCGGGGGGTATTGGTTCCCCCGGGTACCTACGGTGAGCTTCGTGACTCCAACGGTCACATCACGGCTCACGTGTTCTTCAGCTATGGCGGCAAGGCCCCGTCGGCGCCGTCGATTCCGTCATCGCTTCCCGGGTCGGGGAGCCGATCGACGGCCGACCTGTTCTTCACCAGCTCGAGCACCGGCTCCGACGGGATCAGCTACCGGGTACTGGCCCGTCCGCTGCCCAACCACGACGGCACCATCGTGGTGGCCGAGTCGCTGAGCGCCACCGACAGCACGCTGCAACGACTGGTGTTCATCGAACTGATCGTCTCGGCCGCGGTGTTGGTGATCCTCGGGCTGATCTCCTGGTTGATGGTACGCCGTGATATGCGTCCCCTCGAAGAGATGGCGGTGACCGCCGGCACCATCGCCGACGGCGATCTATCCCAGCGGGTCTCGTACGTCGCGCCGGGCTCGGAGGTCGGTCAACTCGGAGTGGCGTTCAACACCATGATCGATGAGATCGAAGATGCCTTCGATGCTCGAGCCGCGTCCGAGAACAAGCTCCGCCGTTTCCTGGCCGATGCCTCCCACGAGTTGCGGACGCCGCTGACATCCATCCGTGGTTATTCGGAGATGTTCGACCTCGGGATCCGCGACCGCCCCAATGACCTGGCCACGGCCATGGATCACATCAAGAACGAGGCGTCCCGCATGGGGACCCTGGTCGATGATCTCTTCCTGCTTGCCCAGCTCGACCACGAGCGACCCGTGGCTCACGATCCCCTCGACCTCGTCGAGGTGCTCGAACAGGCGGCGGCGAGCATCCGGGTGTCCGCCCCCGGCCGGACCGTCGAGTTGAGCGTCGGCGGTCCGGTGACCATCGTCGGCGATGTCCGCCGGATGCGCCAGGTGGTCGACAACCTCTTGGTCAACGCCATCAACCACACTCCGGAGACGGCATCGGTGGCCGTGGGGGTCCGCCTCGAGGGTGCCGAGGCGGTCATCTCCGTGAGCGACGACGGCCCGGGCATCGACCCGGCGGTTGCCACCCGGATCTTCGAGCCCTTCTACCGGTCGGACCCGTCGAGGGCCCGGGCGACCGGGGGCGCCGGATTGGGTCTGGCTATCGTCGCCGCCATCGCCGAGGCCCACGGGGGCCGGGTGAAACTCCTCGACGGCACCTCCGGCGCCACCTTCGAGGTGAGGATTCCGGCCGCGGCTCCCTCGCCGCCGTCGAACGGTGTGGTCCCGGCCCCGGAGCCGACCGGAGTGCAGTCGCCAGATTGATCCGGAGCCACGGTGGCTCCGAGGTCGGGGTCGACAGCTGCCGCTCGTCGATCAGGGCCGGTGTCGGTCAGCCACCCCCGCCGGTGAAGCCACCCCCGCCCCCACCGGTAAAGCCACCCCCGCCGGTGAAGCCACCCCCGCCGCCGGTGCGCCCCGTGCCCCCGAGGCCCCCGCCGAGACCCCCGCCGAGGACGCCCCCACGACCGGTGGTGGTGGCGCTGCTGGCCGGAATCGGCGAGTTGAGGTCGGCGAGCACGACGGTGGCGCCAGGCTTCACCCCCGAGGTGATCTGGGTGAGGATGTCACCGACGGTGCCGAGAGTGACCCGGACCCTCGAGGTGGTCCCGTTCTTGTATTCGGTCACGAAATGGGTGGTACCGACCGTCTGTACGGCCGAACTGGGGACGCTGGGCACCCCGGTGGATCCCTTGGTGACGATGCTGACACCGGCGTCGGCTCCCGATGCAAGTTGCAGGCCACTGCCCCCGTCCAGTGACAGCGTGACCGGGTAGCTGGTGGAGGAGGACGACGCCGACGGCACCAGGCCGATCGACGTCACCGTTCCGGTGATCGTCTTGGTGGCGGCGTCGGGGGTGATGGCGGCCTTCTGGCCGACGAGGACGTGGCCGATGTCGTTCACCCCGACGTCGGTCGTGACCACGAACGAACCGGGACCGATCACCACGATGGCGGCGCCGGCACTCGGCCCGACGTTCGATCCCGCCGATGCCGCCGCGCCGGGAGCGACGGAGACCGACGCCACCGTGCCGGCGATCGGGCTCAACAGGTTGGCGTCGGCCAGGTCTTGTTGGGCCGAGGTGAGGCCGGCATTGGCCACGTCCAGAGCGGCCTGATCACTGGCCAGCTGCTGCGGTGTCGCCACCGACGACCCAGCCGACGAGCCCCCGGATGAGGGTGAGCTGTTCCCACCTCCGCCGTTCCCGCCCCCGCTGTTCCCGCCCCCGCCGTTCCCGGCCGAGCCGTTCCCGCCTGACCCCGATGCCGGTGTCGAAGTGGTCGGACTCGCCGACCCGCCGGTGCTGGACGCCGCACTTGCCAACGCCGCGGCCAGAGCCGTCTCGTCCGACGACACCGTCGCCTGGTCCTGGGAAACGGCATTCTGATCGCTGGCCACCTGCTGGAGGGCTTGGGTGCAGGCCGCGGTGGTCGACGGGTTTGGCGTACTCGCGGGCGCGGTGGTCGTCGGGGTGGTTGTGGTGTCCGTTGGGGCAGTGGTGGTGGTCGTGGTGGTCGTCGGCGGGGATGTGCTCGCCGACGTGACGCCGCAGGTGGAGATGGCTTGCTGGAGGTCGGCGGTGGCCTGTTGCCGGTCGGCGTCGGACTGCTGCTGGTCGGCCAGCAGGGTCGACTGGGCCTGGGCGATAGCCGAGTCGCCGGTGCCGCTCGATTGACTCCCGCCGGCCGGTTGACTGCCACCCGGGTTGGGGGTGCCCGGGGGGGCGGCGGTGAGGTCGGCGGTGAGGACGGTGGCCGTTTCGGAGGTGCCAGTGGCGGAGGCGTTGGTCGCGTTACTCGACGAGGACAAGGTCTCGCCGTTCTGGTCGGCGGTGAGCTTGACCTGGGCCGCCGTCACCGCAGCCTGGGCCGACAGCACCGAAGCCTGCAGCGAGGTGGTGTCCAGAGAGGCCAGCGTCTGACCGGCGGTTACCGCCTGGCCGACCGTCACCCCCACGTTGGCCACCGTCCCCGAGGTGCTGAAATTGAGATTGGCCTGGTCCTCGGGAGTGAGGCTGCCCACCGAGTCGAGAGTCTGTACCGGCGACCCGGTGGTGACGGTGGCGAGGCGGAAGGCGGGACCGGACGAGCCGGTGGTGAGCCACACGGTGAGCGCGATGGCCACCGCCACCGCCGCCGAGATCAACCAGGTGATCCACGAGAGGCCCTTGCCTCGGTCCCGCGGGTTAGGCACCGGTGGTCCCGGTCCCCGCACCGCCGCCGCCCCCCGCACCGCCCCCGAATCCGCCCGCCCCGCCTCGGAACCCACCCGAGCATCCGTTGGGCCCCGGCGAGCTGATGCTGATCGAGGTGGCGGTGACCGCCCCGGTGGTGTCAGCCGGCCCGATGGCCTGGACGCACTTGCCGACGGCGAGATCGGTGGACGCCGCCGCCAGCGTCTGGGTGTAGGTGGTGGATCCGCTCACGTCGACGGTCTTGGCGGTGACCGCCTTGGTCGTCGGGTTGGTGGCGTTGACCACCAGGGTCGAGCCATTGACCGAGGTGACGCTGCCCGACGCACCACCGCCGAATCCGCCCCGGCCGGCACCCGTCCTTGGCCGGGTCCCGCCGCCGGGGGTCGTCGGTCGAGTTCCCGTCCCGGCCCCGCCCTGGAACCCGCCGCCACCGGCGCCGAGCCCGGCGGTGCAGGTGCCGTTGGTCGGCGCGGTGATGAGGATGGTGGTGGCGTCGAGTGGCGTCGACGGCGTGGTCGTGGTGGTGGTGGAGGTCCTGGCCGCCCCGAAGCCCGACGCGTTGAACGCCGATACACACGATCCGACCGTCACGTCGGCCAGGGTGGCGGCCACCGTCTGGTCGAAGGTCGTGGTCGAGGTGTAGCTGACGGTGGTCTGACCGCCGGAGCCACCGGAGCTCGACGAAGCCGCGGAGGTGCCCTGGACCTCCATCGATTGTCCGGTGATGGAGGCAATGGTGCCGGACGTCCCCGGCGGGGCCGTGGGCCGGCTCGAGGGCGTGGTCGTGGTGGTCGGGCTGGTGCCGTTGGCCGCCGACGATCCGCCGCCGCAGGCGGCCAGCACCAGCGCCGCGCTGCCGAGCACGGCCAGGACGGCCAATCGTCGGGCCCCGGCGGCGGAGGTGCGCCCCGTCGACGGGCTCGTCGCGGATGGCGAGGCGTGGCTCATGGTGAATGCTCCTTGTTGGTTCGTCCGTAGGGGGCGGGCACGTCGGTGTGAATGTCGCATGGCGGTCGGGGTTCCTATTCGCTGCGGAGAGCGTCGATGGGCGCCAACCGGGCGGCCCGGCTAGCGGGGTAGACGCCGAATGCCACCCCGATGGCAATGGCGATGACGATGGATCCGGCAATGGCTGCCGCCGAGATGGCGATCGGGTCGCTGATCAAGTGGGGGAGGACGATGGCCACCACCAACCCCAGGAGGGCACCGAGCATGCCGCCGACCAGGCCGAGGACCGAGGCCTCCACCAGAAACTGCCGTCGGATCACCCGCGGGGTCGCCCCCAACGCCTTGCGCAGCCCGATCTCCCGTATCCGTTCGGTGACCGACACCAGCATGATGTTCATCACCCCGATCCCGCCCACCAGCAGTGAGATCCCGGCGATCCCGGCCAGGAGAACGGTCAGGGTCTTGTCCACCGAGGTGGCGGTGGCCAGCAGCGACTGCTGGCTGGTGATGGTGAAGTCGGCGTTGGTGGCGGTGGTGATCCCATGGAGGCTGAGTAGCGCGTTGTCGGCTTCCTGATAGGCCGCCGACAGGGTCTGCGAGCTGGTGGCCTCGATGTAGATCGAGCTCAGATCGTTGCGGCTGGTGCCGCCGATGATCCGGGTCGCCGCGGTGGTGATGGGGATGATGGCCTGGTCGTCATCGTTGGAGGTCGACGACGAGCCCTCGGCGGTCAGCACCCCGATCACCGACATCGGGGTGCCGGCCACGTCGACGGTCTGACCCACCGGGTCGCGGGCCCCGAACAGCTCCGAGGCCGTCGTCGGGGCCAGCACCACCACCGCGGCGTGCGTCTGCACGTCGTGGCCGGAGATGAACCGGCCTTCGGCCATCGTTCGGCCCCGCACCGACATCCACGACGGGTTGGACCCCACCAGGGTGGTCGTCCAGTTGGCGGTCCCAGCGGTCAACGACTCGGAGGCGGAGACCACCGGGGCGACCCCGGCGATGTCGGGAGCCACCGTCTTGTTGGCCAGCACGTTGGCGTTGGCGACGGTCAGAGTCGAGGCCGAGCCCAAGCCACCCCGGATCCCGGTGGACGAGGTGGAGCTACCCGGGGACACGATCAGCAGGTTGGCGCCGAGCGAGGAGATCTCCGATCCGACCTGTTGCTGGGCGCCCTCCCCGAGACCGACGGTGAGGATCACCGCGGTGATGCCGATCATGATCCCGAGCACCGTCAGCGATGAGCGCAACCGGTGGGAGACCACTGCCTCCATCCCGGTGCGGAACGTCTCGACCAGGTTCATCGGGATGCACCGCCGACCATGGCCGACGCGTTGTCGAGGATTTTCCCGTCCCGGATACGGAAGGTGGTGGAGGCGACGTCGGCGACATCGGCGTCGTGGGTGATCAACACCACCGTCCGTCCCGAGTCGTGGAGCTCGGCCAGCAGCCCGAGGACCTCACCGGCCGACACCGAGTCGAGATTCCCGGTCGGCTCGTCGGCCAGGATCAGCGCCGGGTCGCTGACCACCGCCCGGGCCACCGCCACCCGCTGCTGTTGGCCGCCGGACAACTCGCCGGGTCGATGCTCGACCCGGTCACCCATGCCCACCCGGTCGAGGGCGGCCAGCGCCCGCTCCTTCCGCGACGAGCGGTCGACGCCGGCATAGATGAGCGGAAGCTCGACGTTGCGCCACGCCGACAACGAGGCCAACAGGTTGAACTGCTGGAAGACGAACCCGATCCTCCGGTTCCGGACGTCGGCCAGGTCCACCTCGGTCATGGCCGACACGTCCTCCCCGGCCAGCCGGTAGGTGCCACTGGTGGGGACGTCGAGGCAGCCGAGGATGTGCATGAGGGTGGACTTCCCTGACCCCGACGGGCCCATCAGGGCCACGTACTCCCCGGCGGAGATGGTCAGCGACACCCCTCGGAGCGCAGCTACCTCCAGGACGCCGGTCCGGTAGATCTTGTGCACCTCCTCGATCTCGATGACCGGGACGGGCGGGGCCGGGGGCGGGCCGGTGTCGCCGATCCGGATCGGCTGGGTGTCGGCGAGTGGGGGGTCGACGGTGCCCGACTCGGTCATCCGCCGCCCCCGCCGGTGAAGCCCCCGCCACCCCCACCGGTGAAGCCGCCGCCGCTACCGCCGGTGAACCCTCCGCCCCCGCCGCCGGTGAACCCGCGGCCACCACCGGCTCCGCCGAGCCCGCCGCCGGTCCCGGTGCCGGTGCCTCCGAATCCCTTGATGGTGATCACCGGCACCACCACTTTGTCGCCGACGGCGAGGCCGCTGACGACCTGGGTGTTACCCCCCGACGCCGAGCCGATGGTGACCGTCTGGGAGACGGTGGAGCCGTTGCTCACCTTGTTCACGGTGGTGGCGTTGCCCGAGTAGTGGATGGCGGCGGTGGGGACGACCACCACGTTTTGCAGATCCTTGGTGGTGATCACCACCGTGGCGGTGGCGCCCCCGAACAGGCCGGCCGGGCTTCCGGTGACGTCGATCACCACCGGGAACGACGCCACGTTGGAGCTCGAGGTGGCCAGCAACCCGATGGAGCCGACCGTCCCGTAGACGGGAGTGGTGGCTCCGGTGGGGGTGATCACCGTTTGGTCGCCGATGGCGACTTGGCTCACCTGGGTGTCGTCGACGGTGGCGTTGACGATGTAGGAGCCGGTGCTGACGACGACGAATTGGGACGTCGTGCCGGTCGACGAACTCGAGGAGGACGATGAGCTCGGAGATGCGGCCGAACGGGACGAGGACGAGGAGGGAGTCGTCGACCCGGTGCCCGACGAACTACTGGACGACGGGCTGGACGACGAACCGCCGCCGGATACCTGCTGTCCCACCGACAGGTTGATCGAGGCCACCGTCCCGGCGATGGTCGAGGTCAGGGTGGCGTCGGCCAGGGACGTCTGGGCGGAGGTCACCTGGGCCTGGGAGGAGGCCACCGATGCCTGGTCGGCGGCGACCTGGGTCGCCGACGCGCCGTCGGCCTGGTCGGTCGCCAGCTTGGACTGGTCGGAGGACAGGGTGGCCTGGGCCTGGGCGGCCGATGCAGTCAACGAGGTCGGGTCGATGGTGGCGAGGGACTGGCCGGCGGTCACCGTCTGGCCGGTGGTGACAGTGACGGCGGTGACCGAGCCGCTGACGGCGAACGACAGGTTGGCCTGGCTGGCCGGTTCGATGGTGCCGGTGGACGACACCGTCTGGGTAATGGTTCCGGTGGTGACCGATTCGGTCTGATTGGTGGTGGTGATGGATGGGCCGGCGGCCGACGACTGGGTGGCGAACCAGATCCCGGTTCCGCCGCCAGCCAGGACCACGATCACCACCGCCGCGGCGACGCTACGTCGCCTGGTCAACAGTCGTTTGCCACTCCACCGCACAGGGCCTCCTCGTATGTCCGTGGGACATATGGCGCTCCGCACCGGTGGAAGGTTCCATCCGGTATGCGGAGCCGGCCCGATTTGACGCTGCCTAGCTTGGAAAGTCCGGTGATTTTCCTTGGAGACCCCTTAGAGCCGGGGTCGGCCTCGCTGCCGGTGGCGGGTTGGCCCCCGGGTCACCTCCCGGCGATGTCGGCGACCAGCCTGACCCCCTCGATGCGGGGATCGCTCATCGTCAGCCTTCGGCGCCGGCGGATGAGCTCACCGCCACCCGCGGCCAAGACGTTGCGCACCCAGTCGGCGTCGGCGCCGTAGAACAGGGCGATGACCACCTCGCCGTCATGGAGATGGGCGAGGACCGGTGTTTCGTAGCGACGACCGGAGATGCGGCCCTGGTGGACGACCACCGCCCACGGCGGGAGCCGGTCCGCCCATCGTCGCTGGATCGGGTTGACGACCCGCTTGTTGAAGTGGGCGAGGCGGCGACGGACGGCCACGGAGGATCAGACTAGCTCCGACCGGTACCGCGGCATCGACCCCGGGCCACCGCCACCGGCCGCCCCCGAGGGGGATCAGGCGGGGATGTTACGGACCGGGCGCTTGGTGACCTTGCCCGACCGTATGCACGACGTGCAGACGTGGAGCCGCTTGGGTGTCCCGTCCACGACGGCCCGGACCCGCTGGATGTTCGGATCCCAGCGACGCTTGGTACGCCGGTGGGAGTGGCTGATGTTCATACCGAACGACGGCTTCTTGCCGCAGACCTCACACACCGCTGCCATGACGCGTCGACTTCCTCTCGAGAACCTCTGGGAACCGGGTAAAGGTTAGCATCCTCGCCATGGGGGTCATCGACACGCTCGAAGCGGCCACGCTGGGCAAGGTCATCGGGGCGTACCGGGACGCCCTCCGCTCCCACCAGGATGTCATCAACCGCCTCAACGTTTACCCCGTCCCCGACGGGGACACCGGGACCAACATGGCCCTCACCATCGAGTCGGTGATGGCCGAGCTCGACAAGCTCGACCACCCGGACATGGAGGTCACCGCCCACGCCATCGCCCACGGCTCGCTGATGGGCGCCCGGGGGAACTCGGGCGTCATCCTCAGCCAGCTCCTCCGGGGCATCGTCGACGGGCTCAACGAATCGGGGCTGGTCCCGGGGCCGAAGGACCTGGCCCGGGCCCTGACGGTGGCCGACGAGCTGGCCCGGGCCGCGGTCATGCGGCCGATGGAGGGGACCATCCTGACGGTGGCCCGCGCCGCCGCCGAGGGCGCCCGGGCGGCGGCCGACGCCGGCAAGGCGCTGATCGATGTGGTCGGCGCCTCCCGGAACGCCGCCGCCGAGGCCCTGGCCCACACCCCCGACCTGCTCCCGATCCTGGCCCAGGCCGGGGTGGTCGACGCCGGGGGAGCCGGCTACCTGTTGCTGTTCGACGCCATCCTCTCGGTGGTGGACGGCCGCCCCCTCCCCGAACCGCCCGACCTGCCCGATCCGCCGACCGGCTGGCGTGGCGAGCACCCGGGCACCGGCATGGAGGAGGCGGTGGCCGCCTCCCACGACGGCGGGAGCGGCGACATCTCCGGGTTGCGCTACGAGGTCATGTATCTGCTGGAGGCGCCCGACGACACCATCCCCTCCTTCAAGGAGGTGTGGGCCGGCATCGGCGACTCCATCGTGGTGGTCGGGGGCGACGGGCTCTGGAACTGCCACATCCACACCGACAACATCGGGGCGGCGGTGGAGGCGGCGCTGGATGCCGGCCGGCCCCGCAACATCCGGGTCACCGACCTGCTCGAGCAGGTGGAAGAAGAGCGCTGGGTGCGGGAGGGGGGCGGTACCGCCGGGAGCGGCGCCCCCGAGTCCCCGCCCGGCCCGCCGCCGACCACCGGGGTGGTGGCGGTCTCCACCGGGGTGGGCATCGGCCGGATCTTCCGGTCGCTGGGGGTGCAAAAGGTCATCGCCGGCGGCCAGTCGATGAACCCGTCGACCGCCGAGATCCTCGAGGCGGTGGACTTGCTGCGGGCCGACGAGGTCATCATCCTCCCCAACAACAAGAACATCCGGTCGGTGGCCGAACGGGTCGACGATCTCAGCGACAAGGTGGTCCGGGTGGTCCCGACCAACAACATCGCCGAGGGGTTCGCCGCCCTGCTGGCCTACGACCCCGAGGCCCACGTCGACGTCAACGCCCGGGACATGGAGACCTCGGCCCGCAACGTGGTCGCCGGCGAGGTGACCCAGGCGGTCCGCGACTCCGACAGCCCGGTGGGGAAGGTGGCAACCGGTGACTGGCTCGGGCTCTCCCGCCAGGGCATCGAGGCGGTGTCCAACTCGGTGGCCCAGGTGGCCCAGGCGCTGCTGGACAAGTTGGTAACCGACGACCACGAACTGGTCACCCTCATCGAGGGCGAGGGGTCGAGCGCCGCCGACACCCGGCGCATCACCGAGTGGCTCGGCGAACACCGTCCGGGTGTCGACACCGAGGTGCACCAGGGCGGCCAGCCCCTGTACCCGTATCTGTTCTCCATCGAATGACCGGGGCGGAACCGGCCGGGTCCGGCCGCCCCGACGGCGCCGGGCGCAAACTCCGCCAGCTGTCCGACCTGCCGGTCACCACCCTGCGCAAGGTGGGCCCGGCGGTGGCCGGGGAGCTGGCCGAGCTCGGGGTCAGCTCGGTCCTCGACCTCCTCACCCACTACCCCCGTCGGTACATCGACGGCACCCGCCTGGCCCCGCTGGCCGAGCTGGACGTCGGGGACAAGGCGTCGGTCCTGGCCGAGGTCCGTCGGGTCAACCGGCCCCCGGTCCGCTACGGGCGGGGGCGGGGACGCAGCCCGGCCCGGGTGGAGCTCGACGTCAGCGACGACTCCGGCGGGGTAAAGGTGGTGTTCTTCAACCAGACCTGGCGGGCCAAGCAGCTGCCGGTCGGGACCCTGGCCCTGTTCTTCGGCGCGGTGACCTCCTACCGGGACGCCCGCCAGATGGTCAACCCCACCGCCGAGGTGCTGCGGTCGGCCGACGACGAGGGCGACGGGGAGGGGACGCCGGAGTCGGGCCGGGTCTTCCCGGTCTACCCGCTCACCGAGAAGGCCGACCTCACCTCGGCCCGGATCACCCGGTATGCGGCCGAGGCCCTCGAGCGGGCCGGGCGGTTCGCCGAGCCGTTGCCCGACCGCTGGCGGCAGAAGTTCGACCTGCTCGACCGCACCACCGCCTTCCGTCACATCCACCAGCCCGCGTCGATGGACGAGGTGGAGCCGGCCCGGCAGCGGCTGGCCTTCGACGAGCTGTTCCGCCTCCAGCTGGCGCTGGTGCTCCGGCAGCGACGGCTGCAGGAGGACGCCCGGGGCATCCGCCACCTGGTCTCCCGTCCCGACGGCGGCGAGACCCTGGTCGACCGGTTCCTCGCCCGCCTGCCCTTCGCGCCCACCGCCGGCCAGCGGGCGGCCATCGACACCATCGGCGACGACCTGGCCGGGCCCCTGCCCATGCACCGCCTGCTGCAGGGCGACGTCGGGGCGGGAAAGACGGTGGTGGCGGTGGCCACCTTGTTGGTGGCGGTGGAGGGAGGCCACCAGGGGGCGCTGATGGCCCCCACCGAGGTTCTCGCCGAGCAGCACTTTGCCGGGGTGCACGAGCTGCTGGACGGGATGGTGGTCCCCGACCCGACCACGCTCACCGGGGACCGCCCGCTCCGGGTCGCCCTCCTCACCAACAAGACGTCGGCCGGCGACCGGGCCATCCTCCACGCCGGGCTGGCCGACGGGACCGTCGACCTGCTGATCGGGACCCACGCGCTGCTCACCGACGAGGTCCGGTTCCGGTCGCTGGGGGCGGTGGTCATCGACGAGCAGCACCGGTTCGGGGTCGAGCAACGCGCCGCGCTGCGGGACAAGGGGCGGGGCGCCGACGGGAAGGGGCGGGACCCCGACCTGCTGGTGATGACGGCCACCCCGATCCCCCGCACCGCGGCCATGGTGGTGTTCGGCGATCTGGACATGACGGTGATCACCGAGCTGCCCCCCGGACGGGTGGCGGTCGACACCCACTGGGCCCGGACCCCGCTCGACGTCGAGTTGGCGTGGGCCCGGGTGCGCGAGCAGGTGGCGTCCGGCCACCG
>DASZNG010000076.1:0-6579 GCA_035551535.1 Acidimicrobiales bacterium | reverse complement strand
CTTCTCCATGGGACTCTCCAATCTGTTCTTGAGGCCGCTGAGCGTTGCCACCCAGGGCTCGGCATATTTGCTCACCCACCGGTCGTGGACGAGCCGGATCGGGACCGGATTCAGGAAGTGGAGCTTTTCGCGGCCTCGCCGCTTGGTGACCACCAGACCTGCATCCTCGAGTTGCTTCAGGTGCTTCATCACGCCGAAGCGTGTCATCGAGAAGCGCTCCTCGAGCGCACGCAAGGTCTGCGCGTCCTCCCGGAAGAGCTCGTCGAGCAAGCTTCGCCGAGTCGGATCAGCCAGGGCCCTGAATACCTCGTCCACGCTGCCGATCATACGTGACTATATAGTTACATGTCAAGCTCGGCTGCTGCCTTACGATCTCAAGTTCATCGCGGGCGCGGGACCGCAAAAATCCCGGAGCGTCGGTCTTACGATGGTGACTCTCTGTGACCCGCTGAACACCCTCTGAGTCGGGTCTGAACGGAGGGCACGGCGACGGAAACAACGACTACAAAGATCCTGGTCGCGAGGCCTTCTGAGGGTTATCCTCACGCCATGCGAAATCGGGTGGGTACGTTCATCGTCGGTGCACTGGTAATTGCGATTGCCTCGCTCGGATTGGTGGGGGTCTCCGGAGCCGGCGCCGCGGCAGTGACGCCGCAAATCGCGAAGTCTTTTGCGAGCTCATCGATTGCGGTCGGCGAGACGACGACTCTGAGTTTTTCGATCGGTGGCGGCGCATTTACCGATCTTGCGTTTCATGACGCCTTTCCCGGCGGATTGGCCGTCGCCACGCCAGACAACCTTACGAACACGTGTGGTGGGATCGTCACAACTGGACCTGCTTCAGTGGACCTAAGCGGTGGCACCGTGGCGAGCGGGGCAACTTGCACTCTCACGATCGATGTCACCGGGACAACGGTGGGACCGAAGCTCAATTCGGTCCAGGTGACCGCTGACTCCGGCAGATTGATGGGCAACACTGCGACGGCGACGTTGGTCGTGACGCGGGCCATCGGCGAGCCGTGCGGAACGCTCCAAGTAAGCGGGATCTCGGCCACACCGGGAGGGACGGCGACGGCCACGACGGACAACACCACGGCGACCGCAAGTGGGGGTGAAGGAACCGTCACCCTCTTCGGCTATCCACGGGATCCGGTGACCGCGCCGGATGGCTTCGTTCCGACCTGTTTCTTCGACGTCTCCCTCTCGCCGGGCAACACCTTTACATCGGTGGTCATCAACGACTGCAACCCGCAAAGCGGCACCACCTTCGTCTGGTTCAACCCATCCGCTAACTCCGGTGCCGGAGAATGGGAGACGCTGGTCGGCGATCCGGGCCCATCCCTGAGCCAGGGTCCGCCTTTGTGCATAAACGTGACCCTGGATGGGACGACGAGCCCGAATCTCTCCCAGCTCACCGGCACGGTATTTGCGGCGGCCCACGACGTAAGCGGCCTGCCGTCGGCACCCCCGGTGACGCCACTACCGCAACCGTTAACCGCGACCGGCGGCTACTGGCTGGTGGCCTCCGACGGTGGCATCTTCAACTTCGGCAACGCCGGCTTCTTCGGCTCCACCGGCGCCCAGACCCTGAACAAGCCGGTGGTGGGCATGGATGTCGCCCCGGACGGTAAGGGCTACTGGCTGGTGGCCTCCGACGGCGGGATCTTCAACTACGGCGACGCCGGCTTCTTCGGCTCCACCGGGGCCCAGACGCTCAACAAGCCGGTGGTGGGGATGGCCTCGACCCCCGACGGTAAGGGCTACTGGCTGGTGGCCTCCGACGGCGGGATCTTCAACTACGGGGACGCCGGATTCTTCGGCTCCACGGGCGCCCAGACCCTCAACAAGCCGGTGGTCGGGATGGCCTCGAGCGCTGACGGCAAGGGCTACTGGCTGGCGGCCTCCGACGGCGGGATCTTCAACTACGGGGACGCCGGTTTCTTCGGTTCCGCCGGCGCCCTGAACCTGAACAAGCCGGTGGTCGGCATTTCCTCAACCTTTGACGGCCAGGGCTACTGGCTGGTCGCCTCCGACGGGGGGATCTTCAACTACGGGGACGCCGGTTTCTTCGGCTCCACCGGGGCCCAGACGCTCAACAAGCCGGTGGTGGGGATGGCCGGGAATCAATAGCGGCAGCTGATTCTTTGGGCGGGGCCCTGAGTTCGTCCATGATGGGGAGTGATCTGGATGCCAGCGTTCCCGGCGGGAACTGCTGCCGCCGGGTCACGGTTTCCGGGCCCACACCAGGCAGCCTCGCATGGTGATCCAGACCGGAGCCCGGACCCGATCGGCGGATTCTGGAGCCAGCAGATGGGTGCGACAGAAGAGCTTCACCGCGTCCTGGTCGGTCAGGTGGGTCATCGGCCCATCCCACCGTTCGGTCTCCACCTGGTCGAACACCTTGGCCACCAGGTCTCCGGCCTCTTCGGCGTCGAAGGTCGACGGCGGATAGCCGTCGGTCAGTTCCGGGCAGCTGTCCCGCGCGGCGGTGCAGGCCACGAACACGCCCCCCGGCCGGAGCACCCGCTCGGCCTCGCGAATCGCCTGCCGCGGCGTCTCCAGGTGATACAGCATCCACAGCATGCAGACGGCGCCGACCGTTTCGGGGCCGATGGGCAGCTCGAGGGCGTCACCCTGCATCTTGGGATGGGCGGTCCGACCCAGCTGGCGGGCGGAGGTGTCGACGACCATCGACGGCCATTCGCCGGGTAGGAAGGAGCCCAGCCTGCCGTCCCCACCGCCCACATCGATGACCGGCGACAGTTCCTCGTGCACGATCCGAGCCGCGACCGGCTCGTGCACGTCCCCGTACGCCTGGGAGGAGCGGTCGAGGCTCCGCCATCTCGCCGGATCGTCGTCGTAGTCGGGAGGCAGCGCGGTCACGGCCGCGGCGTTGGCGCGCTCGTTGGCGGGCTCATTTGCTGCTCGCGTACCCAGACCATGTGGGCGTCGGTTTCTCCTGGAGTGGTGCGCGGGCGGGTCTCGATCCGGTCGAGCCGGTAGCCGAGCTTGGGCGGAATCGCGGCACTGCGAGCGTTGGCGGCGTCGCAACGGATCTCCACCCGTTCCACCCCCCGCAGTCGGAGGGCGGCGCCGGTAAGACCACCGGCGGCGGCCGTGGCCACCCCCCGCCCGATGTGGTCGGCGTGGACCCAGTAGCCGATCTCCAGGGCTCCGACGCCGATGCGGGCGTGGAGCCCGCACGACCCGATGATCGGCCCGCCGGGATTCTGACGGATCAGGTACTGAAATTCCTGGAAGCCGTCCCACTGCGTTGCGGCGATCCCGAGGAAGGTGCCGATCGACTCGGAGGTCGCCGGCTCCTGGGCCCAGGGCATCCACGGACGGAGATGGGGGAGGCTGGCGTTCACCGCCGTCACCAACGCCGGGCCATGGTCCGGCGTCATTCGGACCAGAACGCGGTCCCCCATCTCAATCAACTCGGGTGGTCGCTCCTCCAGCCACGCCACGTCCTCGGACATGCGGAAATGATCTCACGCCGATCGTTGGGATCGACGACGACGGCCACCGATCAGCTGAGGCGGGCTCCCCACGTTGCGGTGAAGGTGTCGCCGGGTTCGAGCCGCGCCAACCCGTCCCCACTGGCAAAGGCATTGGGAGGGCAGCTCATCGGCTCGGCGCCAAGGCCGTGCCGGCGGCGCGACGGTTCCAAGGTGTCCCCGGTGTACAACTCGATGATCGGGTAGGTGCCGTCGACCCACAGCTCAGCCCGATGACCGTCCGGGGCCGCCAACCGGGCCCACGCCCGCCCGTCGTCATCCCGGACTAGGTCCTGGAAAGCAAAATCGACGTGCAAGTCACCGAGCTTCTTGCCGGTTCGGAAGTCGAAGACGGTGCCGTCGACCGCCTCGTTCCCGGTCGGGAGCTGCCGGATGTCGTCGGTGACGATCCGGGTGGCGCCGTCGAGCTGGAGTACACAGTCATCGATCCGGCCGGAGCCGGGGGAGAGGTAGGGATGCTGGCCGCACCCGTAAGGGCAGGGATCGCTGCCCAGGTTGGTGGCCTCGGTGGTCACCGTCAAGCCATCGTCGTCGAGGTGATAAGTGACCCGTATGTCGAGGTCGAACGGGTAGCCCATCATCGGGTGCAACCGTGTCCCCATCACCACCCGGTCCGGCTCCCGCTCGAGGGCCCGCCACGGGCGCCACATCAGAAACCCGTGGATGGCGTTCTGCTTGGCCGGCTCGGTGAGGGCAACCTGGTGGTCGACCCCGTCGAATCGGTAGCGGCCGTCAGCGAGCCGATTGGGCCAGGGCACCAGCACTGCGCCATGGGCGCCGTCGCAGATGGCATCGAGCGGATAGGGGTCAAGCACTGCTCGTCCCCCGACGGCGTAGGTGCGGACGCCTCCTCCCACCTCGACGACGGTGGCCCGCTGGTCGCCGTGGGCGATCTCCAACTGTTCGCCCGAGGGCGCGGCCGCCATCAGCCGTTCCGGAGGCTGGGATCGATCCCCATCGCCAATGTCTACCCCGTCGACGGGGGGGCGGGCAGCCGGGCGGCCGACACGTTGAGGCGGTCAGCGGCGCCGGGTGGGTTCGCCGTCAGGAATCGTCAGGTGCCCTTGGTTTGGTCGGCATCGGGAAGGCCGGACTGCACCGGCTTCATGGCGGGAGCGGATGCCATCGGCTCGGCCGAGGGCATCGTCTCGGAGGTCATGGTCTCGGAAGGCGCGGCTGGTGCTGATGGCGCGGCCGGTGCTGATGGCGCGGCCGGTGCTGCCGGCGCCGGCGGGGCTGAAGCCGGCGGGGCTGAAGCCGGTGGGGCTGAAGCCGCGGGATCTGCCGATGGCGCCGAGGAGGCCGGACCCCCGGGGGCGGATGGCGGCGACGTCAACAGTGGCGCGGCCGGCTCCGTCCGTACGATCGACACCGACTCCTCCCCATCGACCGGCTCGCTGGCGCCCACCGCTTCGAGCGGCCGGTTGTGGCGGACGGCCCACCCGATGGCGAAGGCACCGCAGGCAGCCAGGATCAATCCGGGGCCGAAGGAATAGCCGACCTGGTTGGCCAGCCCACGCAGCGGGTCGGCGGCCACGAAGTACTGACCGGTGTTGTCGACGATCGGCCACGCCAGCGGTCCGATGACGAACCAGGCGCCGCACACCACCGCCGCAACTCCGGCAACCGTCAGGCTCACCCGTCGCCGGGCCACGCTTTCGGCGGAGAGAGGGGCGAGGAACGAGAACGCCACCAGGCAGCCGATGGCCCCGGGAACCAGGCCGAGGACCGAATGGGTCAAGCCCCATTGCCAGGAGTTTGCGCCGTCGGCGCTGAAACTGAAGGTCGGGCCCAGGTAGGGGATGATCCCGCCCCACGCCGAGATGAGCAGCGTGATCACCCCGAGCGACCACAGGCTGGCCGACAAGGATCGGGTGCCCCCTTTGCTGCCGAGCTCCCCCACCGGGTTGGCCGACCGGGTACGCCCGGCCATCGTCTCCTGCCACTGGTTGCCGCTGATGGCAGTCGTCATCGCCGACTCCTCTCGCCGAACATCGCGGGCGTACGGGATGTCCCGCATCCCCGGGCTCCAACGAGCCCGCTAATTGCTGTACCCGCCGGCTGACCCGACAAACATCGAGACAGCATGGGCCGGGTAGGGATACGGGTAGGGAGTCGAGGAGAGAGAGGAATCGCCATGCCTGGCGCGAAGGTCGACGGATGGGAGAAACTCGAAATCGGGCCGTCGTCGGCGTCCACCACCCTCAGTGAGAGGTTGGGCACCCAGCCGGGTACGCCGATGACCGCACCTGACCAGCGACCATGACCTCCGCCACCGAAATCCTCTCCGGCAAGTACCAGCTCGGTCGGCTTCTCGGCCGGGGTGGGATGTCCGACGTCTACCTGGCTGTCGACCTGGACACCGGTCGGCAGGTGGCGGTCAAGATCGTGCGTTCGGGCGACCCCGACCTGGCCCGTCGGCTGGCCCAGGAGGCCCGGGCCCTCGAAGGCTTCGATCACCCCGGATTGGTGCGGCTACTCGACACCGGGGTCACCGGCGACCAGGCCTATCTGGTCATGGAGTTCGTCGACGGGTCGAACCTGGCCGAGATCCTGCGTCGGGGCCGACTCACACCCGAGCTCGCCGCCGGTCTGGGAGCGTCGGTGGCGGGCGCCCTGGCCTACGTGCACGAGAGGGGCATCGTGCACCGCGACGTGAAGCCGGCCAACATCCTGGTGACGCCCGACGGACAGGCCCGCTTGGGCGACTTCGGGATCGCCCGCCTCATCGATGTGTCGACCCTCACCCTCGACGGGACCACCTTGGGGACCGCGGCCTACATGGCGCCCGAACAACTCGAGAACCATCAGGTGGGGCCGTCGGCCGACATCTGGTCCCTCGGCCTCGTCCTCCTGGAATGCCTGATCGGCGAGCAGGTGTACCGGGGATCACCGGGAGAGATGATGGCGCAACGGCTGGCGGGCCCGGTCCCGATTCGCGCCGATCTCCCGGTTGCCTGGAAGGTGCTCCTGAATGGGATGCTCCACGATCGACCCGACCAACGGCTCGGCGCCATCGAGGTCGCCGACCTGCTCGACACGGCGGCGCTGGCCGCGC
>DASZNG010000075.1:0-20288 GCA_035551535.1 Acidimicrobiales bacterium | reverse complement strand
CGTGGTCAACCACTCGATCGATCTGGTGGTGGACGACTACGAGCTCGAGCGGCGCCGGACCGAGCTCAAGCACCCCGAGCCCCGGTACACCAGCGGAGTCCTGGCCAAGTACGCCCGGCTGGTCACCGGGGCCGAGCGGGGGGCGGTCACCGAGCCCTGACCGGGGCGGACGGTCGGGCGGTTGGTCGGGTCGGACGGGAGGGCGGATGGCCAGCTGGGCCGAGTTCACCGACGGGGACCCGGAGTTGGCCGCCGTCGCCGGGCGGCGGATGGACGCCTCCGGGCTGGTGCTGGTCGGGACCCTCCGGGCCAACGGATGGCCCCGGATCAGCCCGGTGGAGCCGTTGGTGGTCGACGGGACCCTGTATCTCGGGATGATGTGGCAGTCGAGGAAGGCGGTCGACCTGCTACGGGATCCACGCTGCGTGGTCCATACGGTGGTCACCGACAAGGGCGGGACCGAGGGCGATGTGAAGATCTACGGCCGGGCGCGGGACGTCACCGACGCCGCCGAGCGGGGGCGGTACGGCGTGGCCCTGGAGGCCCACATCGGCTGGCGCCCGAGCGGGGACGACTATCACTTGTTCGCTGTCGACATCACCCAGGTCGGCTACGTCGCGGTGGTCGGCGAAGGCCACGACGTCCGGACCTGGGTTCCGACCCACAGGGCGGGCTGACCGGAAGGACCGGGGCGGCCACTTGTCGGGACCCGCCTGGTCATGCAACAATGCAGGCACCATGCGTACCGGACCCATCAACCCCAGCATCACCTTGGTACTCGTTTCGTAGCGCACGCGACGATCTCTCGCCGTGTGCGCTCTCCGACCTCCCAGACGGGAGGTCGTTTTCATTCCCCGCCATATTTGCCCAACCGTCGTCGAGACAGCAGACAAGGGAGCACCCCGATGGACCCGAAGGAACTCACAGGAGCACAAGCGCTGATCAAGAGTCTGGAGATGCAGCAGGTCGAGGTCATGTTCGGCCTCCCCGGCGGCGCCATCCTCCCGGTCTACGACCCGATCATCGACTCGTCGATCCGCCACATCCTGGTCCGCCACGAGCAGGGTGCCGGCCATATGGCCGAGGGCTACGCCCAGGCCACCGGGCGGGCCGGTGTCGCCATCGTGACCAGCGGTCCGGGGGCCACCAACATCGTGACCCCGCTGGCCGACGCCTACATGGACTCGATCCCGCTGGTGGTGATCACCGGGCAGGTGGCGACCTCGTCGATCGGCTCCGACGCCTTCCAGGAGAGCGACACCACCGGCATCACCATGGGGATCACCAAGCACAACTGGCTGATCACCGAGGCCAAGGACATCCCCCGGGTGGTGGCCGAGGCGTTCCACGTGGCCACCACCGGCCGTCCCGGCCCGGTGGTGATCGACATGCCCAAGGATGTGGCCCAGGCCAAGATGAATTGGTACTGGCCGGAGCCCTCCGACCTCGACCTCCCCGGCTACCACCCGGTGACCGTCGGCGACCCCGAGCGGGTGCGGCAGGCGGCCGAGTTGCTGCTGGCCGCCGAGCGACCGGTCATCTACGCCGGAGGCGGGATCCTGAAGGCCCGAGCCTCCGAGGGCCTGCGGGAACTGGCCGAGCGGACCGGCATCCCGGTGGTCACCACGCTGATGGCCCGGGGCTCCTTCCCCGACACCCACCCGCTGTGCCTGGGCATGCCGGGCATGCACGGGAACTACACCGCGGTGACCTCCATGCAGCGCTCGGACCTCCTGATCGCGCTGGGCAGCCGGTTCGACGACCGGGTGACCGGCCGGGTGGGCGACTTCGCCCCCGGGGCCAGGGTCATCCACGTGGACATCGACCCGGCCGAGCACGACAAGGTCCGCCGGGCCGAGGTCGCCATCGTCGGCGACTGCCGGCTGGTCATCGACCAGCTGCTGTCCGCCCTCGACGGCCTGGGCCTCCCGCACGCCGACGCCACCCGGTCCGGCTCGGGCGGTACGCCCTCCGACGCGGTTCCCGGGGCGCCGGCGGTGCCGGGCACCCCGGCGGCCTCGTTCCCCCGGGACCGGGTCGATCCCTGGCGGGCGACGCTCAGCCACTGGCAACAGCGGTTCCCGTTGGTCTACGCCCAGACCGATGCGCCCGGGGAGCTGAAGCCGCAGTTCGTCCTCGAGACGCTGCGCGACTCGACCCCGGAGGACACCATCGTGGCGTCCGGGGTGGGCCAGCACCAGATGTTCGCCTCCCAGTGGTGGAAGTTCGACTACCCGAACACCTGGATCAACTCCGGTGGCCTCGGCACCATGGGCTTTGCGGTGCCCGCGGCCATCGGGGCCAAGGTGGGGCGGCCCAACCGGATGGTGTGGGCCGTCGACGGCGACGGGTGCTTCCAGATGACCGCCCAGGAACTGGTGACGGCCAGCTCCGAGCGGATCCCGGTGAAGATCGCCCTCCTCAACAACGCCTACCTGGGCATGGTCCGCCAGTGGCAGGAGATGTTCTACGGGGAGCGGTACTCGGAGGTCTACCTGTCGCCCGACCTGCCCGACTACGTGGGCTGGGCCGAGTCGATGGGCTGTGTGGGCATCCGGGTGGAGACGCCCGAAGAGGTCGGCCCGGCCATCGACAAGGCCAACACCATCGACGACCGGCCGGTGGTCATCGACTTCCGGACCGACACCTCGGAGAAGGTGTACCCGATGGTGGCGGCCGGGGACTCCAACGACAACATCATCGTCGACCCCTCGCAGAGCCGGGATGACGGCTGATGTCCGCCTACGGAGTCGACCAGCGCCACCACACCCTGACCGTGCTGGTGGAGAACAAGCCGGGGGTCCTGGCCCGGGTGGCCGGCCTCTTCGCCCGGCGCGGCTACAACATCTTCAGCCTGGCCGTGGCGCCCACCGACAACCCCCGGTTCAGCCGGATCACCATCGTGGTCGACGTCGAGTCGGCCCCGCTGGACCAGATCCTCAAGCAGCTCGACAAGCTGATCCCGGTGGTGTCGATCACCGAACTCGCCCCGTCGGCGGCCCGGGAGCGGGAGCTGCTCCTGGTCACCCTCGAGGTCACCGCCGAGACCCGGGGACAGGTGATCCAGCTGGTGGGGGTGTTCGAGGGCAAGATCGTCGACGTCGGCCACGACCGCCTCACGGTGATGCTGGCCGGGGCCCCCACCAAGGTCGACGACTTCGAGGATCTCATCCGCAGCTACGGAATTGTGGACCTGCAGCGCTCCGGGCGGGTGGCATTGCCTATGCTCGACCGCACCGACGACCGATCGGGCGCCGACCCCCGGGTGCTCGGATTCGCAAAACCCACAGAGAAGGCAGGTTGATGACGATGGCCACGCTGTATTACGAAAAGGATGCCGACCCCAGCCTCATCGCCGGCCGCAAGGTGGCGGTGATCGGATACGGCTCCCAGGGCCACGCCCACGCCCTCAACCTGTCGGAGTCCGGGGTGGACGTCCGGGTCGGCCTCCGGGAGACCTCCGCGTCCAAGGCGAAGGCCGAAGAGGCCGGCCTCCGGGTGCTGTCGGTGGCCGACGCCGCCGCCGAGGCCGACGTGATCATGATCCTGCTGCCGGACACCGAGCAGGCCGCCATCTACGAGGCCGAGATCGCCCCCCACCTGCACGCCGGCGACGTGGTCCTCTTCGCCCACGGCTTCAATATCCGCTTCGGGCTGATCACCCCTCCGGCCGACGTGGACGTGGCCATGGTCGCGCCCAAGGGCCCCGGCCACCTGGTGCGCCGGACCTACACCGAGGGCGGGGGGGTGCCGTCGCTGGTGGCGGTGTCGGCCGACCCGTCGGGCAAGGCCCACGATCTCGCCCTGTCCTATGCCCACGCCATCGGCGCCACCCGGGCCGGGGTGCTCGACACCACCTTCGCGGAGGAGACCGAGACCGACCTGTTCGGCGAGCAGGTGGTGCTGTGCGGGGGGCTGACCGCCCTGGTCCAGGCCGGGTACGAGACCCTGGTCGGGGCCGGATACCAACCGGAGTCGGCCTACTTCGAGTGCCTCCACGAGCTCAAGCTCATCGTCGACCTGATGTACGAGCAGGGGATCAGCGGGATGCGCTTCTCGATCTCCGACACCGCCGAGTACGGCGACCTGACCCGCGGCCCCCGGGTCATCAACCAGGCGGTGCGGGAGGAGATGGGCCGGATCCTGAGCGACATCCAGGACGGCACCTTCGCCCGGGAATGGGTCGACGAGAACGCCAACGGGCGCCCGAACTTCAAGAAGCTGCGGCAGGCGGGCATCGACCACCCCATCGAGCAGGTGGGCGCCGAGCTCCGGGACATGATGCCGTTCGTCACCGCCGGAAAGCAGAAGATCCAGGACATCTCGGGCGGCTGACCATTGCGCCACCGAGGGGCAGTTCGAACGGCCGGCGTGGTGGCCGCCGCGGTGGTCACCGGGTCGTTGCTGCTGTCGGCCTGCTCGTCCCCGGCCCCCCGCACCACCGGCACCACCGCCACCACCGCCCCGACCGCCGCCGGCCCGGTGTGGCTCTGCCGCCCGGGGCTGGCCAACGATCCGTGCACGGCCAGCCTGGCCACCACCGTGGCCCCCGGTCCGTCGCCGACGTCGTCCACCACCGTGCAGCCGAATCCTCCGGCCACCACTCCTGCCGTCGACTGCTTCTACGTCTACCCGACGGTCAGCTCCCAGCCCACCACCAACGCCAACCTGCACATCGACCCGGCCGAGACCCTGGTGGCCCAGGCCCAGGCGGCGCCGTTCGCCCCCAACTGCCGCATCTTCGCCCCCATGTACCGGCAGCTCACCCTGGCCTCGCTCCTCGGAACCTCGGGGGTGGCCAAGGCGACCGCATCGTCGGTGGCGCTGGCCTACCGCGACGTGCTGGCCGCCTGGAAGTACTACCTGGCCCACGACAATGACGGTCGCGGGGTGGTGTTCATCGGCCACTCCCAGGGGTCGTCGATGCTGATCAGACTGCTCGCGTCCCAGGTCGACCCCAGCCCGGCCGAGCGCCGGCTACTGGTGTCGGCCATCATCCTCGGCGGCAACGTCGAGGTCCCGGTGGGCCAGACGGTGGGGGGCACCTTCCAGCACATCCCCGCCTGCAATTCGACGTCGGCCACCGGGTGCGTGGTGGCCTACTCGAGCTTCAACCAGACCCCGCCGGCCAACAGCCTCTTCGGCCGGGCCGGCACCGGAGTCAGTGCCCTGTCCGGACAACCCTCGGGCCCGAGCAGTTCGTTCCAGGTGCTGTGCGTCAACCCGACGTCGCTCAGCTCGCCGGCCACCCCGGGGGCGCTGCAGCCCTATTTCCCGACCTCGGCGGCGGCGGTGCCCGCCGGTGCGGGTCAGCGACCGGCGGGGAAGTATTCCACCCCGTGGGTCAGCTACCCGAACCTGTACACGGCCCAGTGCGAGAACCAGGGCGGGGCCAGTTGGCTGCAGGTCACCGACGTGGCCCCGGCGGGGGACACCCGGCCGGTGGTGAGCACCGCACTCGGACCGATCTGGGGTCTCCACCTCGAGGACGTCAACCTGGCCCTCGGCAACCTGGTCACCCTGGTGGGCGAGCAGGCGACCGCCTTCGCCGCCGGGTCGATCGGCAGCGGGATCGGCGGGACGACCTCCTCCTGATCCCGGTTGTCGCCTCGGGCGGGCCGCGACCCGCCCGACCCGAGCGTTACTTCTGGGCCGCGACCTTGCCCAGGAACGGGACCAGCCGGTCGAAGAAGGCGTTGTCGGGGTAGGCGCCGGCCGGATCGTTGTGTGAGTAGCTGCTCTGGAAGTTGGCCAGGCTGAGGTTGCCCGCGGGTATCCCCGACTCGGCGGCCAGCAACTGGGCGTCCTGGGGCACGCCGGCTCCTCCCAGCCGGGCACCGAAGGCGTAGATCAGCAGGTTCCTGGGCAGGGCGTGGCCCATGGTGGCGTCGACGTCGAGCACGCTCTGAGCCGGATTGGCATTCCCGTTGGCGACCGCCCCGGTGTCGTCGGTCAACCGTTGGGGGAAGTACCACTCGGTGCCGTCGGCGTTCTGCATCGGGTACCCCGAGAACATGGTGGCGAATCGATGGAGCGGGGTGAGCGCCCCGGTGCCGTTCCAGCCGTGGACCGGGCCGGTGGCTGCCACCCCTTGGCCGAGGTGGGCCTGGGCCGCCAGCAGGCTCGGCGGGGAGGTGGCGGCGTTGAGGGCGAAGCCGTACTGGCCGGCATTGGTGACCGGTACCGGAGGAACGATGTCGGCCGGCAACAGCCCCGACGTCTGACCCAACGACGGCCCGTTGGGGTCCAACAGCGCCGCTGCCGACCCGGTGGCGTTGAATATGCCGGCGTAGGGTGCGGCGATCCCGCCGAACGCCAGCCAGGGAGTGGCGCCGGTGGCGTTCAACGACTGCAACTCCTGGGTGGCGGCCTGGGCACTCACCGGGCTCGGGCTGCTGCCGCCATCGATGTAGACCAGCCCAGCCAGGTCGTCGGCCCCGGCCCGGCCGTTGAAGTCCCAGGTGGCGTACGCAGTGACCACCGATCCACCCAGCGAATGGCCTCCGAGGACGACCTTCCCACCCAGCTTCCTGGCCGCCCCGATCACCACCTGGAGGTCCTGGACCGCGACCCTCATGCCCCATTGCTTGGCGAACTCGACGGTCGAGTCGGGAACCGGTTGGATGTGATGGGTGAGGCTCGGGTTCTTGAGGTAACCGAGGTAGTAGTCGTAGAGCTGGGTGGCGGTGGCCTTGTGCTCCTTGAACAGGTTGAGCTCCGACTGGTCCTCGAGCAGGCTCTCCCGTCGCTCGACCGACCACACCTGCCAGTCGCTGGACTTGGAGACGATCCACTGGGCCAGCGGCACGAAGTAGGAGCCGGCCGCCGAGGTCCCCGGCTCAAGGACCAAGACGTTCTTGGCGTTGCTGGGCCCGACCTTGATCACCCCCACCTTGTCGTATTGGGCGGGAGTCCCGGGCGCGGCGTAGCCCGTCATCCAGGTGACGCCGAGCGGGGAACTGGCCGACGTTCTCGCCGCCGGGCTCGACCCGCAACTCGAGAGCGCCGCGGCGGTGCACACCATGGCCAAGGTCAGCCCGAAGATCCCCTTCGACCCGATGGCGGTGGCTCGCCAATTGGACACGGTTGGTCAGGATAAGGCCGATGCCGGTACCCCGCCAGATTCACCGCCCCGCTGGTGGATTGCCGCCGGCAGTGCCGCCGGAGCGCCGACGCTTCCATTGGTGGCGCCGGCGCGGGATGTACTCCGCCCAGCGCCGGAGGACGTCGGCGAAGCGCTCCGGGGCATCGACACCGTGGGTGAGGTAGAAGGCCGGCTCGATGAGCTCGACCTCGAGGACGACCGGATGACCATCGAAGTCGTCGATGACGTCGACCCGGGCGTAGGCGGTCGATCCGACGCGCGAGGTGACCGCCGCGAGGGTGGTCTCGGCCAGGCTCCGCTGTCGGTCGCTCGCCTCGGCCGGGGTGATGACGTGACGTTCCCAGAGGCGGTCGATCTCACCGACATCCGGCTCGAGCAACGCCTGCTTGGATACCGCGTGGCTGTACCGGCCGTCGAAGTAGATCAGCGCCACCTCGCCGTGGGCATCGATGGCCGGTTGATAGGGCTGGACCATCACCGTCTGTCCTTGCCGGTGGAGACGGCGAACGTGCTCCTTAGCGGTTTCGATCCCCGTCCGTCGGTAGCGGGCGGCACCGAGACTGCCGCTGGCCACCGACGGCTTGATCACGTAGTCATCGGAAGGCGGGGTCCAGACCCCACCCGGGGGCACCCAGGAAGTGGGGACGATCGGGATCCCGTCGTCGGCCAGGTCCGCCAGGTAGGTCTTCTCACTGTTCCATGCGAGTACCTCTTGCGGGTTGACGAGTCGGGTCTCGGTAGCGACCCTCGCCGTCCATTCGAGGAAGTCCCGATGCCGGGTGACATACCCCCAGGCGTAGTTGACCGCCACCAGGTCGAACGATCCCCAGTCGACCGCCGGGTCCTCCCAGACGGCGACCTGCGGGTCGAAGCCGGCCGCCACCAGGGCCGTCTGCAGAAGGGGCCAACCGTCGTCCAGGTCACCGAATCCTTGGCTGGCGGCGAGAGCCAACCGGGGCGCGATCGGCGGCATGCGGGCGAAACTAATCGGTGATGGCAAGCTCACCTGCATGGGCCGGCCGGCCGGCCAGCCGGCGCGGCTTCGGCACGGTGGCGCCGGCTTGGCTCGGTTGCGGGGGAGCGGGCGCGGAGCCCAGACTGCAACATGCTCGATCATCTGGGGATCCAATGTGCCGACCTCGATGCCAGTGCGGCGTTCTACGACACCGTGCTGGCCCCACTCGGAGCCACCCGGCTGATGGACTTCGGAGAGGCCATCGGCTTCGGTATTGCACCGGCGCCTGATTTCTGGCTCAGCGGGCAGTCCGGTGGCGCCGGATTCCGTGAGTCGCATATCGCCTTCACCGCTCCTGACCGGGCCACGGTGGACTCGTTTCTGGCCGCGGCCAAATCCGCCGGGGCCGAGGTGCTGCACGAAGCCCGGGTATGGCCCGAGTACCACCCCGACTACTACGGCGCTTTCGTCCGCGACCCCGACGGCAACAACGTCGAGGCGGTGTGCCACGCCCCGCAGTAGTTCGGTGTGCCACGCCCCGCAGTAGTTCGGACGCCTGTGCCACGCCCCGCAGTAGTTCGGACGCCTGTGCCGCTTGCCCCGCAGTAGTTCGGACGCCTGTGCCGCTTGCCGATCGAACCGTCAAACCGGGACACCTTGACGCATCGCTCCAGCATTGAGGATTCCCGACCCCTATGGTCGGACCGGTGAAGGAAATGGCGGCCATACAGGCCGGGCACACGTTTGACGGTGAACGGCTTCTCGATTTGACCACGGTGCTCATCGAGGACGGTCACATCGTCGACGTCGATACAAGCGGGGCACCACCTCCTGACGGGGCGACGCTCGTCAAATTCGGTGCAGAGACCTGCCTGCTGCCCGGGCTCATCGACGCGCACGTGCATCTCGCCTTCCACGCCACCGCCGACCTGGTCGAACCGCTGGCGCGGGCAGACGACGACGCGCTCTTGTCCCACATGCGCTCCGCCGCGGTCCAGGCCCTCCGGGCCGGGGTGACGACCGTGCGCGACCTCGGGGACCGGGGGTACCTTTCACTGGCGCTGCGCGAGCGGGGTCCCTCAGCCGCCCTCCCCCAGATCGTTGCCGCCGGACCACCGATTACGACCACGAGCGGCCACTGCCATTTCCTCGGCGGCGAGGCAGAGGGTGAGGTCGCCCTGCGCGCCGCGGTGCGGGACCGGGCCGACCGAGGCTGCGATGTGGTCAAGGTCATGGTGAGCGGGGGCAACATCACCCCCGGGAGCCAGCCGTATGAGTCGCAGTACGATCTGGACGCCATGCGGGCCGTGGTCGATGAGGCCCACCGTGTTGGTCTGCCCACTGCCGCTCACGTCCACGGAGCGAAATCTGTCGCCGACGCCGTCGAGGCCGGCTTCGACACTTTGGAGCACGTCACGTTCATGACCGCCAGCGGAGTCGATGCCGATCCTGCGATCTTCGATCGAATCGCCGCTCGCGGCGTGGTTGTCAGCGTCACCCCCGGCTCGGTGCCGGGCGCCTCCGCTCCGCCCCCGGCCATTGCCCAACGGCTGACGGCCATCTTGGACAACCACGGCCACATGTGGCGGGCGGGTGCCACGATAATCCCGGGCAGCGATGCCGGCGTGTCCCCGGGCAAGCCACACGACGTTCTTCCCTATGCGCTCGAAGCCCTGGTGGATGGGATCGGGATGACGCCCGACGAAGCCCTGCGAGCTTCGACTTCGATCGCGGCAACCGCCCTCGGATTCGGGGCGTCGAAGGGTCGGATAGCGGCTGGTGCCGACGCCGATCTGCTTGTTGTCCGGGGAAACCCCTTGGTGGACATGGCGGCGGTCAGAAGCGTCGAAGCGGTGTACCGAGCAGGAGTTCGGGTTCCCTAGCCTCACCGTCCCGCGCCAGCCCACAGCCCGCCCGGACTCAGGACGAGGCCAGCGCCCCCACCACGTAGTTGATGCAAGCACACACCGACGCCACGTCGTCGGGGTCGATGGCCGGGAACATGGCGATCCGGAGCTGGTTCCGACCGAGCTTGCGGTAGGGCTCGGTGTCGACGATCCCGTTGGCCCGCAACACCGCGGCCACGGTGGCGGCATCGATGGCGTCGGCGAAGTCGATGGTGGCGACCACGTGGCTCCGCTCGTTCTCCCGTTGCACGAACGGGGTGGCGAAGTCCGAGCTGTCCGCCCAGGTGTAGAGGATCTCCGCCGACCGGTCGCACCGGCCGGTGGAGAACTTCATGCCGCCGTTGTCGTTGAACCACCGGACCTGGTTGTCGAACATGAACACCGTGGCCAGGGCGGGCGTATTGTAGGTCTGGTCGAGCTTGGAGTTGTCCAGGGCGATGGACAGGTCGAAGGACGCCGGCACCCACCGGCCGGTTGCCTTGATGGTGGCCATCCGCTCCTGGGCGTCGGGGGACACCAGCGCCACCCACAGGCCGCCGTCGGAGCCGAAACATTTCTGGGGGGCGAAGTAGTAGACGTCGAACTGTCGGGGGTCGACCGGCAGCCCACCGGCGCCCGAGGTGGCGTCCACCGCCACCAGCCCGCCCCCGTCGGCCGGCAACGCCGCCCCCGTCGGCCGGGCGATCTCCATCATCACCCCGGTGGAGGTCTCGTTGTGGGTGAGGGCGTAGAGGTCGATGTCGTCCCGGGCGACGGCGGTCGGATGGGTCCCGACCTCGGAGGCGATGATCTCCGGTTCCCCCAGGTGGGGGGCGTCGGCGGCGGCGGTGGCGAATTTGGAGGAGAACTCGCCGAAGCTGAGGTGCTGGCTCTTGTCCTCGATGAGGCAGAAGGTGGCCGCGTCCCAGAAGCAGGTGGTGCCCCCGTTGCCGAGCATCACCTCGTATCCGTCGGGCAGCGAGAACAGCTCCCGGAGGCCCTCGCGGAGGCTGCCCACCACCGACTTGACCGTCTTCTGGCGGTGGCTGGTGCCGAGGAAGTGGTTGGCCGCCTTGGCCAGGGCCTCGACGCTCTCGGGCCGGACTTTGGAGGGTCCCGAACCGAATCGGCCGTCGGCCGGGAGCAGGTCGGCGGGAATGCTGATCGGGGGGGTGTCAGAGGTCTCAGTCACATATGGAATCATGGCACCCATGGCGTACCCGACGAAAAACCGTGTCTCGGCCCGCATCGCCGCGGTTTCGCCGTCAGCCACGCTGGCGGTGGATGCCAAGGCCAAAGCCCTGCAGGCGCAGGGGGAAAATGTGATCGGCTTCGGCGCCGGTGAGCCCGACTTTCCGACCCCCGATCACATCGTGGCCGCCGCGGAGGCCGCCTGCCGGGACCCCAAGTCCCACAAGTATTCGCCCACCGCCGGGTTGCCCGAGCTGCGGAGTGCCATCGCCGCCAAGACCCTCCGCGATTCGGGGCTGGAGGTCAGCGCTGCCCAGGTGCTGGTGACCAACGGGGGCAAGCAGGCCATCGCCAACGCCCTCGCCGTCCTCTGCGACCCGGGCGACGAGGTCCTGGTGCTGGCGCCGTACTGGACCACCTACCCCGAGTCCATCGCCTTGGCCGGCGGGGTGCCGGTGGTGATCTCCACCGGCGTGTCGAGCGGGTTCCGGGTCACGGTGGAGCAGCTGGAGGCCGCCCTGAGCCCCCGGACCAAGGTGCTGCTGTTCGTGTCCCCCTCCAACCCGACCGGGGCGGTCTACCCGCGCCCGGAGGTCGAAGCCATCGGCCGCTGGGCGGTGGACCACGGCCTCTGGGTCATCACCGATGAGATCTACGAGCATCTGGTCTACGGGGGTGCCGAGCACCACTCGATGCCCGTCGTCGTCCCCGAGTTGGTCGACACCTGCATCGTGGTCAACGGGGTGGCCAAGACCTACGCGATGACCGGTTGGCGGGTCGGATGGATGATCGGTCCCGACGACATCGTCACCGCCGGCACCAACCTCCAGTCCCACGAGACCTCCAATGTGGCCAACGTCAGCCAGCGGGCGGCGTTGGCGGCGGTGTCCGGCGACCTGGGGGCGGTGGCGGAGATGCGGGCGGCGTTCGACCGACGGCGGCAGATCATCTACCGGATGCTCAACGAGATCGACGGGGTCACCTGCATCGAGCCCGACGGCGCCTTCTACGCCTTCCCCTCGGTGGAAGGGATTCTCGGCCGGGAGGTCGGGGGCCGGAGGATCTCGTCGAGCGCGGAGCTGGCCGAGGTGGCCATCGACGAGGCCAAGGTGGCGGTGGTGCCGGGCGAGGCCTTCGGGGCGCCCGGGTACTTCCGGATGTCCTACGCCCTGGGCGATGAGGACATCGTCGAAGGGGTCACCCGCTTGGCCAAGCTCTTCAGTGACGCCCACTGACGCGGCGGTCACATGACCACCGAGATCCCGACGATCTCTCGAAGGAAGGAACCTCATGGGTAGGGTGCTCGTCACCGAAAAATTGGCCCAGACCGGCCTCGACCTGATGGCCCAGGCCGGCCACCAGGTCGATGTCCAGCTGGATCTGTCCCCCGCGGGGCTGCTCTCGGCCGTGGTCGGGGCCCAGGCCCTGGTCATCCGGTCGGCCACCACCGTGACCGCCGAGGTCCTGGCGGCCGGCACCGACCTGGTGGTGGTGGGGAGGGCCGGCATCGGCCTCGACAACGTGGACGTGCCCGCCGCCACCGAGCGCGGGGTGATGGTGGTCAACGCCCCCCAGTCGAACATCCTGTCCGCCGCCGAGCAGGCCATGGCCCTGCTGCTGGCCCAGGCCCGGAACATCCCCCAGGCCCACGCCGCCCTGGTGGCGGGGAAGTGGGAGCGCTCCAAGTGGGAAGGGGTCGAGCTCTACGGCAAGACCCTCGGCGTGGTCGGGCTCGGCCGGGTGGGCGCGCTGGTGGCCCAGCGGGCGCTGGCCTTCGGCATGCGCCTGGTCGCCTACGACCCGTTCGTTTCGGTCGATCGGGCCAAGCACATGGGCGTCGAGCTGATGGGCATCGAGGAGTTGATGGCCCAGTCGGACTTCGTGACCGTCCACCTGCCGAAGAATGCCGAGACCCTTGGCCTCATCGGCAAGGACCTGCTGGCCAAGTCGAAGCCCGGACTCCGCATCATCAACACCGCCCGGGGCGGCATCGTCGACGAGGAGGCGCTGGCCGAAGCCATCCGTTCCGGCCAGGTTCAAGGTGCCGGCCTCGACGTGTTCGCCAAGGAGCCGACCACCGAGTCGCCGCTGTTCGAGCTGCCTTCGGTCATCGTCTCCCCCCACCTCGGGGCATCGACGGCCGAGGCCCAGGACAAGGCCGGAGTGACCATCGCCGAACAGGTCATCCTGGCCCTGGACGGTGACTTCGTCCCGTTCGCGGTCAACGTGTCGGCCGGAGACGTGTCCGAGACGGTGCGGCCGTTCATGGGCCTGGCCGAGCAGCTGGGCCGGATCTTCTCCTGTCTCAACGACGGGCTGCCCGACACCCTGGAGATCGAATACCAGGGCGGGCTGGCCGGCTCGGGTACCGGCATCCTCACCCTGTCGGTGCTGAAGGGGGTGTTTGCGGCGGCCACCACCGAGCCGGTGTCCTACGTGAACGCACCCCAACTGGCGGCCGAGCGCGGTCTCGAGGTCCGGGAGACCTCCACCGTCACCGCCCATGACTACGTCAACCTGATCACCCTCCGGTCCGGTGATCACTCGGTGGCCGGTACCCTCACCGGGCCCCACACCGAGCCCCGGTTGGTGATGATGGACGACCATACGGTGGAGGTGCCACCCGCTCCCCACATGGTGGTGGTCCGCAACGATGACCGGGCCGGCATGATCGGGGTGGTGGGCACCATCGTCGGTGAGGCCGGCGTCTCCATCTCGTCGATGGCGGTGGGCCCGTCGGCCACCGGCAACACCGCCCTGATGGTCCTGTCCACCGACCAGTTGGTCCCCGGCGACGCGCTGGAGCGCCTGCGCGGGTCGGCCGGGATCAGCGACGTGCACACCATCCAGACCTGAACCGGTGTCCAACCCGGATCTGAGCCCGTCCCAGGTGGTGACCGTCTTCCGCTCGCGTCTGCGACCCGACGCCAACCCCGCCTATGGGGAGCTGGCCGAGGAGATGGAGGCGGCCGCCCGCCAGGTCCCGGGTTTCGTCGACTTCAAGGTGTTCACCGCTCCCGACGGCGAGCGGGTGTCGTTGATCACCTTCGCCACTGCCGAGGCGCAACGCACCTGGTTTGAGGATCCACGTCATCGAGCCGCCCAGCGCCGCGGTCGGGAGGAGTTCTACCAGGAGTTCTCGATTCAGGTCTCTCACTGCGTGCACGTCCGCCGGTGGGAGTCCGGGTCGTAGACCGCCGGTTCCGCGGATGACGGCTGGGACGTTCCCTCTTCCCGTTCCACCTCGGCAGACGCCTCAGGGTAGGTGCGGTCGTCGATCGCCAGACGGAACTCGAGGCGGACGTTGGATACCCGGTCGGCGCGGCGAGGCCGGCAAAGCTGTCGTTGGCTTCGGCGGGGCACAGCCGGCGCCTGGATTTGGATCCTGGAAGGCAAGGGGGTCAGCCGTTGGACACCAGCAGACGAAAACCGGCGTCGAAGCTGGTCCGGTCGGCCAGTCCGGCATTGCGTCGGGCCCAGGCCCCGCTCCGGAGGTCGTCGGCCAGCCGGGCCATGGCCGCGTCGACCACCGACGGATCGATCTGGGCGAAGCCCGACATGTGGCTGCGCACCTCGGGGTCGAGGTAGGCATGGGGGCGGCACCAGTAGGCACCCATGACCCCGTCGCCGAACTCCCGATCCAGCGGCAGCACCGTCACCTCGGCCTCCAGCCGGTCGACGACCTCGTCGAAGGAATTGCGGCTGGCATCGAGATCGCCGATCTCGGGAACGTAGTCGCGGATCAACCACTGCCGGTCGTGGTGCGAGGGGTCGAAGTGGACGATGACCCGCCGCCGAGCCACCCGGCAGAGCTCGTCGATCCCGGCCCGCCAGTCACCCCAGTGGTGGACGGTCAACACCGCCAGGGCGGCGTCGGCGGCGTGGTCGACCAGAGGCAGGCGCTCGGCCTCCGCCCGGATCGCCGGCGCCGCCCCCGGCGGGCGCTGATCCAGCATCACCTCCGAAGGTTCGACGGCGACGACCGTGCGCCCGCCCGACTCATAGGAGCCGTGCCCGGCGCCGACGTTGACCACCGAGGTGGCATCTCCGAGCGCCGCGTCGATGGCCGCCGCCCAGGTGGGATCGGTGCGCCGGCCGTCCGAGTAGCCGAGGCCGATCCGGTCGTAGACCGGCGACCGGGACGTGGTTCAGTCCAGGCGATCCGGGTTGATGGGCACCGGCGGCCAGGTGTCCCCGCCGATGGTGGCGATCGGACCGCTCGTCCCGTCGGCGCCCGACTTGGACCCGAGAGCCCGGGACACCGCCGTCGCCACCGCGGCCACCACGGCCAGCCTGACCGACCACTTCAGGAGTTTCTTGAACATGCCCCCAGCTTAGATCCGACCCCTGGAAACGTCATCGCCGGCCGTCGCCCCGCGCCTACCCTTGGCGGATGGCATCCGCCGAGCCGGTATCGGAAGCCACCCGCCGGCGGCTGTCGGTCGTCCTGGTCGTGGTGGCCGTGATCGCCGTCCTCTACTGGGTGGCCTGGTTCGCCCACCGCTCGCTGGTGGCGTCCGTGCACACGGCGGCCTACTACCAGTTCGAGAACGCCTTCCCGCTGGCCGACGGCTGGCTGGTCGTCTGCCTCCTCGGCGCGGCGATCTCGCTGTGGGCCGGCCGCCCGGCGGCACTGCTCTGGCTGTTGGCCGGAGGGGGAGCCGGCCTGTATCTGTTCTCCATGGACACCCTCTACGACATCCAGCACGGGATCTGGTGGAAGGGCGGCAACGGGCTCGTCGAGTTGGGCATCAACATCGTCACCCTGGTGCTCTCCCTGTCCATCCTGAGATGGGCGTGGGCCCGGCGCCATCAACTGTTGCCGTCGGCCCCGGGCTGAACGGTGCCGGCCGGTGATCTTCCGGAGCTGACGGTGGCCGATGCCGCCGCCTGGCGGAAATGGCTGGGCCAGCACCACGGCGACGGTGACGGGGTCTGGCTGGTCATGGCCAAGAAGGGCGTGACCGAACCGACCAGCCTCACCTACCCGCAGGCACTCGAGGAGGCCCTGTGCCACGGATGGATCGACGGCCAGCGGGACCGGCGCGACGAATCGACCTTTCGCCAGCTCTACTCCCCCCGCCGATCCCGGAGCCAGTGGTCGAAGCGGAATGTCGGCCTCGTCGAAACGTTGACCAAGCAGAGCCGGATGCATCCGGCCGGTTTGGCCGAGGTCGAGCGGGCCAAGGCCGACGGCCGGTGGGAAGTCGCCTACGAGGGTCAGGCCGCCATCGAAGTTCCGGCCGACCTGGCCGCCGCCCTGTCCGACCAGCCTCGGGCCCAGGCCATGTTCGAGATCCTCACCAGTCAGAACCGGTACTCCATCCTGTTTCGCATCGACGGCGCCAAGCGGGCCGACACCCGGGCGCGACGCGTCGCCGAATTCGTCGGGATGCTGGCCCGAGGTGAGACCATCCACGCGCAACGGCGCCGGCTCGAGGACTGACCCCGCCGGGACCGGTAGCCGCTCTCCGATCAGCGGGTGACCGGCAACCAGTCAGGCCGCTCGGTCTCGTACCGATCGATCTCGTCGGAATAGCGCAGGGTGAGCCCGATGTCGTCCCACCCGTTGATCAGGCGCTCGCGGGTGAACTCGTCCATCGGGAAGGTGGTCTCGATGCCGGCCGCCGGCGCCCCGAGCGTCCCGGCCACCACGTCGATGAAGATCTCCAGGGACGGGTCGGCCACGATGGCATCGAGCAGCTGGCGTCCGACCCGGGCATCGACCTGGACCGGCACCAGGCCGACCTTGGTGCAGTTGTTGCGGAAGATGTCGGCGAACCCCGGCGACACCACCGCCTCGAATCCGTAATCCTGCAGCGCCCACACCGCGTGCTCCCGGGACGAGCCGGTGCCGAAGTTGGGCCCGGTGACCAGCACCCTGGCCCCGGCGTACTCCTCGTTGTTGAGGACGAAGTTGCGGTCGTCGCGCCATTCCGCGAACAGGCCGGCGCCGAAACCGGTGCGCTCCACCCGCTTCAGCCAGTCCGACGGGATGATCTGATCGGTGTCCACATCCGACCGGTCGAGTGGGGCCCCCCGGCCGCTGACGGCTCGAACCGCTTCCATCAGGCCAGTTCCTCGGGAGTGGCGAAGTGACCGGCCACCGCGGTGGCCGCCGCTACCGCCGGCGATACCAGGTGGGTACGGCCTCCCCGCCCCTGGCGGCCCTCGAAGTTCCGGTTGGAGGTGGATGCCGCCCGCTCGCCCTGGGCCAATTTGTCGGGGTTCATGGCCAGGCACATCGAGCACCCCGGCTCGCGCCAGTCGAAGCCGGCGGCGACGAAGACGGCGTCGAGGCCCTCGGACTCGGCCTGGGCCTTGACCCGGTGGGACCCGGGCACCACCAGTGCCCGCATCCCCTCCTGCACCCGGCGGCCCCGGAGCACGTCGGCGGCCGCTCGCAGGTCTTCGATCCGGCTGTTGGTGCACGAACCGATGAAGACGGTGTCGACCTGCACGTCGCGCAGCGCGGTGCCGGCCGACAGCCCCATGTACTCGAGGGCCCGGGCCGCCGCCTCCCGCTCGCTGGGGGCGGCGAAGGACTCGGGATCGGGGACCGAGCCGTCGATGCGGGCCACCTGGGCCGGGTTGGTTCCCCAGGTCACGTGCGGGACCAGCCCACCGGCATCGATGGTGACTTCCTGGTCGAACACCGCTCCGGGATCGGTGGCCAGGCTGCGCCAATCGGCCAGCGCCTCTTCCCACTCCGCCCCCTTGGGGGCGTGGTCCCGCCCGGCCAGGTAGGCGAAGGTGGTCTCGTCCGGGGCGATCATCCCCGCCCGGGCCCCGGCCTCGATCGACATGTTGCAGACGGTCATCCGGCCTTCCATCGACAGCGCCCGGATGGCCGCCCCCCGGTACTCGATCACGTGCCCGATGCCACCGCCGGTGCCGATCTCCCCGATGACCGCCAGGACGACGTCCTTGGCCGTCACCCCGGCCGGGAGCTCGCCGTCGACGGTCACGCACATGGCGGCCGGGCGCCGCTGGGGGAGGGTCTGGGTGGCCAGCACGTGTTCCACCTCGCTGGTCCCGATGCCGAAGGCCAGGGCGCCGAAGGCACCGTGGGTGGAGGTGTGGCTGTCGCCGCAGACGATGGTCATGCCCGGTTGGGTGAGTCCCTGTTCCGGCCCGATGATGTGCACGATCCCCTGGTTGGCGTCGCCCATCGGGTAACAGGTGATCCCGAACTCACGGCAGTTGGCCGCCAGCACCTCGAGTTGCTTGGCCGAGATGGGATCCGCCACCGGCTTGTCGATGTCGGTGGTGGGCACGTTGTGATCGGCGGTGGCGATGGTCAGGTCCGGGCGGTGGACCCCCCGCCCGGCCATCCGCAGGCCTTCGAACGCCTGCGGGGAGGTGACCTCGTGGACCAGATGGAGGTCGATGAAGATGATGTCGGGATCATCACCGGCCCCGGCGTGGGCGACATGCCGGTCCCAGACCTTCTGGGAGAGGGTGCGGGGGGAATCGGCGTTGGGGACCTGCACGGGCATCAGTCAGTCACCGATCTTCACGATATGGACCCTGAGGGTGCCGCCGGGGGCGGCGTATTCGACGGTGTCGCCGGCGCCGTGGCCGATCATCGCCGAGCCCAGGGGTGAGCCGGGCGACACCACCGTCAGGTCCCCCTGCCGTTCCTCGATGGACCCGACGAAGAAACTCTGGGTGTCGTCCTCGTCGTCCCCGTCGTAGCGGAGGGTGACCACCGATCCCGGGGCGACGGTGCCGTCGGACGGCCGCTCCCCGTCCACCACTTCGGCGGTCTTGAGGAGCCTCTGCAGCTGGCGGATGCGGGATTCCATCTTGCCCTGACTGTCCTTGGCCGCGTGGTAGTCGCCGTTCTCACTGAGGTCGCCGAGGGCCCGGGCCGTCTCGATGGCGCTGGCGATCTCCACCCGGCCGCGGGTGGTGAGATCCTCCAGTTCGGCCTGGAGGCGTTCGTAGGTACTGCGGGTCAGCTGGGTGGCAGACGTGTCACTCATGGGATACCAGGGTAACGGGTTTGGGATGGACCGCTATCCGGCGAACGGCCCGGCGGCCGCCGGATTCTTCGACTGTCGGCCATCGGTCACGGATGGCTATCGTGGCCGAGCAAATGGAGAGGGGGCCTATCGATGGCCGATATCCAGGGCACCTGGGACAAGAAGTTCGAGGGGGTGGCCACCACCCTGTCGAAGAGCCTCGACGACGGGGGCGATCTCGGCGCTTCGGTGGCGGTGATGGTGGGCGGCGATCCGGTGGTGGACATCTGGGGAGGATTCATCGACGAGGGGAAGACCACGCCCTGGGAGCAGGACACCATCGTCAACGTCTGGTCCACCACCAAGACGATGACCTTCCTCTGTGCCCTGATGCTGGCTGATCGCGGCCAACTCGACTTCCATGCGCCGGTGGCCGATTACTGGCCGGAGTTCGCCGCCGCCGGCAAGCAGGACGTCGAGGTCGGCCATCTGATGGCCCATACCGCCGGGCTGCCCGGCTGGACCGAGCACCTCGAGACCGAGGAGCTGGCCGACTGGGAGAAGTGCACCGCATTGCTGGCCGCCCAGGAGCCGTGGTGGGAGCCCGGGACCGCCTCCGGCTACCACGCCGTCACCCAGGGCTTCCTCATCGGCGAGGTGGTCCGCCGCATCACCGGGGCATCCATCGGCACCTGGTTCGCCGACGAAGTGGCCGGCCCGCTGGGAGCCGACTTCCATATCGGGCTGCCGGCCGCCGAGGACCATCGGGTGGCGCCGGTCATCCCGCCACCACCGGTCGACCTCGACGCCTTGGCCCCTTCTGACCTCGCCCTCCGGACCCTGTCCAATCCGGTCCTGGACGCCACCTGGACCTCGAACGAGTGGTGGCGCCGGGCGGAGATCCCGGCCGCCAACGGGCAGGGCAATGCCCGGTCGGTGGCCACCGTGCAGTCGATCATCGCCGGGCGAGGGGAGGCCCGGGGGGTCCGGCTGCTGTCGGAGAAGGGCTGCGAGGTGATCTTCGAGGAACAGGCCGACGGCAAGGATCTGGTCCTCGGGGTCCCGATGCGGTTCGGCATGGGCTACGGCTTGAGCTCGGAGACCATGCCGCTGGGGCCGCGCACCTGCTTCTGGGGCGGGTACGGCGGCTCGCTGATCATCATGGACCAGGAGGCCGGCATTAC
>DASZNG010000074.1:0-8798 GCA_035551535.1 Acidimicrobiales bacterium | reverse complement strand
CCCGGACGAGGGCGAGCTGGTCTCGGCGTAGGCGACCGCCCCGGTGGCGTTCGTCACGGTCAGCTGCCCGCTAAACCCGGCCGGGAACGGAACGGTGGCCGAGGTCGGGGGACCCTGGGCGAGGGTGACGGTGGTGGCGGTGAACGTCACGGTGGCGGTGGAGGTGATGGTGGCGGCGTTGATGGTGCCGCTGATGGTGGCGGTTCCCGCCGTCGTCGATGAGGTGAGGGTGGCGGTGTAGGTGCCGTTGGCGTGGTCGGTGACCGCACTGAGGGTGCCTCGGGTGGTGGCCAGGGTGACGGTGGCACCACCGGTGGTCAGGTTGGTGCCGCTCGAGTCCTTGGCCTGGACGGTGATGGTCGACGTGGACGTCCCGTTGGCGACGATCGAGGTCGGGCTGGCGCTGATGGTGGTCTTGGTGGCGTCAGGAGCCGCTGTGGCGCTGAAGGTCACCGTGGCGGTGGAGGTGATGGCGACCGCGTTGATGGTGCCGCTGACCGTGGCCGTCCCCGCGGTTGCCGAAGAGGTCAGCGTGGCCGTGTAGGTGCCATTGCCATTGTCGGTGACCGCACTGAGGGTGCCGAGGGTGGTGGCCAGGGTGACCGGGCCGCCGCTCGTGGACAGATTGGTGCCGCTGGCGTCCTTGGCCTGGACGGTGATAGTCGAGGTCGAGGTCCCGTTGGCGGTGATCACCGTCGGGACCGCGGTGATGGTGGTCGTTGCCGCACTGGCCGCGCCGACGGGGGCGATGACAACGGCGGTCGCCGGGCTCGCTGCGGTGGTGTCCTTGGAGGTCGCCACGCTGAAGGTATTGGCCGGGTAGGTACCGGCCACCGGGTTGGTGATCCCGGCGATCGTGAGGGTGGCCGCGGTGCTGGCGGCGAGCGCGCAGGTGCCGCTGAGGGTGATGGTGACGACCTGACCGGCAGTAGCTCCGGCGGTCGTCCCGGTGCAGGTCCCGGTGAACCCGGAGGCGAAGGTGACCGTCGGAGTGGCCGGGATGGCAAACCCGGTGTCAAAGGTCACGGTGATGGTGTTGGGGGCGATCAGCGCGCCGGAGGCCGATGGGGTAAAGCCCACCGTCCACGTCGAGGTGGCGGTGGCCACGGCCACACCCGGCACGAAGGTGACACCGGTGGGAGTGTTGGCGACGGCGTTGATCACCACCGGGGAGGCCGGATTGGCGGGGGCGGGATCCTGGGAGGTGGCCACGCTGAAGGCGTTGGCCGGGTACGTCGCCGCCGCCGGATTGGTGATCCCGGCGATGGTGACGGTGCCCGCCGTACTGGCGGCGAGGGCACAACCCGCCCCGGCCAGGGTGAGCTTGACGACCTGACCGGTGGTCGATGCGGTGGTGCCGGTGCAGGTCCCGGTGAATCCGGTGCCGGTGGCGACGGTCGGCGTGGGCGGGAGGCCGAACCCGGCGGCAAAGGTCACCGAGATGGTGTTGGTGGAGGCCAGGGCTCCGGTGGCCGAGGGAGTGAAGCCGATCGTCCAAGTCGAGAGCGCGCCGGTCAGGTTCGAGCCCGGGGTGAAGGTGACGGCGCTAGGCGAACTGCCGATCACCACCGGCAAACTGGGGTGAGCCGGGGTGACGTCCTGGGAGGTCGCCACGCTGAAGGTGTTGGCGGCGTAGCTGCCGGCCACGTTGTTGGTGATCGTCCCGATGGTCACGCTCCCCGCCGTGCTGTTGCCGAGAGCGCAGGTCCCGCTCAGGGTGATGACGACTGACTGGCCGGCCTTCACGCCTGTGGTCGTCCCGGTGCACACGCCGGTGAACCCGGAGGCGAAGGTGACCGGCGGCGATGCGGGAACGGTGAACCCGGCCGCGAATGCCACCGTGATGGTGTTGCCCGTGGACAGAGCCCCGGACGCCGACGTGGTGAAACCGACGGTATAAGTGGTGTTCGCGCTCGGCACCGAGGACGCGGGCGCGAAAGTCACGCCGGTAACTGCGGTGGGGCCGATGACGATGTTACCGGCAGGAGGGGCAACGCTGTCCTTGGTGGTGGAAACCCCGAAGCCGCCCCCCGGATAGCTACCAGCCCCCGGGTTGGTGACCCCGGCGATGGTGACGGTGGCGGCAGCGCTGTTAGCCAGGACGCAGGAACTGGTGAGGGTGATGGTGATCACCTGGCCGGCCGTTGCCCCGCTCCCGGCGGCGCAGGTTCCGGTGAACCCGGAGGCGAAGGTGACCGCCGGGGTGGGCGGGAGGATAAACCCGGGCCCGAACTGCACCGAGATGGTGTTGGGCGCGGCTAGAGCGCCGGCGGCGGAGGAGGTGAAGCCCACCGTCCAGGTCGAGGTGGCGTTGGCCAGATTCGAGCCGGGCACGAAGGTGACCGCAGTGACGGGGGCGGCGGACGCGACTTCCTGACCGATGAATGGCGCGACCACTCCGGCGATAGCCAACGCCGAAAGGATGAGGGTGAGCGCACGTCGGACAAGCGGCGCCTTCTTCGAACGGTCCTCACGTTGCATTTATCGTCCCCCCTGCTGTTTCGGTTGACCTTGAGAATTCGGCGGGTGACATTGGCTCCGAGTGCCCGCGCACTCAACTCCACTCATCGGCTGCGACCTGTGGTCCGATCTCCAACCTCTTTCGACCGTAGGTCCGGAATATGCAAACTGTCAATGGCATTGCGACAGAAGGTCTGGATGCAATATCGACACCTTGCTGCCATCGCGGCTGTGTTGCTCATAGATCGTTCGGGGTCACCATTCCGTTACACCTCAATCGATCATCGATCCCTTCTCGCGGGCAAGCCGACCGGGGGCCTGAGGACGTGAAATGCTTTGGCATCGCATAGAAAACCAGCTGTCGCTGATTGATTGCGGTGGCTCGATAAGGGTATTGCGGGGCTCGATGAGGGTAAGACAGCAAACATGAAGGGCTCGCTCTTGGCAGCAAGCTCACCGAGGAACCGGCGCGTTTCGACCCGACCGCCCGACGGGGATCACTGATTCGCGATTGCCTCAGCCAGGCTCGGCCAGCGCGGCGAGGGCGGCGTCGGCCAACGTGGGATGGCAGACCAGCAGATCGGGCAACCACGGGTCTGGAAGCCCGTAACGGAGGGGCGAACCGTCGATGCGGCTGGCGTGGAGTCCGGTGGCGAGGGCGACGGCCACCGGTGCCGCCGAGTCCCACTCGTATTGCCCGCCCGCATGGACGTAGATGTCGGCGTGGCCCTGGATCACCGCGGCCATCTTGGCCCCGGCCGAGCCCATGGCGGTGGTGGTGGCCCCGAGCCGGTCCGCCACCAGCTCGGCGACCTCCGGTGGTCGGGAGCGGCTGACCACCAACCTCGGCACCGGGGACGGGGCGGCCAGCGGCGGGGGTGCGCCGGTCCCGAGCACCAGCTGGCGTGCCGGGAGGGCAACCGCCCCGACCACCGGGTGGCCACCGATGGCCAGAGCCACATGGACGGCCCAGTCGTCTCGATCCTCCCCGAACTCCCGGGAGCCGTCGAGCGGATCGACGATCCAGAGCCGATCGGCCCCGGCCATCTCCCCACCCTCTTCCGATCGGACCTCGTCGTGGGGGAATCGGATCGCCAACCCAGCCATCAGAAGTTCATGGGAAAGCCGGTCGCCTTCGTCGCTGAGTCCCCGCCCGGCCAGGGCCGAGCGGGATCGGAGCTCCGTCAGCAGATCGCCGGCCATTCGGGCGAGCTCGACGGCTACCGCGTGTTCCGCTTCGGAGACATCGACGTCCTGCGTCAGATCCGCGCCGGCCAATTGGTGCTCCTTGTCAATGGGTTCGAGATGTCGTATCTATAAGGGGCGTGTCTCCGACCGTCAAACGCAGACTTCGCGAGCGACGGTGAGCGAAGCGGCCTCGCTGGCCCGGGAAGCCTGGCGATTCGTGCGCCAGATGCTCGACGACCTGACCAAATCGGTCGAAGCCGACGCCGAGAACGAGCTGGAGCTGCTCGAGGGTCTCCGGGTCCTGGCCCGGGCCACCGCGTTGTGCGCCGAGCTCTCGCTGGACATCGACCACCAAGCTCCCTGGCTTTTCTCCATGAACACCCAGGCCCGCCTCATCGGTGGGCCGGCACCCGACGGCGAGTACTTCTTGGCCATGATCGACGGCCGCCACCGCTACCGCCTGTACGGCCGTCGGGGAACCAGCGCCTACCTCGGCTTCCAGGTGCTGGCCGGTCGCGGCCTCACCCCACGGCGCATGGCTGCCTATATCTCCGACCGTGACCTGTCGTTGACCGACGACGGCCGCTTTGCGCTGGTGCTGGCCAGGGAGGAGCCGACCGCCGAGGAGCTGGGCGGCGACCGTTGGGTTCCCCTTCCCGAGGACAGCTCGGCCATCCTGGTCCGCCAGTACATCGCCGACCGGGCCACCGAGTCCCTCGCCGAGCTGGCCATCGAACCCCTGGACCGTCCGGCCCTCCCCCTGCCGCCCACCGACGAGGTCCTCGCCGAGCAGTTGACCGGGATGGCGTGGTCGATTGCCAAGCTCACCACCCTGCACCGAACCATCCGACCCGAGCTGCTCGAGCGCCCCAACCAACTGGTCACCGCCCAAGCCGCCGAGCTCGGGGCCGCCGACACCACCCCCGACAACCTCTACATGATCGGCACCTTCCGCCTGGATCCCGACCAAGCGCTGGTCATCGACCTGGTGCCGCCCGACACCCGCTGGTGGAGTGTCACCGTCGAGAACATCTGGCACGAGTGCATCGACCCCCACCGGCGGAACAGCTCGATCACCAACGTCGGCGCCGTCCCCGACGTCCAGGGCCGGGCCCGGATCGTCGTCGCCGCCACCGATCCGGGGGTCGACAACTGGCTCGACACCGGCGGCCGCCACCGAGGTTTCGTGACCGTGCGGTGGCTCGACAACCCGGATCCGCCCCCGGTCACCACCCGGGTGTTGTCCATCGCCGAGGTGGGTGGCTGATGGACGCCGGCCGTTTCGACCGTGGCCGCCTGGTGACCGAGGCGGTCGCCACTACCGGCGAGGACGACTTCGGCGGCACCGAGTGGCAAGAGGGTCTCGACATCCTCCTCGACTCGCTGCAGCAGGAGGCCCGGCTCAACGACCTGGGGGTGGAGATCGCCGGGGCGGAGATCGCCAACTACCTCGCCACCCGCCTGGCCATCACCGCCTGGCGGCGCGACCACCCCGAAGTCGCGGCCGGCGCCATCGAGCGGCCCCTGGTCATCGTCGGCCAACCCCGCACCGGCACCACCATCCTCCATGACCTCTTGGCCCAGGATCCGGCCCTGCGGGCCCCGCTGACCTGGGAGGTCGATCGCCCGCTGCCGCCCCCGGAGACGGCAACCTACGGGTCCGATCCACGGATTGCCGAGGTGCAGGCCAACATCGACATGGCCGAGTCCCTGATGCCCGGGTTCACCACCTTCCATCCGATGGGCGCCGTCCTCGGCCAGGAGTGCGTGCGGATCACCGCCGGAGACTTCCGCAGCATGATCTTCCCCATCCAGTACCGGGTGCCGACCTACAACCGCTGGCTCCTCCACGACGCCGACCTCGGTTCGGCCTATCACTGGCACCGGCAGTATCTCCAACACCTGCAGTCGCGCCATCCCGCCGGCCAGTGGCTGCTCAAGTCGCCCGCCCACCTCTGGTCCCTCGACCGGCTCGCCGCCGAGTATCCCGACGCCATCGTCATCCAGACCCACCGGGACCCCCTCAAGGTCATCGCCTCGACCAGCGCCCTGGCCGCCCATCTGCGGGGGATGGCCACCGACGAGGTCTCCCTCCCCGAGATCGCCGGCGCCTACGCCGAGGACATCTTTGTGGGACTCGACCGGGGCATGGAGGCGCGGGACCGGGAGACGTTCCCGGCCGGCCAGGTGGTCGATGTCCAGTTCTCCGAGTTCGTCGACGACCCGTTCGCGACCATCGACAAGCTCTACACCGCCCTCGGCCGGGAGCTCACCGCCGAGACCGAGCAGCGCATGCGTGGCTTCCTGGCCAGCAATCCCGGCGACGGGGGCGGGGGCGGTGCCCGCTACCGGTTCGCCGACACCGGGCTTGACGCCGACAAGCTCCGCGAGCGGTCAGCCCGCTACCAGGAACGCTTCGGTGTGATGTCCGAGCCGGTTCGCTGAGCTCCGGTCCGGCTCAATCGGCCGGCAACAACAACGCGACCACATCGCTGAGCGACCGGTACACGTCTTTGATCGGGAGCCGCCCGGCCGACCACGCCCGCAGCGAACTGTCGAGCACGGCATCGGCGACACGCACCACCCGGAGGGCCTTCTCGGGTTCGAAACCTTCGAGGGCGGTCAGGTAGACCAGGTTGGTGGTCGCATCCAGCCGCTTGAGCACGTCGGAGGCGAAGGGGTCCTCGGAGACTTCCAGGCGGGCGACGAGTTTGGCCAGCTGGGGCCGACGCTCGAATGCCCGCACCGACCGGTGCAGCGCGTCCTCGAGGCGCGAGGCCGGATCCGCGCCGGCCAGCGACCGGCGGCTGATGCTGGCGCCGAGGGTCGCCGCCCACTGAACCAACACCTCCCCGAAGAGCTGTTCCTTGGAGGAGAAGTAGTGGTAGACGGTGCCCAGGGCCACCGAGGCGCCGTCGGCCACGTCCTTGACCTGGATGCGCTCGTACTCGCGTTCCCCGAGCAGGGCCAGGGCGGTGTCCACGATGCGCTGACGGCGAGCGGCCTGGTTGGTGCTGAGGCCGGCCGGTTCCTCATCCTGGAGCACGGTGCTTCTCACCCGCACCTCGCGGTGCTGGTTGGAGGACTCTGTGGTCGCATTGCCGGGGCTCCCTCGACGCCTGGCCGATTACCCGCTTCCGACGGACCCCGACCAGGCCATTTGACAAATCGAAACTAGATTCTAATATTAGTATAGACCGAGGGGCCGCATCCGGCTCCACCGCGCAGCCGGACCCTTCGCACCGGGGAGGACGACAACCCATGGGCATGCCATCAGACGTCGGGGCGGTGGACACCATGTTGGGGTTCCCCCACCCCGACATGAAGGAGGTCTACCGGTTCATCACCCGGCAGACCAAGGACACCGAGTCGAAAGAAGAGTTCGACTTCCCGGTCGAGTACATGTTCAAGGACGTGCCCGAGAAGGCACTGGAGGGCTCCGACGACCCGATCGGAGTCACCCTCCGGGAGATGGACCTCTGGGGGATCGACAAGGGGTTGATCGGCGTGGGCGACCCCTCGGGCATCGGGGCCGAGGCACTGAAGCGCCACCCCGACCGCTTCATCGCCTCCTCCAGTGCGGATCCCAACGACGGCATGGAAGGGATCCGGCGGCTGGTTCGCGAACACGAGACCTACGGCACCCGGGCGGTGGGGGTGTTCCCGAGCGGCACCTTCCCTCAGGTTCCCATCAACGACAAGAAGATGTACCCGCTTTACGCCAAATGCGTGGAGCTGGGGATTCCGATCTTCTGCTGCGCCGGGATCCCCGGACCCCGGCTGAAGGCGGCCCCCCAGCATGTCGAGCTGATCGACGAGGTGATGTTCGACTTCCCCGACCTCATTTTCGTGACCCGGCACGGATGCGAGCCCTGGACCGAGCTGGCGGTCAAGCTCATGCTCAAGTGGCCCGGACTGCACTATTCCACCAGCGCCTTCGCCCCCAAGTACTACCCGCAGGACATCGTCAATTACGCCAACACCCGGGGGGCCGACAAGGTCATCTACGCCGGCTACTTCCCGATGGGCCTCTCCATCGAGCGGATCATGACCGAGATGCCGAACGTCGGGTTCAAAGACGACGTCTGGCCCAAATTCCTTCGCACCAACGCCCTTCGGGTACTGGGTCTCGACTGATCCTGCCGGATCTCGAAGCCCCACCGGATCGCCAACTGAGCAACTGGATCGAGAGGAGCACCATGACCACCACCGTCACTGATACCACCACCCCCGCGGGGGAGGCCCACTCCCCCGCGGTCGACTACACCACCTTCGACGCCGACAACCACTACTACGAAGCCACCGACGCCTACACCCGCCACATTCCCAAGGAGATGGCCAAGCGGGCCATGCAGTGGGCCGAGATCAACGGGCGGCCGCGTCTGCTGGTTGGCGGCAAGGTGAGCAAGTTCATTCCGAACCCCACCTTCGACCCAGTGGCCAAGCCCGGGAGCCTCGACGAGTACTTCCGAGGCCGGAATCCCGGGTCCAAGGACATCCGGGCCCTGTTCGGCGAGCTCGAGCCGATCCGTCCCGAGTACCGCGACCGCGACGCCCGCCTGGCGGTCATGGATCGCCAGGGTCTCGACGGGTGCTTTCTCTTCCCCACCCTCGGGGTGGGCATGGAGGAGTCGTTGGCCTCGGACCCGCCGGCGCTGGTCGCGGCGTTCAGCGCCTTCAACCGCTGGCTGGAGGACGACTGGGGGTACGCCTATCAAGAGCGCATTTACGCCGCCCCGATGATCACGCTGGTGGACGTGGAGGCGGCCGTGGCCGAGCTGTCGCGGGTCCTCGACGCCGACGCCCGGATCGTCTGCATCAAAGGCGGGCCGGCCCACTCCCCCATCGGGTTGATCTCTCCCGCCGATGCCCGGTTCGACCCGTTCTGGGGACTGGTCAACGAGTCGGGGGTCACCGTCGGGATCCATTCCGGTGACGCCGGCTACGGCCGCTACATCAACGACTGGGAGCCCTACGGCGACCTGGAGGCGTTCCGGCACTCCCCCCTCCGCTCGGTGATCAGCTCCGACCGCCCCCCGTTCGAGACGATGGCCGCCCTCGTCTGCCAGGGCCTGTTCGACCGCTTCCCGAATGTCCGGGTGGCCACCATCGAATCGGGGGCGGAGTGGGTGCCGCTCCTCCTCAAGAAG
>DASZNG010000073.1:0-5555 GCA_035551535.1 Acidimicrobiales bacterium | reverse complement strand
TGGCCATCCCCAAGGTCTGCGGTATCGAAACTGAGTACGGCATCCACGTCGAAAACGGCGATCCCAATCCGATCGCGGCTTCGTCGGTGCTCATCAACGCCTACGCCCAGGACATCGCCCGCCAGCAGACGGGATGGGACTTCGAGGACGAGTCGCCCGGCAACGATGCCCGGGGTTTCGCCCGCGAAGGTTCGATGCCGCCGGAGGTGGAGACCCACCTGCTGAACACCGTGCTCACCAACGGCGCCCGGTTCTACGTGGATCATGCCCACCCGGAGTTCTCCACCCCAGAGTGTGCCGACGCCCTCGAGTGTGTGCGCTACGACCGGGCCGGCGAGCAGATCCTCATCCGCTCGATGATGGCGGCCAACGCCTCGGTGCCCGACGGTCGCCGGTTCGTCGTCTACAAGAACAACTCCGACCGGAAGAGCAACTCCTACGGGACCCACGAGAACTATCTGATGGACCGGGCGGCGCCGTTCGACCGGATCATCTTCGGGGTCACCCCGCACTTCGTCACCCGGGCCATCTACACCGGGGCCGGCAAGGTGGGATCGGAGACCTCCACCCACGAGGACCGGAAGGCCGACTTCCAGCTCACCCAGCGGGCGGAATTCTTCGAGGAGCGGGTCGGCCTGGAGACCACCCTCAAGCGCCCGATCATCAACACCCGCGACGAGCCCCACGCCGACCCCCACCGCTATCGGCGCCTGCACGTCATCGTCGGCGACGCCAACCTGGCCGAGGTGGCCACCCTGCTCAAGGTGGGCACCACCTCGCTGGTGCTGGCCATGATCGAGGACAACGTCAGCGGCACCCGCGAGCTGGATCTGGCCGACCCGGTGGCGGCCATGCACCAGGTGTCCTTCGACCGGACGCTGGTCCGGCCCCTGGAGATGTCCGACGGCTCGACGGCCACCGCCCTCGAGATCCAGTGGGAGCTGTTCTCGTTGGCCCGCAAGTACGCCGACGACCGCGGGCTCGACTGCATGGGGAATGTGGCGGTCGGCGAGGAGGTGCTCCGGCGCTGGGAGATGGTCCTCCAAGGGCTGGAGACCGATCCGATGTCCCTGTCCCGGCAACTCGACTGGGTGGCCAAGCTGCGGCTGCTCGACGGCTACCGCCAACGCCACGGGTGCGGGTGGGACGACCACCGGCTGGCCGCCATGGACCTGCAGTACCACGACCTCCGGCCCGACCGTTCGCTGTTCCAGCGGCTGGATACCGAGAAGCTGGTCACCGACGCGGAGGTGGCCAGTGCCGTCACCGAGCCCCCCCGGAACACCCGGGCCTGGTTCCGTGGGCAATGCCTGACCAAATGGCCGGCGGAAGTGGTCACCGCCAACTGGGATTCGTTGGTCTTCGACCTCGGCACCGATCCGCTGCGGCGCGTCCCTATGATGGACCCCCTACGAGGCACGGCCGAGCATGTGGACGAACTATTGCAGCAGAGTGCAACTCCGTCGGAGTTGTTGGATCGGCTGAGCAGCTAGGGAGAGTGGCAGATGGCTGAACGAGAAATGAAGAAGAAGACGAGTGGCACCGACCACGTCAAGGAAGAGGCGGTGGAAGAGGTTCCGGCCACCTCGGACAAGGGCGAGAAGCTGAAGGCCGAGTTGGACGACCTCCTCGACGAGATCGACGAGGTGCTGGAGGACAACGCCGAGGAGTTCGTGCGCAACTACGTGCAGAAGGGCGGAGAGTAGCCCCGGTGACATTGCCGTTCTTCACCCCATTGGACGATCCGGGGCCCGACTTCGCCCGGCTCATCCGTCGTCTCCAGGTTCCGATGCCGGCGTTTGCCGACCGCCACCGCCCCCCGGGTCCGGCCGCGGCGCCGGTGATCCCGGAGTACCGCCACGGCACCACCGTGGTCGCCCTCCGGTTCGCCGACGGCATCGTCATGGCCGGCGACCGGCGGGCCACCGAAGGTCACGCCATCGCCCACCGGGCGATGGAGAAGGTGTTTCCGGCCGACCGGTATTCGGCGGTGGCCATCGCCGGCGCCGCCGGCCCCGCCGTCGAGATGGTCCGGCTGTTCCAGACCCAGCTCGAGCACTACGAGAAGGTCGAAGGGGTGGTGCTCAGCCTGGAGGGGAAGGCCAACCAGCTGAGCCAGATGGTCCGGGAGCACCTGCCCATGGCCATGCAGGGGCTGGCGGTGGTCCCGCTGTTCGCCGGCTACGACCTGGCCCGCGGGACCGGGCGCATCTTCACCTACGACGTGACCGGTGGTCACTACGAGGAGACCGAGCACAACGCCACCGGATCGGGTGGGCGGGACGCCCGCACCACCATCAAGCTCGGCTACCGGGTGGGCATGGCCCGGGACGACGCGGTGGAGTTGGCCATCCAGTCGCTCTACGAGGCGGCGGACGAGGATTCGGCCACCGGGGGACCCGACCTGGTGCGAGGCATCTACCCGCTGGTGGCCACCGTCACCGCCGAGGGGTACGGGGAGGTCCCCGAGGAGGACGTCGCCCTGCGGTTCGCCAACCTCATCGAGCGTCGACGGGCGGAGGGCCGCGAATCATGACCATGCCGTACTACGTGGCCCCCGAACAGGTCATGAAGGACCGGGCCGAGTACGCCCAAAAAGGGATCGCCCGGGGCCGGTCGCTCATCGCCAGCGTCTACGACGAGGGCATCCTGATCGTGGCCGAGAACCCGTCGCGCACCCTCCACAAGATCAGTGAGATCTACGACCGGATCGCTTTCGCCGGAGTGGGCAAGTACAACGAGTTCGACCAGCTGCGGGTGTCGGGGGTCCGCCACGCCGACACCAAGGGCTACGCCTACAGCCGCGAGGACGTCGACGCCCGGTCGTTGGCCAATCTCTACGCCCAGTACCTCGGGCAGGTCTTCACCCACGAGATGAAGCCGCTGGAGGTCGAGATCCTGGTGGCCGAGCTCGGCACCGACCAGCATCCGCACCAGCTGTACCACATCGCCTACGAGGGAACCATCACCGACGAGGACCGCTACGCGGTGCTGGGCGGGGAGACCGAGTCGATCGCCGAGAAGGTGGAGGCGGCCTGGACCGAGAACTGGGCACTGTCGGTGGCGTTGCCAGCGGCGGTGGGGGCGCTGGCCGGCGAGGAACGGACCCTGGCGGGCAAGGACCTGGAGGTGGCGGTGCTGTCGGAGGGGAACGGGCGGCGGGCGTTCCACCGGATGCCGGACGGCGAGCTGGACGCCCTGCTGGCCTGAGATCGGCCCCGACCCGCCCTGGTGATCGGGCTCGCCGCGGGGATCCGGCGGCTGCAAGCTACCGTGAGGGCATGGACAAGCGCATCTTTGGCTTGGAAAACGAGTACGGGGTCACCTGCACGCTGCGCGGGCAGCGCCGGCTGAGCCCGGATGAAGTCGCCCGCTACCTGTTCCGCCGGGTGGTCAGCTGGGGACGGTCGTCCAACGTCTTCCTGGAGAACGGTGCGCGCCTCTACCTCGACGTGGGCAGCCATCCGGAGTACGCCACGCCGGAGTGCGACGATATCGCCGAGCTGGTGGTCCACGACAAGGCGGGGGAGTGGATCCTGTCGTCGCTGGTGGACGGAGCGGAGACCCGGCTGCAAGAAGAGGGCATCCGGGGGGACATCTATCTGTTCAAGAACAACACCGACTCGGCCGGCAACTCCTACGGCTGCCACGAGAACTATCTGACCAGCCGGCGGGACGACTTCGCCCACTACACCGAAGTGCTGATCCCGTTTCTGGTCAGCCGCCAGATCTACGCCGGCGCCGGCAAGGTCCTCCAGACCGCCCGGGGGGCGGTGTTCTGCCTGAGCCAGCGGGCCGAGCACATCTGGGAGGGCGTGTCGTCGGCGACCACCCGGAGCCGGCCGATCATCAACACCCGTGACGAGCCCCACTCCGACGCCGAGAAGTACCGGAGACTCCACGTCATCGTGGGCGACTCGAACATGAGCGAATACGCCACCTTCCTGAAGGTGGGGACGACCAGCATCATGTTGCGGATGCTGGAGGACCCGGCCACCGTGCTCCCCGACCTCACCCTGGAGAACCCGATCCGGGCCATCCGGGAGATCAGCCACGACATCACCTGCCGCCGGACGGTGCGGCTGGCCAACGGGCGGGAGATGAGTGCGCTGGACATGCAGGCCGAGTACCTCCAGCGGGCGTTGAAGTACCGCGACCGCCAGGGTCTCTCGCCCCAGGAGGACCGGGCCCTGGACATGTGGGAGCACTGCCTCAAAGGGTTGGGATCCGACCCGCTGTCGTTGCACCGGGAGTGCGACTGGGTGGCCAAGTACCGGTTGATCGACAGCTACCGCCACCGCCACCGCCTCGCCCTCAACAGTCCGGCGGTGTCGCTGCTCGACCTCCAGTACCACGACGTGGACCGCAACCGCGGGCTCTACTACCGCCTGCAGCGACACGACCAGTTGGACCGGATCTGCGACGACGCCGACATCGCCACCGCCATGTCCACGCCCCCCCAGACCACCCGGGCCCGGCTGCGGGGCGAATTCGTCCGCCGGGCCAAGGAGCGGCGGCGGGACTTCACCGTCGACTGGGTCCACCTCAAGCTCAACGACCAGGCCCAGCGGACGGTACTGCTGAAGGACCCGTTCAAGTCGAAGGACGACCGGGTGGACAAATTGATCGCCGGATTGTGAGAGGCGCGGGTGGCCGTGCACTAGGGTCCTCCGATTGTGGCTATTGAAACCTCGGAGACGCCGACGCCGATGTCCAGCGAAACCCCCAGGAAGAAGTCCGGGTCGGTCGGGCGGTGGTTGATCGAGTGGGCCATCATCCTGGTGCTGGTGGTCGGGTTCACCTTCGTGCTGCGCACCTTCGTGATCCAGACGTTCTCGATCCCGTCAGGGTCGATGCTCCCCACCCTCCACGTCGGTGACCGGATCATCGTCAACAAGCTCAGCTACGACTTCCACGATGTCCACCGGGGCGACATCGTGGTGTTCAAACGTCCCCCGCTCGAGTCGCAGAACTACTCCGATCTGGTCAAGCGGGTGGTCGGCCTGCCGGGGGAGACCATCTCGTCGGTCAACGGCAAGATCTACATCAACGGGAAGCTCCTGACGGTGCCCTGGCTCCCCCCCGGACCCCAGGACTTCACCGGACCCCTGGCCTCCGACGCCCACCCGCAGTTCAACATGCCCGGACCGGTGAAGATCCCCGCCGGGGAGTACTACGTGATGGGCGACAACCGGACCGACTCGGAGGACAGCCGTTTCTTCGGGCCGATCCCGAAATCGCTCATCGTGGGCCGGGCGGTGGCCGTGGTGTGGCCGGTGAGCCGGATCAAGGGCCTCTGAGCCGCCCGGCACCGCCGCCCCGCCGGTCCGACGCCTGGCCGGAGCCTGCCGCCGGGCCGGCGGCCGGCCGCTCCGCCGTGGGAGGTGGGCGCCGGTACACTCGATGACGTGCCGTTCCTCAGTCCCGCCAAGATCCTGGTCATCCTGGTGGTGGCCCTGGTCGTCCTCGGACCCGACAAGCTCCCCAAGGTGGCCAAGCAGATCGGTGGCCTGTGGGGCGACTTCCGGCGGTTCCGGGAGCGGCTGGAGACCGAT
>DASZNG010000072.1:0-2995 GCA_035551535.1 Acidimicrobiales bacterium | reverse complement strand
GAGCGATCGAGGTCGTCCCATTCGACCTCCCACACCCGTTCGTCCTCCAGGCCCAGGTGGTACAGCACGGTGACCCGGGTCCCCGGCGGCGCCTCGGCCGACAGCTTGATCTCCGACAACCGGGACGGGGACCAGCACTGGGCCACCAGCAACGGACCCGACTCCCCGGCGGCCGACGAGGCGAACGATTCCGCGTCGACGATCCGCACCCCGGAGGCGACCGGATCGATCCCCAACCGGGCAAAGGCAACATCGAGGAACGACAGCGCCGGGTGGACGGAGACGGTCACCTCACCCGCCTTCACGGCCGGGTCCTCCCGGAGCAGGCCCACCGTCCGCTCCGCCACCGTCGGCGAGCCCGGCACCGCGTAGACCACCGATCCCGGGCGACGGGCGGCGGCCAGTAGGTCGGCAACGATGGCGCGGTAAACGGCGTCGAAGGTGGGCTCGGATTCGTAGTGGTCGTCGAACGACGGGACCCCGGGGAAGGCCACGGCCGCCGGGTGCCGGGAGGTCCGCAAGAACACCGTAGCCGCGCCGTTGATCAGCTTCAGGGTTTCGTCGGTGATCAACTCGGGTCCGGCCGGTCCCAATCCGACCACGTCGATACGCGGCCCGGGCACCGGGTGGGCGGCCTCGGAAGCGGGACGGTGGCTCACTACCGGCGCCCGGTCAGGAGATCAGCCACCAACGCCGGTCGTGGTCGTGGTCGTGGTGGCAGCTGCGGCTTGGGCGGCAGCGGCTTGGGCGGCCGCGGCGGCCGCGGCGGCACTGGTGGAGGTCGTCGTGGTGGCGGGAGGAATCGTGGTGGTGGTCGGCGTGGTCGGCGTGGTGGTGGTGGTGGGGGGGGTCGTGGTGGTGGTCGATCCCGAACCGCCCGACGGCTTCTTGGTCGGAAGCGGGCTCTGGGTGTTGCCGGAGACGGCGGACAACAGGAACTGGGCCGGAGGCGCCACCGGGGCCACCACCCCTTGGTCCTTCCACCGCCCGTACTGCGGATCGACCGACACCGTCGACCGGTGGGCGAAGGTCTGGATCTCCTTGGCGATCCGGTTGCCGTTGGCGGTGGACTGCAGCAACTGCTGGACCACCCCCGACCGGACCTGGGAGAGGGGGGCCACCGACTGGCTGGTCACCTCGTAGATCTCCCAGGCGCCGCTGCTCGGATCCTGGATCGGCCCGATGGGGGTGGCCACCGGCGCGGCCTGGATCTGCAGCGCCTGCAACACCTGGGACTCGGTGAAGGTGCACCCGAGGGCGCCGCCGGCGGAAGCCGTCTGGGTATCGAGGGAGTGGGCCTTGGCGATATCGCCGAAGGCCGACCCCGCCTTGAGCTGGGCCACGTACGAGTTGGCCAGGTCCTGGGAGCTGGTCACGATCCAACTCACGCAATCGGTGGTGAACAGCGACTGGTTGGCGGCGTAGTAATCGGAGATGGCGGCGTTGGTGATGTTGGCCCCGTCGGCCAGCAGCTTCTCGTCAACCGCGTTGTTGGCGATCAGCGCGTTGCGCACCGACGCCGGCAGGGCCGACAGCACCTGGGTCCCGGTGAGGGCCTGACCGCTGGTGGCCACGCAGTAGGTGCCGGTACCGGTCTGGCTCGCCTGTTGGGCGGCGGCGCTGATCTCGCCGCTGAGCGAGGCCACGAAATTCTGCTGAGCGGTCTGGAGGTCGGAAGCGGTGACCGTCAGCCCCTTGGACGCCGCCAGCTGGGCGGCCAGCTGGTTGCCGACCTGGTTCTCCAGGATCGAGTCGGCAAACGCCATGTCGTAGGTTCCTGGCCCCCCGGCCCCCGTCGTCTGGAACGGGGTGATCTGGCCGGTCTCCGCCGTCAGCAGGCAGCGGCCGACCTGGGTGGCGTCCAGGGTGCGGAGTTGGTCGTTGAGCGAGCTCACCGACAGGGTGGTCCCGTTGACGGTGGCGGCCGGCGGTGTCACGTTGCAGGCGCTGGCCAACAACCCTCCTCCGAGCACGACAACGGAGAGGGTGCAGAGGGTGACGAGGCGCTTCACGGCGGCGATGCTACCGGCTCGTCGCCAGGGCAGGAAGATCGCCAGTCGTCTCCGCCGCCGCTTCGTCGTCATCTGCCGGGTCCGGCGGCGGGACCAGTTCGCGCAGCAGGTTCACCAGTACCGGGGCATAGTCGTTCCCCGACGCCGGCGGCGGCAGCGGGGCCAGTAGACGATGGAAGTCGGCCTGGTAGGTCGCCCCCGGGGCCAACCGTCGCAGGCGCACCTCCGCCGACGCCGGGAGGGTCAGCGGCGACAGCTTGACCGAGGCCCGCCCGCCGGACCGGCCCCCGATCCCGCCGAGGTTCCGCGGGACGGTGACGGTCAGCTCGGTGATGCCCAGCCGGAGGCACTCCACCCGGAGGCGGGCCACGTCGAGGAGGGCGGCGGCCGGAGGCGGCAGCGGCCCGAACCGGTCCTCCCACTCGGTGGCCACGTCGGCGACGCCGGTGTGGGTGCGGAGACCGGTGATCCGGCGGTAGGCCTCGAGCCGGACGTCCTCGGCCTCCACGTAGTCGGGCGGGAGGTGGGCGGCGTCGGGCAGATCGATCTTCAGGTCCACCGGCTGGGGCCGGGCCTCGCCCTTCAGCTCCGCCACCGCTTCGGACACCATCTGGACGTAGAGGTCGTAGCCGATGGCGGCGATGTGGCCGGACTGGTCCCGGCCGAGCAGGTTGCCCGCCCCCCGAATCTGTAGGTCCCGCAACGCAATTTTGAACCCGGATCCCAACTCGGTGTGGTCGCCGATGGTCCGCAGCCGCTCGTAGGCCTGTTCGGACAGCACCTTGTCGGTGGGGTGGAAAAGATAGGCGTAGGCCCGGGCGCCGGCCCGGCCGACCCGGCCCCGGAGCTGGTGCAGCTGGCCGAGCCCGAGCAGGTCGGCGCGGTCCACCACCAGGGTGTTGACGCTGGGCATGTCGATCCCCGACTCGATGATGGTGGTGCACACCAGCACGTCGTAGGCGCCTTCCCAGAAGTCGAGCACC
>DASZNG010000071.1:0-1866 GCA_035551535.1 Acidimicrobiales bacterium | reverse complement strand
ACCCCCTGGAGCCGGCTCCCGATCTCGGCCACGTCCACCCCGGCCGGGTCGGGGCCGAGGAGCACCAGGTGGGGATTGCCGAGGTCGACGGTCCGGGCCCGCCGGTCGGCGAACTGCTGGGGCTGGTCGGGGCCGAGCTCCGCCTTCCCCATGTCCACCGACGCCTCTGCTTCCCCGAAGGCGTCCCCGGTCCGGTAGTCGATGGTCCGCACCCCGCCGAGGGTCCAGACGGTGAACTCGGGTGGCGCCACCAGCCCGGCGTCCACCGCCGCCTGGGCCAGGCAGCGGATCCCGTTGCCGCTCATCTCCGCCCCGGTGCCGTCGGCGTTGTGCAGGTCCATGGACAGGTCGGCACCCTCGCGACCGGCCAGCACCCGGATGACCCCGTCGGCGCCGATGCCGAAGCGCCGCTCGCACAGGGCGCGCACCAACTCCGGCGCCATCGGGAGCCGGTCCTCGACGTCGATCACGACGAGAAAGTCGTTTCCGGCACCGTGGTGCTTGGTCAGCTGGAGGGTTCGCATCTCGTTCACGGGGTTGACGGTCTCGGCCGGAGTCAGTCTCCCACCCTCCCGCCCAGCCCGGGTGACCGGGGAGACGGGGGCCGGGAGTCGGGAAAGAGGCCGGCGATCCGGGCGATCCCGTCCTCGTCCGGCCCCAGCCACACGATACGGGGATCCCGGCGGAACCAGGCCCATTGCCGGCGGGCGAAAGCCCGGGTCCGCCGCACGGCTTCGGCCACCGCCTCGGCCACCGGGACCCCGTCTTCCAGGTGGGAGAGCAACTCCCGGTAGCCGAGTGCCTGGCGGGCGGTACGGGACAGCCCTCCCGGCCGTTCGGCCAGGCCCCGCACCTCGTCGAGCAGCCCGAGGTCCATCATCGCCGCGAACCGGGCCCCGATCCGGCGGTCGGACGCCTCGGGGTCGTAGGGCATCCCCACCAGCGTCACCCGGCTCGGAGGGTAGGCCTCCAGCCCCGGCCCGAACGACGAGAACGGCCGGCCCGAGCCGATCGAGACCTCGAGGGCCCGGACCAGACGGCGCCGGTTGGTGGGCTCCAGGCGGCCGGCGGCCACCGGGTCGAGCGACGACAACCGGGCGTGGAAGGCGGCCAGGGTGGCCCGCTCGCCGGGGCTCCCCTCGGGTCCCTCCGAATCCAGGGCGTCGGTGAGCCGGGCCGCCACCTCCGGGAACCGGCCCGGGAACGACAGGTCGTCGACCACCGACCGGAGGTAGAGACCGGTCCCGCCGACCAGCAGCGCCCGGTGGCCCCGGGCCGAGATGCCGGCCAGGGCGGTCCGGGCGGCGGCCTGGAACTGCTGAACGGTGAACTCCTCGGACGGCTCCACCAGATCGACCAGGTGGTACCCGACCCGGGCCCGGACCGACGACGACGGCTTGGCCGTGCCGATGTCCATCCCCCGGTAGACGGCCATCGAGTCGACCGACACCAGCTCGACCGGGACCCGGGGAACCCCTCCGCCGCCGGGATCCGGCCGACGCGACCCCTCGGCCACCGCCACCGCCAGTTCCGATTTTCCCGAGGCGGTGGGACCGACCAGGGCCACCGTGACCGGCGACGGGTCAGCCGGCAACGACGGGAATGAGGGTGCGGTGCCGGGGCGGGGCGGTCACCTCGACGAGCTCGCCCCGGAGATGGTGGCGGGCGGCGCCGGTGACGGCCACCTCGGCAAACGATCCACCGGCCACCCGGGCGCCGGCGGCCGGCTCGAAGTGGACCAGCTTGTTCTGACCGGTGCGCCCGGTGGTGACCGACGGGTCCCGCTTGGACGGGCCCTCGACCAGCACTTCCTCGACCCGGCCGATGCGGTCCTGGTGCCGACGGAGGGCGGAGCGTTCGACCACC
>DASZNG010000070.1:0-2060 GCA_035551535.1 Acidimicrobiales bacterium | reverse complement strand
CCTCGCCCCCGGCCAGTGCTACGTGGTCGGGCGCCGGAGCCCGATCGGCCTCTACGACTACGGCCTGGCCACCTACGACGCCGCCGACACCTTCCGGCACCAGGACGCCGAGGGGTTCGTGCGGCTGTGGGGCCTGGGCGTCGCCACCTGGTCGGCCCGGCAGGAGGCCGGCCGGGCCGGAGAGGGCGGGGATCCCGGGGTTGCGGCGCCGGATGGGCCGGACGGCGGGGCTCGATGACGCTGTGGCACGGCCGGCTGACCGGGGGCACCGCCGAGGAGGTCATGGCCTTCTCGGTGAGCCTCCACTACGACCGGGAGCTGGCAGCTGACGACCTGCTCGGGTCGCGGGCCCACGTCCGGGGTCTCGGCCGCGGCGGGATCCTGACCGACGACGAAGTCGCCACCCTCCTGGCCGCCCTCGATCAGGTGGAGCGGGAGCTGGCGTCGAACGCCTTCAAGTTCGCCCCCGACGACGAGGACATCCACACCGCGGTGGAACGCCGGGTCACCGAGATCGCCGGCGACGTCGGGGCCAAGCTCCATACCGGGCGCAGTCGCAACGACCAGGTGGCCACCGATCTGCGGCTCTTCACCAAGCGGGCCATCGTCGGGATCGCCACCGACGTGCTCGCCCTCCAGGAGGTGTTGCTGGCCCGGGCCCAGGAGGCCGACGGGGTGTACCTCCCCGGCTACACCCATATGCAGCGGGCCCAACCGGTGCTGCTCTCCCACCACCTGCTGGCCCACGGGTGGGCCCTGGCCCGGGACGTCGACCGGCTCATGGCCACTTCGGCCCGGCTCGACGTCTCCCCGCTCGGTGCCGGAGCGCTGGCCGGTTCGTCGCTGCCGCTGGACCCCGACGGGGTGGCCAGGGAGCTGGGCTTCGGCGCCCGGTTCGAGAACTCGCTGGACGCGGTGTCCGACCGCGACTTCGTGGCCGAGACGCTGTTCGACCTTGCCCTCCTCGGGGTCCACCTGTCCCGGATCGGCGAGGAGCTGGTGCTGTGGTCGACCGACGAGTTCGGCTTCGCCGTCCTCGACGACGCCTTCGCCACCGGTAGCTCGATGCTCCCGCAGAAGAAGAACCCCGACGTGGCCGAGCTGGCCCGGGGGAAGACCGGGCGGCTCATCGGGAATCTGACCGGGCTCCTGGTCACCCTGAAGGGCCTGCCCCTCGCCTACAACCGGGATCTGCAGGAGGACAAGGAGCCGCTGTTCGACTCGGTGGACCAGGTCCATCTGGCTCTGGTCGCCCTGGCCGGCCTCCTGCAGACGGTGACCTTCAACGCCCACCGGATGCAGTCGGCGGCCGACGGCCCGGCCGCCGCCGCCGTCGACCTGGCCGAATGGCTGGTGGAGCGGGGGATGCCCTTCCGCCAGGCCCATGGGGTGGTCGGGACCCTGGTCCGGGATTCGGTCGAGCGGCATGTCCCGCTGGCCGAGCTGGTGGAGGCCCATCCCGCCCTCGGGGACGAGGCGGTGGGCCTGCTCGAGCCGGGGGTGGCGGTGACCCGACGGACCACCCCGGGGGGCGCCGGCCCGGTGCCGGTGGAGAAGCAGATGGAGCGGTTCGGGATCCGGCTCCAGACCGACCGGAGCCGGATCGCCGGTTCCGGCGGGCCGGCCGCCTCCGTCTGATCGAGGTGGCCCGGCGCCCCGAGGCGTCCCGAGGCGTGCGGGCAGGCACGGCCAGGCACGCGGGTCATGCCTCGTCACGTTGACACCGCAGCCTGGACCGGGTAGAGTAATCAGTCCTGGCGAACGACCTGCAAAGGCGTCGCTGGGCACTACAGAGTGAGGCTTCGGCCGAATCCTGTGGAAACTCCGGCACCAACGCCTTGTGGCGCGTGCCCGGTCGCTCCTTGAAAACGGAATAGTGATAGCCAAAAGTCAGTGCGGGTGGTCGCGTCTCGAATCGTGACCACTAAGTAGTAAAGCATTGAACGGACAATGTCTGTTCTTTGCCAGTATTCAGTCGACCGAGAGGATCAGTGTCCTCGAGGTCGGCTCTCCGATTTCGAACCAGCCTTCGGGTTGGAACGAGGTCTCAATGGAGAGTT
>DASZNG010000069.1:0-3148 GCA_035551535.1 Acidimicrobiales bacterium | reverse complement strand
CTGGGGATCGACCCTCAACTACGTCCCCCAGGTCTACCGGTCGGGCATCGGCGAGACGGCCAGCGGCGCCCTGGTCTACGTCTCGGGACCGTCGCTCAACATCGTCCAGTTGGCCGGCCTGCTGGTGGCGGCTGGCGCGGTGCGGGCCATGGAGCTGGACATCAACCCGGCGTGGGACACCTTCACCTTCTACACGCCTCCGACCCCGACCGGGGCGGCGGCGCCGGCCGACGGCACCGACCTGCTGGACTCGATGTCCGGCGGTCCTTCGAGGTTCTTCGACCCGTCGTGGGCCCGGGACTTCATCACCATGTCCACCCGCTGACCTCGGACCGGGAGGTGGCACCCGACGTCGGCGCTTCGGCTCGCCTCCTATCCTGGGCCGCATGGAACCGGATCCGGTCTCCGAGGCCCACGACGCGGCGGTGGCGGCCGGCCAGGCCGGCTACAGCGATCCCGATACCGGTCTGTTCGTGCTCACCGCCGCCTATCTACGAGACCGGGGGACCTGTTGTGGCAACCGATGCCGGCACTGCCCCTACGAAACCCGCTGACCATCCGGGGACGCCGTAACTGAACTGTCAGCAGTCCCGCCATTTTCGACACCGGAGGCAGCAATTCGTCAAGGAGAGGGCCGCGGACGTCGATGTTCTCCCCATGGCTACGGCAGGTGGCGACGAGAGGCAACGGCGCGAGGCACTTTCCGAGCTCGGTCGCGCCCTGGCGGGCCGATCCGAGTCGGTGGCCGCCTCGATCGCCGAGCGATGGAAGACATCCGGGGGGTTCGACGATACGCCGCAGCCTGACGACCTGCGGTCGGAGATCGAACGGTTCACCATCCTGGCCACCAACGCCGTCGCCGCCTACCTGATCACCGACGAGCCCCCGACCCCGGAGGAGGCCAACGCTCTCTCGGTATCCGACCGGGCCCCGGTGGACGACCGGCTGTCGTTGGCCGGCCTCACCAAGCTCTACCTGTTCTGGCGCGACGCCGCCGAGTTGGCCGTCCGCCAGGAGTCCGACCGGCTCGAATGCCCGCCGCCGATCGTGGCCGAGGCCGTCTCCATCGTCCGGGCCGGGGCCGACGGGAGCCTGGTGGGGATGGCCAAGCAGTTCGACCTCGCCTATGGCGAGCTTCGCGCCCAGCTGGCCGAGGAACAGGCCCGATTGGGCTTCCTGGCCCTCCACGATCCGCTGACCGGGCTGCCCAACCGGGCCCTGTTCATCGAACAGCTGACCCGGGCCCTCGGCGCCTCCGACCGTCTCCAGACCCAGGTGGCCGTCCTCTACCTGGACATCGACCACTTCAAGTCGGTCAACGACCTGGCCGGGCACTCGGTGGGGGATCAGCTGCTGATCTCAGTGGCCGCCCGTCTCCAGCAGCTGGTCCGGCCGGGGGACACCGCGGCCCGGCTCGGCGGTGACGAGTTCGTGGTCCTCTGCGAGGGCCTCCGGGGCGGCAACGTCGGGGCGGCGGCGCTGGCCCACCGGATCGGCAGCGCCCTGGCCGAACCGTTGGACATCGAAGGAAGGAAGCTGATGGCGACGGCCAGCATCGGGGTGGCGGTGGCGTCTCCCGGCGACGACCCGGCAATCGTGCTGTCCCATGCCGACGGAGCCATGTACCTGGCCAAACAACGGGGCCGGGCCCGCTACGAGCTCTACACCGGCGTCGACTGACGCCCGCCGCCGCTCAGGCGGTGAACCGGGCCGACGCCCCGGCGTTCACGTCCAGCACCGATCCGGTGACGTGGCGGGCCCCGTCGGAGACCAGATACACCAGCGCGGCGGTGATCTCCTCGGGCTCCAGCCAGGGCAGCGGCTGGGTATGGAGCTCGGCCATGACCGGGGCCACCTCGTCGGCGGTGGCGTGCTCGAGATCCGGACGCATCAGCCTGTAGAGCTGGTCGTTGTGGATCATCGGCGTCGACACGTTGCCCGGAGCGATCACGTTGACGGTCACCCCGAATCCCGCCAACTCGTAGGCCGCCGACTTGCAGAGCCCGATGACCCCCCACTTGGAGGCGGAATAGGCGGGGATCGCCGGCTGGGCGGTCCGGCCCATCATCGAGGAGATGCCGACGATCCGGCCCGAGCGTTGCTTCCGCATGTGCGGGGCGGCGGCCCGGATGGCGTTGAAGACACCAGTCAGGTTGATGTCGATGACGTCGCCCCACTGGAAGGCGGTCATGTCGCAGACCGAGCCGATGGCCGTCACCCCGGCATTGGCCACCATGATGTCGACCGACCCCAGCGACGCCTGCGCCTCGTCCACGAAGGCGATGACGGCGGCGAGGTCGCGGACGTCCACCACCTCGGACACGCACCGCCGGCCGGCGGCGTCGACGAGTTTGGCCGTCTCGGCCAGATCGTCACGGGTGGACAGCGGATACCCGATGGTGGCGATGTCCTCGCAGAGGTCGCAGATGGCCACGTCGGCCCCGAGCCGGGCCAGTTCGAGCGCGTGGCTCCGGCCTTGGCCCCGGGCCCCTCCGGTGATGACCGCCACCCGGCCTTGCAGGGGTGGCGGTGTGTCTGCCTCGGTCATGTCTCTCCTCGGGGTTCGGGCCGCCGGGTTCAGGTGCTCCGGCTCCACTTGTCCAGCACCGAGCGGTAACCGGCGTCCCAGCCGTCATACTGCTCCCTCAGCCCTCCGCCCGGCCAGCCGGCCGGCAACAGCTCGTCCGGCAACAGGGGATCGGCCTGCAGGTGACGGAGCACGGAGGCCGACAGCTCGAAGCCCGGAGCCAGATCGGCGGGGCCCGAGGGCGCCCGGGCATTCATCGCCTGCATCAGCTGGCCGGCCCGGCGTCCCCAGCCCTCCAGGTCCCAGAGCCGGGCCGCCAACGCCCCGGGGTCACCCTCGGGCCGGGCCGAGAGGACGCTCGAGTCTCGCCCCACCTCCGGGTCGAGTCGGACCTCGAGGTTGTCGGGCCGCATCCATACCCCCTCGCGCAGCTCCCCCAACCGGGCGAACCGCAACGCGGTGCGCCGCTTGGACCGGGTCTCCGCCGAGCTCCCCGAGGTGGTCACCACCACCACCCGCCACTCCCCCGACCAGGGACCGGTGTGTCCGGCCCGGCTGGCCAGCTGCCGTTCCTGCCGATCGAGGAGGCGACCGGCCAACCGGTACCGACCGGCGCCGTCG